>JBJXFT010000012.1:0-47540 GCA_046155725.1 Saprospiraceae bacterium
ATCGTCACCTTTGCGTTTTCAGGCAGGTGGTCGAGCGTCAGTTTGATCGCTGCTTTGTTGAGGAAAGAAACTTCTTGCGACAGTTTGATGTAGACGGTCTCACCCTTGTGGTAATCTTCGCGGTGGAAGAAGTAGGCGTTTTTCATATTGCCGCGCAGAATGGCAAACGCGCTGACTGCCAAGCCGATGCCCACACCCGTCAGCAAATCGGTAAATACCACCGCTACCACCGTGATGATGAACGGCCACCATTGGTATTTCCCGTTGGCCCACATCTGCTTGAACACCGAGATTTTGGCCAATTTGTAGCCTGTCAGGATGAGCACTGCCGCGAGTGCGGCGAGCGGGATCAGGTTCAAAACAACTGGGATCAATGCCACGCACACCAGCAGCAAAGCACCGTGCAGGATCGCCGAAGTTTTCGTGCGGGCGCCCGCATTGACGTTGGCGGAGCTGCGCACGATGACCGACGTAAGCGGCAAGCCGCCCAGCAAGCCCGACACCAAATTGCCCACACCCTGCGCTTTCAGTTCGCGGTTGGGGTTGGTCGTGCGCAAATGCTTGTCAATCTTGTCCACCGCTTCGATGCACAGCAGCGTCTCGATGGAGGCCACCGCACAGATGGTGAGCGCCACGGTGTACACTTTGGGATTGGCCCATTGCGAAAAGTCTGGGAATGTAAATTGCGCCAGGAAAGCCGCCCCATCGCGCGGCACGGGGATGCTCACCAAGTGTTCGGGGAGAATAGCCCAAGGTTCGCCGAGCGTCAAAAAGAGTTGATTGACAAGCACAGCCGCCACAACCGCCACCAATGCACCCGGCACGAGTTTCAATTTGCTTTGCACAAAAGGCCGCTCCCACAGCAGCATAATCCCGATGGAAAGCAGTGCCACCGCCGTCGCGCCGGGGTGGATAAATTGGGTAATGGCATCCCAGATAGAAAGCAGCGTGTTGCTGCCGCTTTGTTCAAAAAACGAGAAGTCGCCCTCCGAATCCTTGTCGTACCCCAAAGCGTGGGGGATCTGCTTCAAAATGATGATGATGCCGATGGCGGTCAGCATCCCTTTGATGACGTTGGAGGGGAAATAATTGGCAATTGTGCCGGCCCGCGCAAAACCCAGCGCGACCTGAAAAATACCCGCCAGCACCACGGCCAACAGAAACACCTCGAAAGCACCAAGTTGCTGGATGGCGACAATAACCACGGCGGTGAGGCCAGCCGCCGGGCCGCTCACACTTGTGTGCGAGTTGCTCAAAAAACTGATAAGGAGGCCGCCGACAATGCCCGCGACAATGCCCGCGAAAAGCGGCACGCCACAGGCAAGGGCAATGCCCAAGCAGAGCGGCAGAGCGATGAGGAACACCACCAAGCCCGCAGGCATATCATATTTCAGATCTGCCCAAAAGTTGTTCTTTTGCATGAAGAAGAAGGATTTGATTGCAAAGAATCATCCCGCCAACGGCGAGACAAGACAAGACGCGCACGCTCGTGGAGCGCGTCGAAAAATCAAAAAGGCAATCAAACCTCGTTGGGAGGGGGGGAGAAAATGGAGCGGTGGGCGCTGTCGGGGATTTCTTCGGAATCAGCAAAGAGGCTGCCCGGGTGAACCAAAAAGGAGAATGTGCGGAGGCTTGCAGCATGAACCCTTTCTTTCGCTTCGTTCAGTTCATCTTTGATTTCTTTTTCTTTCTTGGCCTCTTTTTCGCCATTCTCCGTCTTCGATTCGCACATCTCCATCAAGTTCGAGTCGGCAAAACAAGGCAGTGCATCCTCCATGAGGATGCAGCCAAGAAGCAGGTAAGCCACGATGATGCCGATTCGGATGCGCATGATTTCGAATAGTGAAGGCCTAAACGCATTCCCCTAAAAACTGTTTACGGCTTCCCAAATTTCTTTGAAATTTGACACGCAAATTCTCTCACCCTCTCACGTCTCTCACATCTCTCACCTTCTACACCGTGAAAGCACTCATAGTCAAACAACCGAGCGCCCCGCCCGAACTGGCTGAAATGCCAGAACCCAAGCCGACAAAAGGCGAAGCCCTCGTCAGCATCCGCGCTGCTGCACTCAACCACCGCGACCTGTTCATCACACAGGGACTGTACGCAGGCATCCGAACGCCCTGCATACTCGGCTCTGATGGCGCAGGGGAATGGCGCGGGAAACGTGTAGTCCTGTATCCTGCCCTCGAATGGGGCGACGACCCGAACTTCCAAAGCAAAAATTTCCGCGTGCTTGGTATGCCAGATGACGGCACGTTCGCCGAGCAAATCTGCCTACCGCGCAAGAGCATTTTTCCCATGCCGGAACACTTAAGTTGGGAACAAGCCGCCGCGCTGCCCCTCGCCGGGCTGACGGCTTGGCGCACACTTTTCAGCCGATGTCAATGGATGAAAGGGGAACGAGTGCTGGTCACGGGAATCGGCGGCGGGGTTGCCCTTACGGCTCTGCAACTCGCTGTGGCTGCCGGGGCAGAGGTTTTTGTCACTTCCGGCTCCGCCGAAAAAATCACCAAAGCGATGAAACTCGGTGCCAAAGGCGGCACGAACTACCGCGAAGAAGGCTGGGAAAAACGCCTCAAACAAGAAGCCGGAGGCTTCGATGTCATCATTGATTCAGCCGCAGGCGAAGGCTTCGCGCTGCTGCCTGGCCTCTGCAACCCCGGCGCACGAATCGGCTTGTACGGCGGCACATTGGGCAAGGTGAACGGCTTGAGTATGCAGCCTGTTTTTTGGAAGCAGATCAGCATTCTTGGCAGCACCATGGGCAGCCCACGCGAGTTTCGCGCTATGCTGGCCTTTGTGCAAAAGCACGAAATAGTGCCCGTGGTGGATTCGGTTTTCCCGCTTTCGGAAGGAGCGAAGGCTTTTGAAAAAATGGAAAAGGGAGCGCAGTTTGGGAAGATCGTGGTGCGGGTTTAATACACGATCTGTTTGGGAAGTATTGGAGGTTCGACTCAAAGTCGAACCTCCAATTGTCCCGTTTTCAAATCTTCAACTTCCCGAAAGTTTAATCCCGAAGAAATCGGGATCGGGAAGTTTGACCTCTCTGCGATTCAAGTGGTCGAACCATTTATAGTTCATCGTTCACAGTTCATCGTTCCCCTACCGCTCCAATACAAACTTTGCCGCCGACTTGGCCCCACCCACAGGCTGCACCACCACATAGTAGAGGCCATTGGGCAAATCGCCGTCCAAGTTCAGTTCAAGCCATTCATCTTCAAGGTCACACCGGCGATCCAGCACCAACTGCCCTTGTGCGTTCAGCACCTGAACTTGTGCAGATTGACCCTGCCATTGGATTATGTCCACGAACAGCGAGCCCGCAGTCGGGTTGGGGCGGATGTGGAATTCGGAATTCCCAATTCCCAATTCCGCATTCCCAATTCCGTATTCCGCATTCCCCTTAGCCCCCTCCCAAGGCTGCACCGGGCAGTACCAAGTGTTGAGGTGAGCCTCATAAGCCAGCCCATTTTTGAGCTTGCCGGTGATGTGGATATAGTTGTTGGTGTGCGACTGTTGCGGAAGCCGGTATTCAAATACATCCGACTGCCCGTTGGTCAATCCAGTGGACACCGAACGGTAGCGGACAGAATAAAACGGCGAAGCGTTCGGGTTGCGCACCTTGTACTGATTGTCCGTGTTGGGAGCAATGTAGATGCTTGCCTCTTTGGGCGTAACAGCCACGATGCCAGGCGGCAGTTGGATGGCGATGTAATCTACCTCCGACGCGCAGTAGTTGGTGGCCCGAATTCGGAACCTGCGCTGGTTGATAGCGTCCAGCCGGATGTCGAGCAATTCATAGCGCATACATCCGAGCGTCTTGATGTCGCAAGGAGGCGGCGCGTCCAGCACCGTGACATTGAAGCAGCAGGTGTCCCGGTTGCCACAGGTATTGCTGCCTTCATAGCACACTTTTGTGATGCCCAAAGGGAAGCCGCTGCCGCTCGATAGCCCTTGCACAAGGGTTGGCGCAGACACAGGGCCGGGGCAATTGGTGGTGGTGGTGGGCGCATTATAGGTCACTACAACCGTTGTGGCGGCTACGGGCAGTTGGACCGTCTGATTGGCCGGGCACTGAATGTCAAGCGTAGTGACGGTGACGGTGAAGCAACAAGCATCCCCGTTTCCACAAGTATTGGTGGCGCCATAACAGACCGTGTTGACCCCTGCGGGGAAATTTCCGCCAGAAGCCAATCCTTGTTGCAACTGAATGGTAGGCTGCGAACCTGGGCAATTGGTCGTCGTCGTCGGGAGCGCGTAGTTCACCTCAGTCGTCGGGGCGTTGTTTGGCAGCGCGACCGTCAAGTTGGCTGGGCATTGGATGTCAAGCGTAGTGACGGTGACCGTGAAACAACAGGCATCGTTGTTTCCGCAGGTATTGGTGGCGCCGTAGCAAACGCTGTTGACCCCTGAGGAGAAATTTCCGCCGGAAGGCGGCCCTTGCTGCAGCTGAATGGCAGGTTGCGAACCCGGGCAATCGGTGGTAGCCGTCGGGAGCGCGTAGTTCACCGCAATCGTCGAGGCGTTGTTTGGCAGTGCGACCGTCAGGTTGGCTGGACATTGGATGTCAAGCGTAGTGACGGTGACAGTGAAGCAACACGCATCAGTATTTGAGCAGGCATTGGTGGCGCCATAACAGACCGTATTGACCCCTGCGGGGAAATTTCCGCCGGAAGCCAATCCTTGTTGCAATTGGATGATGGGCTGCGAACCCGGGCAATCGGTAGTAGCCGTCGGGAGCGCGTAGTTCGCCACAATCGTCGTGGCGTTGTTTGGCAGTGCGACCGTCAGGTTGGCCGGGCACTGTAGGTCGAGCGTGGTGGGGATGAGTTCCAGGATATACGTGTTCAGCGAGTCGCAGCCGCCGGTGGTGGATGCCACATTGAGCATCACGGTGCCGGGCTGGGTGTAAGTCTGGCCGCCGAGCGTGACGGATTGGTTGGGATAAAACTGAATCAAGTATGTGTGCATAGGCGTGGGCAGCACCGTGACCTGAAAACTGCCCTGCCCCACGCAGCCCTCTTGGTTGGTGGCTGTGAGGGTGTAGGTCGTGTTGACTCCGGCTTGGATGGTAGGGTTGGGGCAATCTGTACAACTCAGCCCTGCTGCGGGCGACCACAGATATTGGTCAAAACCGGCGACGTTCAGCGTGACCGATTTGCCAGGGCAAATGCTGACATTGGCCAAATTGACCTCCGGGGCCGGGCTGATGCTGACAAGCACGGAATCGCGCAGCACATTCCCACAGGAGTCCGTGGCGGCAACGTGGTAAAGCCCCGTTGTGGTGGCGCTGAAAGTCTGGGCCGTAGAGCCGTCTTGCCATTGGTAGGCCGTGAAGCCTGCCCCGGCATCAAACACCAGGGTGCTGTCTTTGCAAATCATGAGGTCTGCGCCGAGGTCGAGCGTGGCGGGCGGGTACAATCTCACCTGAATAAACGCCGTGTCGCCGCAATCCAAGCCTTCGTTGAGCACCAAAATGCCGTTGTATGTGCCGAAAGAGGGAAAATCCACAGTAAGGTCAAAATCGGTGGAGTTTTCGAGGATGTTGCCGTTGCCCAAATCAAAGACCCACTCGAAGGTTTCGATATTGGCTGGCGGCAAACTCTCGTTGACGATGGTGACCGTTTTCGAGTCGCCGCATTGCTTGATGACATAGCTCTGAACGCCAACCACCTCGTCGTACTGCACCAGCGCGGTGACCTGCGGCGCACAATCGGCTACGTTGAACTGGAAGTCGCGCCGCGTAACGGACAGCAATACCCCGTCGCGAAATTCTTGCACACAAACGCCCACCACGTATTGGCCATTCAAGTGCGGCGTACCGCTGATAATGCCTGTTTGCGCATTTATTTGTATCAAGGGGTCACCGCCCATCGGCTCCTCTGGGGTGTAATCCGGGGCAATAAAAATTACCTCGTCGAAAGGCGGCGGGCAGGGCGGCTCAGGGGATGGTGAAGAGCAGCCATTGCCAAATTCGCCCCCGCCTGCGAACGGCGCGCAAAAACTGTACACCAACTGGTCGCCATCCGAGTCCGTGGCGGAGTAGTCCACCTCGAGCGGGTAGTTGTTGCAAATGACCACAGGGGGAAAGTTGCTGAATGCCGGGCTGCTGTTGCACAACTGCTGCGAGGCTGGCGTAATTTCTACGTAATATGTTGCGCCGGTTCCGCCAGGGTTCTCGATGTTCGTGATTGCATCGGTGCGGCAACAGCGCTGATACTCGATCAAATAACTTTGGTTGATCACGGGCAGGGTAACTTCCCAAGTGTAGGTCGCTTCCTGCAAACAGATCTCGGGCAGGTTGTCAATGCAGTCCGGTTGGTTGATCGTGACCTCCTGGACGGACGCGAGATCAACATCGAAGGCATCGAACAGGGAGTTTACCTGAAAGTTGCCGGTGTAAATGGCCATGTGAGCCGGGTCGTCCAACGGTGCCTGGCCGTTGAGGCAGTCCCGGTAGACCTTCATGGTGAACCGATATATTCTGTTGTTGCCTACGCTGCCGATGCACTCGTAGGTCACGCCACCGCCCACGATGTGGGTGGCAAACGATTCTGCAGCGAACAAAAAGAGGAGGGCGAAAATCAGTGTATGCTTGATTGCAAACATGAGGAGATGTGGTTGAGTGAATGAAGAACTTGAGAGCATTTTAGCAAAGGCCAAAACAGAAGCAATGTGTCAGGAGTAAAGCCGAATGATTCGATTTTTGAAGATTGAATCCGATTGATTCGATTGGGAATCAACGCTTGGGCGCAGTTCGTTTTTCATAACCACTTTGCGTTGGCTATAAATAAGCAGTGCCGAAAGTAAAGCAGCTGTTTGGGCGGGGTGCGCCTAAAACGGCTTTGGCAAATTGGGCGACATAATCGAATCAATCGGATTCAATCTTCAAAAATCGAATCATTAGACTATTCCGCCATCGGCACGTTGGGCAGTATAGGCCGGAAAACCACCACCGTGCGGCGGTTTTTCTGGCGGCCTTCGGGCGTTTCGTTTGGCGCGAGGGGATAAAACTCGCCCTTGCCAAGCGGAGTGAGTTGGTTGGCGTTCACATTGAAGTCGCGGATGAGCATGCGCACCGCGCAGGTGGCGCGGGCAAGGCTCCAGTCCCAGGTATCTTTCAGGTTTTTTTCTTTGGGCGGCAGCACATTGTCCGTGTAGGCCGCCACTTCTACCGAGAGGGATGGCCTCGTGGCGATAAAGTCGGCCAAAGGCTGGAGCAGCGCCTTTCCTTTTGTGCTGATGGCCATTCCGCTCGGTTCAAAGAGCGCCGCGTCGGGCAAAGTGAGCATGATGGATTCGCTCTCGAAAGTGACCGTCACGCCCGTGCTGCTGTGCGGGAAATAAGCTTTTGCCAAATCAGACTCAAGCCCGGCGAGGATGGCCTTACGCTTGTCTTGCACGGCTTTCACTTTCTGTGTCAGCGTGTTGCACTGGTCGAGCGCGGCATTGGAGGCAGCGAGGTTCTTTTCGAGCAACGTTTTTTCGGAGGCGAGTTTGCTCGCTGATTCGCCCATGGAGCGGGTGGTGGAAGCGAGTTGTGTTTTCAGGTCGGCAATCTCGGTATCCTGTCTGCCGAGGTCGCGGGCGAGGTTTTCCGTAGTTTTGGTGAGTTGGAACGTTTCCCTTTTTCGGTCGAGCAGTTCTTGCACCAGCACTTTTTCGCGGCCTTCGGCGGCAGCGCGGGCAGCCACTTGGGTGCTATAGACCCTGTGTTTCACACAAGAAAAAATGGAAAGGAATGCCAGCCCGGCAAGGGCGGCGAGCGCAGTTTTCCGCATAGTGAATAGGTTGGAAGGTTTCTGGTTGGAAGGTTTCTGGTTGGAGGTTCCAACCAGAAACCTTCCAACCAGAAACCAGAATTGTCATCGCACCAGCGTGGCAAAGCCCTTGAACTCGTTGACCTCGCCCCTCGGCCCCGTGAAAGACACCGTGTAAACATACACGCCTTCGGGCGACATACCGCCGGTGTTCCGTTTTTCGCCGTTCCATTTGTCATTCGGGTTGCTGGTCTCGAACACCAATTCGCCCCAGCGGTTCCAGATGGCCATTTTGAAATTGGTGGCTCCGTCGAGGAACCCTTTCCCAAAGAAGTCGTCGTTCGCCCCATCGCCGTTGGGCGTGAAAGCATTGGGCATGTACCAGGTGATCACGGGGCGGATGTCCAATTCTTTCGTGATCGAGTCTTTGCAGCCCGCCGGGTGCGTCACGATGAGGCGCACGCTCACGCGGCCCGTGTCGAGAAATGTGTGCGTGGGGTTTTGCTCGATGGTGGTGAAGTTGGGGCCTATCTGCCAGTTCCAACGGGACGCCCCGATGGATTTGTCTATGAAATGAACCGTGTTGTTGAAATTGGTCAGCGCAGAATCCGGGTCACAATCAAAATCGGCAATGGGCGACGGCTCCACCCGGATGAGGTTGGGGAAATCCGCATCCACATAGCAGCCAATGGGCGAAGTGATTTCTACGCGCACGTCGTACACGCCTTGCTCATCGTACAAATGGCTGGGGCTGATGACGTTTTGCGTCGAATCGCCATCTCCAAAATACCACACGATGTGGTAACTCTCGTCAATGGGCGTAGAGAGGTTGTCGAAGAAAATATCGGCAGGCACACAGCCGAGAAAACTGCTGGGCTGGATGATGATGACGGGCGGAACAGGAAACCATCGAATGACAACGGTGGTATCGTCCGAGCACAGGTTCATGTCCGTCACCTTGAGTTTCACCGGGTGGTCGCCGGGGATGGGGTATTGGTAAGTAGGGTTTTGCTGGCTGGAAGCCGAGCCGGGTATTCCAAAATTCCATTTCCATTGGTTCACGCCGCCCTCGCCCGTGGATTGGTCGGTGAAGACCACCGGGCCAGCCACGCAAGTGTCATAGTCGTAAGCAAAACTCGCATTCACCTCCGGAAAAATGCGCACGTGGATGTAAGCCGTGTCGCTGCAGCCGCCGCTGCTTTGGTTGATCAACAACAGCCCGTGGTACAGCCCCGTGTCGGGAAAAGTGAAAGCCGTGAACCACTTGTTCACCTTGTCGGTCACGGTGGTGCCGTTGATGTCGAAACGCCATTCCACATCATCCACATTGGCTGCTATGGTGGTTTTGTTTTGAAAGAAAATGGTCTTTTCGCCACAGGATTTGATGGTGTATTCCTCCAGATCGATGGTCAGGGAGTCGGCGCTGAGTTTGGCGTCAATGTCGGGCGTACAGTCGGCCACATTGAACTGGAACTCGCGCTGCACGGTGGAAAGCAGTTGGCCGTTGCGAAATTCCTGCACGCACACGGCCACCACAAATTGCCCCACGAACAAGGGTGTACCCGTGATTTCCCCAGAAGCGGGGTTGATCGTTACGGGCGGGTTTCCGCCCACCGGGTTGTTGAAATTGTAGTTTGGCGTCGCGTAAGGCACTATGTCAAAGGGCGGCGGGCAAGGTGGGGTCGGCTTTGCGCCGATGCAACTGAATAGTTCGGGCTGGCCCGTGTTGTTGCCTCCGCCTGCCCATGCTCTGCAAAAACTGTACACCAACAGATCCCCATCCGCATCCATGGCCGAGTGGTTGAAAATCAGCGGCAGATTGTTGCAAATGATGATGGGCGGAAAGTTGGTGAACACTGGGCTGTCGTTGCAAAGCGCCATTGCCGCAGGGGTCAGTTCGATAAAATAGGTGGCGCCCACATCGCCGGAGCTCACTATGTTGGTGATCGTGTTGTTCCGGCAACAGCGCTGGTAAACGATAAAAAAACTCTCGCCCGTGAGCACCGGAAGTTCTTCTTCAAAAGAGTAAATGGCCTCTTCTACGCACACGAGCGGGATATTTGTCACGCACTGCGGCGTGTCGGGCACTAATTTGGTGTAGTTATAGTCATTGATGCTGTAGGTGGAGTACAGCGAATTGTTCGTTTCCGAGCCTTTGTAAATGGCAAACTCGGCAGGCACGTCGAACTCTGCGCCATTGCCATAACAGTCGCGGTAGATGTGCATCGTGAACCGCCAGCGTTTCACGCCGGGGCTGGTTTCGCCCAAGCAAACGTAGGTGATGTCACCGCCAATGATGTGCCGTGCCTCGGCCAGAGAAGGGAAAAAGAAAAGCGCGAAAAGCGCGAGGATTGAAAAAATACCAGTTCGGTTCATGTTTAAATATTCAGGTTGAGTCTGTCTTCATCGCACCACGGTAGCAAAGCCCTTGTATTCGTTGACTTCGCCCCTCGGCCCAGTGAACGTAACGGTGTAAACATATACGCCTTCGGGCGACATTCCGCCCGCGTTCCGCTTTTCGCCGTTCCACTTGTCGTTCGGGTTGCTGGTCTCGAACACCAATTCGCCCCAACGGTTCCAGATGCTCATTTTAAAATTTGTGACTCCGTTCAAAAATCCTTTCCCAAAGAAATCGTCGTTTGTGCCATCGCCGTTGGGGGTGAACGCATTTGGCATAAACCAAGTGACCACGGGGCGGATGTCCAACTCTTTCGTGATCGAATCTTTGCAGCCCGCCGGATGCGTCACGAGGAGCCGCACGCTCACGCGGCCCGTGTCGAGGAACGTGTGCGTCGGGTTTTGTTCCAGGGTGGTGAAGTTGGGCCCGATTTGCCAGTTCCAATGCTCGGCTCCCGAAGATTGGTCAATGAAACGAACCGTGTTGTTGAAATTGGTCAGGGCAGAATCCGGGTCGCACAGAAAATCAGCAACCGGGGGCGGCTCCATGGTGATGAGTTTGGGGAAGTCCGCATAGATAAAGCAGCCAATGGGCGAAGTTATTTCTACGCGCACGTCGTACACGCCCGGTCGGTCGTACAAATGCGTGGGGCTGATGACATTTTCCGTAGAGTCGCCATCCCCAAAATACCATACAATATGGTAGCTCTCGTCAATGGGCGTGGAGAGGTTGTCAAAGAAAATCGTCGCTGGAACACAGCCAAAATAACTGCTGGGCTGAATGATGATGACAGGCGGCACCGGAAACCATTCGATGACGGCTGTGGTATCGTCCGCGCATTTGTTCTTGTCCGTCACCTTCAGCGTCACAGGGTGGTTTCCGGGAGCGGGGTATTGGTAGGTGGGGTTTTGTTTGCTGGAAGCCGAGCCGGGTATTCCAAAATTCCATTTCCATTGGTTCAGGCCGCCGTCGCCCTTAGATTGGTCGTCGAACACCACCGGGCCTGCCACGCAAGTATCGTAGTCGTAGGCAAAACTCGCGTGCACTTCCGGGAAAATCCGCACATGGATAAAAGCCGTATCGCTGCAGCCCCCGCTGTTTTGGTTTATCAAAAGCAGCCCGTGGTACAAGCCCGTGTCTGGGAAAGTGAAAGCAGTGAACCATTTGTTCACCTTGTCGCTCACCGTAGTGCCGTTCATGTCGAAGCGCCATTCCACGTCCTTCACGTTGGCCGCCACCGTCGTTTTGTTTTGAAAAAAAATGGTCTTTTCGCCGCAAGACTTGATGGTGTAATCCTCCAGATTGATGGTCAGAGAGTCGGCGCTGAGTTTGGCATCAATGTCTGGGGTGCAGCTCGTCACATTGAATTGGAACTCGCGCCGCACCGTGGAAAGCAGTTGGCCGTTGCGGAATTCTTGCACGCACACGGCTACCACAAATTGCCCGATCAGCTGCGGCGTTCCCGTGATTTGACCCGAAACAGGGTTGATGTTCACTTGCGGGTCGCCGCCCACGGGGTTGTTGAAATTGTAAGTCGGCACCGTGTACGGCACAATGTCGAAAGGCGGCGGGCAAGGCGGGGTAGGCGTGACGCCCGCGCAGCTGAGCGGGTCGGCCCCATTGGTTGGGTTGCCCCCGCCCGCCAATGCGTGGCAGAAACTGTACACCAAAACATCCCCGTCAGCATCTGTGGCCGAATGGTTGAAATTCAGGGGCAGATTGTTGCAAATGATAATGGGCGGGAAATTGTTGTACACCGGGCTGTCGTTGCAGACCGCCATCGCCGCAGGAGTCAGTTCGATAGAGAAAGTAGCCCCTACATCGCCGGGGATGACGATATTGGTGATCGTCTCGTTCCGGCAACAACGCTGGTGAACGATAAAATAACTCTCGTTGGTAAGCACCGGCAGGTCTTCTTCAAAAACATAGATAGCCTCTTCCACGCACACCAAGGGGATATTTGTCACGCACTGCGGTGTGTCGGGAACAAGCCCGCTGTAAGATCCTAAATTAATGCCGAAGGAAGAATAGAGGGTACTGACCAGTTCCGTACCTTGATAGATGGCCATTGCAGCGGGCTGATCGAAAAACGGCCCACCGCCATAGCAGTCGCGGTAAATGTGCATCGTGAACCTCCAACGCTTCACGCCGGGGCTGGTTTCGCCCAAGCAGATGTAGGTGATGTCGCCGCCGATGATGTGCCGGGCCTCCACCAGCGAAGGGAAAAGGAAGAATAAGAAAAGCGAGAGGATTGAAAAGGTGCTGTTTCGTTTCATGTTTATGTTCAGGTTGAATAAGTACCTCGGCGAATTTATTTCACCACGAAGGACACGGAGGGCACAGAGTTTAACGCAGTGATTTTCAAGAGGGAAGCCTCTGTGTTCTCCGTGCTCTCCGTGGTAAATAGGTCAAACTAATTTGTGGTTGCTACTTAGATGCCTAAGGCCCAACTTCTAAAAGTCCAAAGTCTGCAGAGTTTGTCAAATCTTTGCTGCCGCCAAAAGTACAGCCTCCGTTCATTTCAAAATCAATTTGCACTCCATGTTCCTGCTACGCGACGACATTTCTGAAATTGCTTCGCTGCTCCAGAAAGGCAGCATCATTTGTTACCCCACCGATACCGTTTGGGGAATCGGTTGCGACGCGCTGCACGAAGCGTCCGTAGAGCGCATCAGCAGCGTAAAAGGCCGCCCGCCCGAAAAGGGCTATGTGCTGCTCGTGTCCAGCATTGAAATGCTCAAACGCTACGTGCCCAAGATTCCCCCCCGATTGGAAACGCTGCTGGCTCACCACCAACGCCCGCTCACCATGATTTATACCCACACCATTGGGTTGCCTGCGTGGGTAAAAGCCCCCGACGGCTCGGCAGCCATCCGGGTGGCCACCGACGAGTTCTGCCGCGAACTCATAGAAGCATTCGGAAGCCCCATCATCAGCACCTCCGCCAACAAAAGCGGCGAGCCGTTCCCGCCCACCTTCGGCGGCATCAGCAGCGAGATACTCGTGGCCGTGGACTATGTGGTGAAATACCGGCAAGACGACAAGGTGCCCGGCGAGCCTTCTTCCATCGCGCGGCTCGACCGCTACCAAGAGTTGGAGTTTGTGCGAGAATGAGCTGATTGAGCCGATTATTCGATTTGGCCGATTGATTCGATTTTTTTGATTCCGAAGTGGCGAGAGTTTTTCATTTTTGAAGGCAGGAGGAATTATCCACAGCAACCAATCAAATCAATCTTTCAATCGAATAATCGGCTAAATCGAATAATCGGCTCAATCGGCTAAATCGGCCAACTCCCGCAGCGCCTTCGACAACTTATTGACCTGCTCATGTTTTTGGCTGACAGAAGATGCGGGCAACTTCCCAGAATCTTCCAAAAAATCCAATGCAGAAGCCGCTTCTCTGAGTGTTTGGATGGCGCGGTTGGCATCGTACTGGATGCGCGCGCGTTGGCTCGAAAGGCTGTTTTTCTGGAGGGCGTTTTCGTAGTCGTGCAGCGCAAGGCGAAAGCGCAGGTTGGCGAGGTTGAACTGCAGCGCGAAATTCTCCAATTGGAGGTAGAACAGCGTGATCTGCCCAAACTCGGCGCCCAAATCGCGCCCAGCGTATTTCAGCGAGTCTTTCAAGCCTTCGATGGATTGGGCAATGCGCGACATTTTTCCCACCAAATTTTCGGTCTTGCGGGCAGGGAATTTTTGCGCCGTCAACACCTCCTCCGCTTCGGGCGAAAGAGCGGTGCGCTCAGCGCGGATTTCGCAGGTGCGCAAGGTCAGCAGCCCCTGCCGGGCCGTGGCGAGCCGTTCCTCTACAAATGCAAATTTGGGTGGGCGGCGGCGCATGGCTTCACAATCCTCGATGGCTTGCAAAAACAACGAGCGGGCTTCGCGTAAGTGAGAAGCAATGGTTTTCAAGTTCCTGTTCGCAGTTTGATCATTCGCCAAATCTTGCGCAAAGCGCAGCTGGCGTTGCGCCAACTGAATGGCCACAAGGCTGCGGTTGTGGCTGATTTCAAAACAACTGTTTGCCATTTTGTCACAGTCCACCCTCCGCTCGGCCAGCGCGTAAGATTGTCGGGCCAGTTCGATTTGGTAACGGAGTTGCGCAATTTGCCTTTCGCCCAAAACGCCTCTCGGCATGGAATGCAACAAGTATTCAAAAACGCCCGTGCGCATATCGCCCCTTGCTTTTTCGAGCAAAGCGGCCACGTCCTTGGGGGTATAAAATTTCTCCGCTTTTTCGATGCGCTCCTGCGTTTCCAATTTTTCAAACAAGACCCGTGCCCTGGCGTGGTAGCGGTCCATCAATTGGATTTGTGCCTCGAACCACGCCGTGTCAATCTCCACCGTATCGGTCAAAATGGCGGCATCGGTCAGCGAGTCCAATGCTCCCCGAAGTTCAAAAAACAAACCCCAGTAGCTCTGCCCCAAACCAAAAATCACCCGTTCGTTGCTGCCGTTGAAGCGCAGCACCCGGCTTTCGGCAGCAAACATCCGGCTCGCCGAATCCATTGCAACCCAATGGCTCAAGGTGTCGCGGAACTTGAATTCGCCTTCGAGTTCCCTTTCCAGAAAGGTCAAAATTTCTCCATCGGAAGATTCTCGAAACCGGCGTTCCGTCACCGGGCTTTCCAAAAGTTGCCACACCGGGTCGTCGGGCAAATGCTTCAAAACAAACCACTCCGGCGAAGCCATGAAAAACTGATCCATCACTTTCCAGCGCGACATCCCGGCAGGCTGCACCCCCCAAGTCGGGTCGAAAAGCCTCCATTCCCCACTGATGCGCGCCGCCGCCCACGCATGGCCCACATACTCTACTTCGCCATCGGCATTCTTCGCCAATCCGGTCACCACCTCGCAGCGCAAGCCTGCTTCTGCCGCCAGCGCGCAAAACAGGTTGGCATAACCCTGACACACCGCAGTGCCATTTTGCAGCACCCGCTCGGGGGCTTGGCGCTCGAGGTGTTCGGGCGTAGCCCACAAGTCGCGCTCGTCCGTGCTGTCCACGTAGGCGATGTTCAGCGTCACCCAAGCATAGAGCGCACGGGCTTTGTGCGCATCGTCGGGCTGGTCGGCGCAGAGATATTCGGAGAGTGTTTTTACGGAAGCCGCTTTGCTCGGCGGCGTGTTCAGCGCGAGTTTGTCGGCGGCGAAGAAGTTTTGGCTGAAAAGAGGAAGGGGGCTGAGGAGGCCCACCGTCGCACACGCCAGCGATACAACTATGGCGCGCGAAAAGGCTGTGACGGGCAAATGGAATTGTTTCATAGCGAATGGCTGCGGGTTCAAATGTAGTTTTACGCTGATGCGCGAATCAGAAAAAGAGGACAAGGTCAGCCGCGATGAAATCATGGCAAAAAAGGGTGCGTGATTCCGCACCTTCCTACTCAGAACTTCCCCGCCGCACTTCTATCTCCTTCAATATCCGGTGCGCCAATTTCAACGCTTCAAAACCATCGCGCAGCGTGACGATGGGTTCTGAATCGGTGGCAATCGCCTCATGGAAAGTTTCCAGTTCGCGCTGAATGGCGTTTACGGGCGCGGCATCGGGCATGGAAAGTTGCAGCCACTTTTTCCCGGCGGGCGTATCGAATTCCATCAGGTTTTCAGTCGGGGGCAAATCGGGCGCATCGGTGGCAAAGAGCCGCACGATTTGGGCATTCTTCTCCAAAAAATCGAGGCTCAAATAATGGTCGGGCTGGAAGAGCCGCATCTTCCGCATCTGCTTCATCGAAATCCGGCTGGCCGTCAGGTTGGCCACGCAGCCGTTGGCAAATTCGATGCGGGCATTGGCAATGTCCGGCGTATGGCTCAGCACCGCCACGCCGCTCGCGCTGACTTTTGTCACGGGCGATTTGACCAAGTGCAGCACCAAATCCAAGTCGTGAATCATCAAGTCCAAAATGACCGAAACTTCCGTGCCCCTCGGCTGAAACGCCGCCAAGCGGTGGCCTTCGATAAACATTGGGTTCAGCGTCATTCCCCCCAAAGCAGTAAAGGCGGGATTGAAGCGCTCGACATGGCCGACCTGCACTTTTACGTCATGTTTTTCAGCAAGTTGGAGCAGTTTTTTCCCTTCGGGAATGGTCTGCGTGACAGGCTTTTCGATAAAGGCGTGCTTGCCCGCACGGATGGCTTTCGCCGCCAAATCGTAGTGCGAGGGGGTAGGTGTCACGATGTCCACCGCATCGGATTCGGCAAGGAGTTTCGCCAGCGATTGGTAGCGTTTTGCGCCAAACTGGGCAATGGCCGACGCGGCGTTCTTGTCGTCGAGGTCGTAAAAACCAGCGAGCGCCCAGCACTCGGTGGCGAGGATGCATTTTAGGTGGATTTTGCCGAGGTGGCCTGCACCAAGTAAGGCTATTTTCATTTCAACAGTATTTTTTTAAACACTAAGAGGGGTATTTTAAAACACTAAGGGAGTAAGGGACACTAAGGTTAAGAGGGGCTTTGGGGTTGTAACGCTTAGTGTCCCTTACTCCCTTAGTGTTTAAAAAAATACCCCTCTTACTCCTTAGTGTTTAAAAAATTGAAACGCGGTGTGCTTACCGCTTAGAGAAATTGGAGAAGTCGCCCAAATCCAGCGCATACTTAGAGCCTTCGTAGCGGCTGGAATTGCCGACCATAGAAGTGTCCAGCACCGCATTTTTGATGTGCGCGTAGTTCTGCACGATGCTGTTGCTGATGACCGTGCCTTCTACCATGGAGTGGTGGCCGACGCTGACGTGAGGCCCCACCACGCTGTTGCGGATCACTGCGTTTTCGCCAATAAAACAAGGGTGTACGATGACGCTGTTTTCTACCACAGCGGTTTTGGCAAGCAAGCCGTCAGAGCGGTGGAACTCAAGCATCCGGGCATTGGAATGGAGGATGTTTTCCTTCGTGCCGCAATCCAGCCATTCTTCTATTTCGCCTGTACGAAATTTAGTGCCCTGATTTTTAAGGCGTTCGAGCGCCGTGGTAAGTTGGTATTCACTCTTCTCCCGGATGTCGTTCGAGATGATGTGGCGGAGCGCGTCGCGCAGTTTTTCCGCCTCTTTGAAATAATAGATGCCCACAATGGCAAGGTCGGACACGAACTCCGTGGGCTTTTCCACAAACTCGGCGATGTAGCCCTGCGCATCGAGTTTCACCACCCCAAAGGCAGAAGGGTCGGCTACTTTTTGCGTCCAGATAACCCCATCTTCTTGGTCGTCGAAACTGAAATCGGCTTTGAAAAGCGTGTCGGCAAAAGCCACGATGCACTTCCCCTCCAGACTGTCGGCGGCGCAAGCGATGGCATGGCCCACGCCGAGGGCTTTGTCTTGCGGGTAGAGCCGTGCACGCGCGCCCAACTTCTCGGCGATGCTCCCCAATTCGCGCTCCACTTCCGCGCCAAAATCGCCCACGATGTACGCGATTTCTTCAATCGGCCCATGGTAAGAGCTTGCCAAATCCTCCACCAAGCGTTGGATGATGGGTTTGCCCGCCACCGGAATAAGCGGCTTCGGCACCGTGAGCGTGTGCGGCCTCAACCTTGTGCCGCGCCCCGCCATTGGGATGATAATCTTCATGCTGTATGTAGGTTCGATGGTTCGGGGAGTTCATAGTTCCTCGTTCATAGTTCATCGTTAGCCAGTGCTCCCAAAACCTCCCGCGCCTCGGTCAGAATCAAGAAGTTTTTCCACGGGCAGCCATTCCACCCGTTCGTGCCGGGCCACCACCATTTGGGCGATGCGTTCTCCCGGTTCGATGGTTTGGGCTTGGTTGGAGAGATTCACCACGATGCACTTTATTTCGCCCCGATAATCTGAGTCAATCGTGCCGGGCGAGTTGAGCATCGTGAGGCCGCGTTTGGCTGCGAGGCCGCTCCGGGGGCGGATTTGTGCTTCATAGCCTTCGGGCAATTCGATAAAAAGCCCGGTAGGCACCACCGTTCGTTCCAAAGGAGCAAGGGTGACGGCTTCCGCCAAAAAGGCTTTGAGGTCCATGCCCGCGCTGCCCAGGGTTTCGTACTGGGGCAAGGCGTAGGGCGACTGGTTGATGATTTTGACTGTCAAAGTGGAGTGGATTTTTTGGGCAAATGTAGCAGAACCAGTTGAATAGGAGTTTCGCGGCGAATTTACTGCACCACGGAGGACACAGAGGACACGGAGGCTTTCTCTTGAAAACCACTGCGTTTAACTCCGTGTCCTCCGTGCCCTCCGTGGTGAATAAGCCAAACTATACCTCGCGCCGCCAGGGTTTTGTACTGGCTACTTACCGCAACAGCGTCACATCTCCCCATCGCCTTTCAACCAACTCGCCGCAGGTCACTTTTACGATGTAAACGTACACGTCTGAAGGCGCGGGTTTGCCACCAATCATGCCGTCCCAGAAAGCGTCGCCTTGATTTTCGTACACTTTTTCGCCCCAGCGATCATAGATTTCCAAGCCCGTCACCAACTCCGCGCCCTCGTGCGCTACCACCCGGAACACATCGTTCGAGCCATCGCCATTCGGCGTGAAAGCATTCGGGATGTGCAAACTGTCCACATTGCAAGGCGGGAAAATAAACAGCCGGAACAGCACTTCGCCAGGGCAACCGTCTGCACCGGCCACCGTCAGCAGATATTCGCGGTAGCCCGCCGAGTCCACCGAATACATCACGCTCTGGCAGTTCGGGCAAGGCGGCACAGGCATCGGCTGCCAAGAGTAGGTGACAAAACCGCCCGGCCCGATGAGCGTGATGGCTTGGCCGTAAATGCCAAAAACCGTGTCCTTTTGCACAAACGCGGGCGGTTCAATGGCCGTCACCTGCACACAGTGCGTACTGTCGCAGCCATTGGCCGAGGTAAATTGGCGGCAAACTTCTCCGCTCCCGGTGAACAGCGTGTCCGCAACCATCAGCGTATCGCCGAGGCAAAACGAGCGCGCTTCCTCCGTCATCGGTTTGGGCAGCACCGCCAGCGTTTGCAAAATCGTGCTGTCGCAGCCGTTCAACTTTGGCAGCACGATTTGGTAAGTACCCGGCATGGCGGTCATCGTGCCCAGCACCTCCACAGGTTCGCCCGCGCAAGTGGTCAGCCCCGCGAGTTGGGTGGTGTCGGCATTCAAAACCTCGATTTCCGTAGAGTCCGTGGCCGTGCAGCCGTTTGAAAAAGTGACGGTTACGAAGTAAGTGCTGCTGGCGGCAGGCTGAATGGTTTGGGTTTGCAGCGCGGGGTTTTGGATTCCAGCCCCTTGCCAAGCGTAGCCCGTTCCGGACGGGGCAGCTGCCAGCGTCGTGGTTTTTCCTTCGCAAATCACGGCATTGCCCACCGTGATTTGCGCGAACGCGCCAAAGGAAATTTCAAACGTGTGCGTGATGGTGCAGCCGCTCGAAGTTTCGGTCAAAGTCAGCGTTTGCGGCGTATTGGGCGGCGTGTTTGGGTCGGGCGTGAAGAGCGTGCTTGGGCAGGTAGCGCAGGCAATTCCCGGCGCGGGTTGCCATTGGTAAACAAAGCCCGCTTGCGCGGGAATGCCGAGCGTGACGGGCTGCAATGCGCAGAAAACCAGCGCCGTGTGTTCCAAATTCAGATTCTCCAAGGGAAAAACCTGGTCGTCGCAAGCACAATTTTCCGCCGCAGGCAGCACGAATAGCAAGCCGCAAAGTTGCGTGGAGTCAAGCCCGGCCAGCGCGCCCGTCACCTGCACCGATGCTCCGGGTGCAATGGTGGCCGAAGTTTGCAGGGTGCTCAGTAGCACGTCGTTGGCCGATAGATGGCCGTCGCCGTCCACGTCTCGCCAAACCTGCACCGTCGCGCCATTGGCCGCCACCGTTCCGATGTTCGTGACGGTGATGGTTCCGTTCACCTGCCCGTTCGAGATGGAGAGGTTTGCGCTGCTCGCCGACAGTTGCGGGTGCGCTGGGCTGATGCTCCAAGTCGCCTCGCCGGTAGAAATGTACACCTCGCAAGGCGCGCCAAGGCTTTGGCAAAATGCCTCCGTGCGCACCCGGGTTTGTGCCAAAATAATTTGGTCGTTACAGCCAGCCGCCGCGCCAACTTCCACCCGAAAACTAAACTGCACCGTGCCGCCGCCTTGTAAAATCGGCAGTGGGAGTTGGAAGCCCAGCACATTCAACGTAGGCGGGCCGGGCGGCGCATTCAGGCCAGGGGTGTAGGAATTTAGGAGAAACAAAACTCCTTGCGGCAACGAAATGTACACGCTATCGCCCACCGAAGGTGTGCCGAGCAGGGTCAGGGTCACGGAAAATTCCTGCGCCGCGCCACAGGCAACGCTCGGATTCCCCATGGGCTGGAGGCTGATTTGCACCCCATACGTCGGGTTGAGGCCGAGTATGTTGAGCGGTTCGCCGGGCTTGTTCAGCACATTGGCCTGGCGGCCACAAGGCTCTATGCCGGTAGTGCCATAGATGATGGGCGTGTTGGACACAAAGCCGCATTCAGCGATGGTTTTGAACCGGATGCGGAAAGTATTTTGCGGGTCGAGGTTCACGCCCGGCAAGCCGTTGGCAGCGAGCGTGGGCTGCACTTGGTCTATCTGCCATTGAAAAAGATTGCCGGCGAGCAGCGCGGGGTCGGAGATGTTGACCCAAGGCGAACCTTCCGGGTACGAAATCTGGCAGGTGCCGGGCACTATGCTCAGGCCGGGCGGCAATTTCACGGAGGCTTCGAGGTCGTAGGCGTAGCCGATTTTGGCGTTGTAAATTTCAAATTCAAACCAATCGGAAGTGTCGCAGAGCGTGAGCGAGGCGGGTTCTTGCAGCACGTCGAGTTCGAGTTCGGGGCGTTCGAGATGGAGTTCGATGAGCACCGTGTCGCGCCCACAATCCGAATCGGCGAGGCTCGAAATGGGCGCACAGCCCCAGCCAAAAATGAGCAGCAGCGAGTCCGTTTCGCAGGAAATATTTTGGCCTTTCAGTCGGAAACTGCGCTGGCTGAACCCGTTGATGTTGCCGACGTTGAACAGGCCATTGGCTCCCGCAACCGGTTGGTTTTGCGGCATTTGAATCAGTTCGAAATCGCTGACTTGGCCGGAGGGCGACACCAAGGCGACCCACGCGGCGGGCGCGGACGACACAACTAAGTTTTTCAAATCGAACGCAATCTCGAATTCCCGCGAGGGAGCGTACACCACCGTATCGCCTGTTTGCAATTTCAATCTCGGCGTGTTGGAAAAGAATCCGATGGCATTTTTGAGGGAGTCGAGCACACTCATCTTGTCGCCGTTGAGGCAGCCGACAAAACTTGTTTCGATGTACTGCTTGGAAGTGTCAGGCGTGTTGAACTGGCAGTTTGGCTTGAACGTCAGATTCGTGCCCAGCGTGAAACCCTCGTCCACGGGGTCGGCAAAAGCGGGCGAAAAATCAATGTCCAAAAATCCAGGAGGCTGAGAAAATGGCAGCGTGAGGTTGACCAGTAGTGGCACACTGTCTTGCAGCGTGAGGTATTCCAATCTAGCCGAGGCGAGCTCGAGGTCGGGCGGCAGGGTTTGGCGGTAGTCAGAAATCCAAGCGAGCGGGCGCACCTCGAAGGGGAACATATTCTCCCGTGCGATGCGCATAGAGTAGCGGAATTTCTTGACTTCCGATGAATTCTCGCAAGGTTTGATGCTGTGCGTGTTGGGCGCGAGCGTTTTTTTCCAGCCTGAATATTGGAGGTATTTGCGCGGGCGCTCATTCCAGGCATACACTTTTCCGGTTTTGCTGCTGGCCGTTCGGAAGCCTACGAGCGGCGGGTCGGGGTTGTTGGAAGAAGAAGGTTTGAAATTCACGTCAAGTTTGAAATCCGTGAAAATGAAGATGGAATCTCCTTTTTCCAGCATCGGCTTGGGGAGGCAGCCGTTGGCAAACATGGCGGGGAGCGAGTAAATGAAGAAGAATTTCTCGGTAGCAATTTCGTCAATCGGCTGGGGCGGGAATGAATTGGGGTTGATGACTTGAAAATAGTTTTTGTCATTGACGTACGACAGGCCGCTCCACGAACAACTCGCCTCCGAGCCGTCGGCGTAGCGCACCCGGATGGTATTGCCAATGAAGCGGACTTTGCTAGAATCGGCAAAACCCGATTGCGCCGTATTGACAAAAAAGTCGTCGTTGTCATTCCCCGCCATGTCGCTGCCCACTATTTCGTGCCAAATGGCGCGGCCAATAGAATCCACCATTCCGCTCGAATCCATCACCCCACAATATTCCACGCGCAGCGTGTCGCCCGCCAAAAAGCGGTCGCGGCGGGCGGTGCCCGGCGCGGGCGGGAGCAAATTTTCCGCACGGCGGTCGTCGTCGCTGTCTTGGTAGCCGAGGTTGAGCCGGTACACATCCCACCAGTCGCGCAGCCCCGGTGTGGGGATGTTCACGTCGCAGCAAGTCGAATCGCCAGGCGGGCCCGGCGGTTCAGGCACACAATCAATGAGGTTCACCCCCAGCAACTGCTCGCCACAATCGTTGATGGCGCATTCTTGAGCCGTGTTGATTGCTGGCGACCAATAGGCTGCGTTTTTCAAACCCTGAAAGCAACAATAGTCGGTGTAAATAGAGCCTTCGTCCGGGTGGGGGGGAAGGTCAAGGCAAACGATGTTCGTGTCGCACTCGTAGTGCAGGCAAAAGTGCATCGCCAGCGAATCGGCAGGCAGCGGAGTCGCCCACGCGAGGTGGACATTGTGGCCGCCACCGGGCAAGGGGGTCGTTTCGAGCAGCACGGGGGCAGCATTGCCGAGCAAGGTGCCGCAAGAAGTGTCGAGTGTGATGCCAAGCGGCAAGTCGAGTTCGATGTGCATAAAACCATCTTCCGTCAAATACTTGCTCAGGGTTTCATACGAGAACGGATAACTCTGCCCGCTTTCGAGGCAAGTGCCGATGAGCGATATCAATTCCCCCCGCACCACATACCCATCTTCCGGGAGAATGAGGGCAAAACCCGAAACAAACCCGTTCGGCGGGCAATCTTTTTTGTAAAAATAATTCGCCCGAAAAGCGGGCTGCACCTGCTCGCACTGCGCGACACAAGTCAGCACATCGAACAAAAACAACATCGAATCTTTGGCCGCCACGAGCGGTATCAGGAACGATGCCTCGCGCAGTTCCGAGAGGCCGCAGGCCGGAAGGAATGTGGAGTTAGATACATTGGGCGCGATGGGTATGCTGCCGCTGGCCGTCACCATTCGGAACGAACCCGCCCGCATGGCCGCCTCGGTCAGCCCTTCGCTGAGCTCGATGCTAAAGAGGATGTCTTTCGCATCTGCTCGGCCTATGTTGTTGATTTTGAAACCCATCACCGCAGGCGTGTTGCCGCAATAATCGGTGGGCGGTGCCCAAACTTGCTCGAAAACCAAGTCCGGGATTTTGGTCGAAGGCTTTATTTCGATGAAGGCCGTCACGCTGTCGTAGCGACAGACTTCGCCCCCGCAGCCCCAGCCCACGCGCAGCACCGAGGTGTTGGTGAATGGGGGAATCCCGCAGGAAGTGAGGATGATTCGCTCGGTGAAACACACCGATTCGTTCAAGTCGAGCCACGCATCGCCGTTGCCGACGCTGTTGAAAAAACTGCCCTCGAAATCGGCGGAGAAAAACGCTGCGCCATTCGCTTGGCTGATTGCCCCGGCCACCGATACGTCGAAGCCCGCGAGGTGGGCATCTTCAAAATGCAGGCTGCCGATTTTGCCCAAGCGGGTGTTTCGCACACAAATGGTGCGCAGCAAAATGTCGTCGCGCTCGCCCATGAGCAATTGCTCGGCCACACTTTCTATCACAATCGCGCCCGTTTCCACGGGGATGGAGGTGGTGCTCACCTGCGCATTCCCCAGCGCAGAGGCGACGGAAATGTTGGCGACAAAAAGTTGCCCCGCGTCCAGCACATCGGCGGCGGCGCAATCCGCGCTGAGCAGGATTTTTACCGTGATCGCCTGGCCGGGCGGCACATCGGGCAGGCCAAAAACAGGCGCAGCCAGGTTCGAGATATTTTGTTGGCTGGCACCCATCGCCGTTCCAGGCAAATACGTCAAGCCTGCCGGCAGGTCTATCGTGAGCGAGGCGCCCATGAGCAACTGGGCGGTGTTGTTCTGCACTTTCACGGTGAAGGTGTCGGTGCTGCACACGAAGAGCGAATCGCTTTTGGTGTAGGAAATGAGGATGTTTTGGGCAGAGAGGAAGTGGCAGAGGGCGCAAAAGAGCGCGAGGAGCGAGGAGCGTTTGGCAAGATTCGTCATTATGGCGGAGCTGGATAAAAGATCGTTTTTGTGTCCGCCAAAGTAGAGCAATTTCTATGCTCCGATGCTGCACTTGTCGGGAAAGTTTCTTTTTTTTAGGGGAAGCTATTAAACCCAAAAGGCTGCCCTGACTTTCAGGTCAACTTATTCACTTCCTGCCGTAGCCTTGCTTTCACTTTCGACCATGTGAGGGATTGGTCAAACACCATCGGATCGGCAAACCGCTCGGCATCATCAAAATAGGCAATGTCTGCGGGTCGAACGGCTCGGTACTGAACAGGTCCAAATCTACCGATACCCGATGCCCCAATTGCAAGGCCAACGCGGTGCCGCCGACCAGATAAAATTGGTCGAGTGCAGGCATGGACATCAGGCGTTTCAGTAGTCCCAATGTTCCGGGTTCAATTGTGCGAGTTTGTAGCATCGGAATTCAGTTACAGGAGTTTCAAAGATGGTACTGCAAAAGGATAGGGTTACCTTGTCCAAATATCGCAGATTCAGGGCAGTTTCTTTTACCGTCTCCCGGCCGTAGTACTGCAGTAAGGCATGGAACTCTTCCCAATGCCCGCGCATAAGAATGCGCTCAATGACCGAGGCGCGGTGCTTTTGCAGATCTATTTTCTGCACGTCGGTGTCCCAGAAAAGAGAGGGGCGTAGTTGCAAAGTCATGTGTGTGTGTGTTTGAAGAACTGTGCTGTGCTTGTCGGGGATATTTCTTGTTTTACTCCCTCCGCTTCCACACGGTAGCTTTGACCCATACCGAAGAAAACTCGAAAGAGGGTTCTGGGTTGCCGTTGCTGGCGAGCAGGGTTTTGGCCCGATGCACGCCATATCCAAAACGATTGATAAAACCGAGGGTTTTCACGGCCTCGGCTACTATCGGATTGCGGTAGGCATTTACGTGGGGAAAATTCTCTGGGCGGCTATTGCCGTACAGCCCGCCGGGGTTGGTGATTTCTATGCGGTCGGCAAAAACGTAGAATCTGACAGGAGAATTGGACGCATAATCGCGATGGACCAAGGCATTGAGCAGCACCTCGCGCACTGCCCATTCAGGGTAATCTGGCTGCACTTTTTCTCGCCAACCTTCTGCCTGTCGGAGCGAATTTGTGATTATGGTGCGAATGCGCAGTTCTATTTCCCGAATCATGGAGGAAAGATCGCCTTCTATTTCCGCTTGGTCAATCGGCACATCGGCCATGTCCGTGCCCGCAAACAAGAGGTATTGCACATAGTGCCTGGGTAAAAAATAGCGGGGCTTGCGCCCAAAAAGCAGTGTGCCCGAATAGGTTGGGCAACCAAAACGAAGGCTGTAAAAACGCAAGGAAGCCAATTGGTCTTCTACGTTGCGGTGGTTAGCAGCGATGGTTTCTTCATCCACGGCTTGCGCCCGATATGCTTCAAAAAGTCCTAAGGCTAAGTCGGTTAGCATGGCCTCTTGGCAAGGCTGTGCATCGAAGGTGAGTGCCGGTGCTGCTCGTTTTTCGGCGAGTATCCGTTCTTCCTGTTCGTTGGCAATGGCACAAATCGCTTCCGAATACTTGTCCGTATTGGTCAGAGAAACCGTCTTTTCCAGCCGATCAGATTCGGTGTTCTGTATCAACTGCTCCAATTCGATTTGTGTCATAGGCCATTTTTCCCGCAAAGATATGATTCGCGCTTTCTCCCTACGCATCGCTGGCAAGGGAGCTTTCTTTTTTACGCGCAATCCACGTCCACGCGGAAATAGCCGTCGCACTCCACCACCGCGTAATCGCCTGAAAGGAGCGTTTTGCCTTTGATGTCCAGAGCCTTGTAAATTTCTTTGGGCAAGGCACAAGGTTCCTTCAGGACCAAAACACCCTTGCGGAAATGTTGGCGGTAAAGTCGGGTGCAGAGAAATTCGCGGAAAAAGAAGAGCGAGATTTTGCCCTCGGGCGCAGCGGCGATTTGCCCAAAAGTGAGGCGGCAATCCTTTTTCAAATGAAGATGCCGGACGGCATGAGTCCCCGTGATTTTGCAGATGCCCGTGCCGTTGCAGTCCATGCTCGGCGAGCCGAACACCACATCGCAATGAAGGATTTTTGAAGGGTGGGAGTTTTTGTTCGGAAACGTTTTGGGTGTAATCAGTAAAGCCATTTGCCCCAACTTGGCAGGGCGCACAGCACTTGAGACGAGGTGCAGCATTGCAGTGTTTGTAAGAATGAATCGGATAGGATTAAAAAAAACTGGCTGCTCAGCGATGAAGCAATAAGACTGGGGAGGCGCAACAGCCACTTTTTGAAGTTCAATAACCGTTCCAAAATTGTAGGCAACCGTTTCCTAAAAACTCCTTTTGCAAAGAGCATTACAAATCGAGGCCAAAAACAACTCCCGTTTGGTAATAGTCTTTTCCAAAAAAACCGACGGCCACATCCACGCGGAGCGGGCGGATGGCTTTGACGCCGATGTTTTCAAGCCCAAAGTTCAATTCCCAATAAGGCAGTTTGCCCGAAAGATCGGGCACGCGGGCAGGCTGGTCGGCGTAGTAGAAGCTCGCGCCGAACACTTCTTTCCAGTTCAGTTTGCGAAGCCCCGGTATTTTGTCCAACAGCCAGCCTTGCAGGTGGTGTTGGGCATGGATTTCCGCAAAAGGCTGGGCGGTCGAGTAGGCGTAGTAAGGCAGCAGGAAAAAACTGCGCCCATAGCTTTCGGGGTTTCCAAAAATAGTTTGGTTGCCCGATGCGTGGTGCAAATCCATGAACGAGAGGCTTTTTCGGTGCGGGAAAAATCCGCCGCCAGCGTTCCATTCCGTATAGCCGGCCAGCCCCCACGAAAGCGCGTCTTGCTGGATTTGGAATTGCAAGAGGTCAAAATCCGCCCAACGCTCGCCTGCCATGGGCAATGCCTTTTTGTACTTGACAATGAAATCGGGCCAATCGGAATCTTCATAAGACCTGAATTTGGGATAGCTGCTGTATGTGCGCCCAGGCTTGAAAACCAATTGCGCCTCCAGCGCAAAAATATCGGGCGCGGGGAATGCGGCAGGCTCTCCGCCCACGGCCTGTGGCGCGGGTTCATTGGAAGCGTATTCCCGCTCGCTCTTCTTTTTCCAAGTGAAATCGCTGTGGTTCACGAGCGGCGTTCGCTGCGCCCATTCTGCCGAGGCGCGAAGCCAAAGGCTGGGCGAAAGCACTTGGCTCCATTCGGCGCCGGCAAAGGTTTTGTCATAGATTTTCAGGTAGTTGCGCTTGGCGAGCAGCGAGTACTGCGTGTTCAGCAGCGGGCCGATGGGGTTGCGGGGGTCGAACTGGGCGGTGGCCGTGCCGCCTTTCAAGATAAGTGTGCGGTAGTGGATGCTTTCAAATCGCCGTTCGAGACGAAGGTTGGCGCGAAGTTTTTTTTCTGAAAAGCCATAGTTCAAGTCGCCCTCCGCCCGCCAGAGTTTTGTGCCGCGCCGGTCGGCTTTCTTTTCCCATTCGGGCCGCACATCAAGCAGCCAGCCTTGCACGGTGTTGAACTGCACCCAACGGAACGCGGCGGGGTAGGAGACCGACTTGCGCTCGAAGGAGTTTCGCCAAGTGTAGCCGAAAAGCAAATTGCTGACTTTGAAACGGTTGTTCTTTCGGTCAATGCTGTCGAGGTAGGCTTCCGATTTCCAGATTTTTTGGAGGCTGTCTTTTTTCACATAGTCTTTCCCCTCTTCCTCGGTGAGCGGCACGGGGCGCGTTTCGGCCCAATATGCTGCGGGCTGCTCGTTGGCTTTTTCCTCGATTTTGAAAATTTCTTTGGTGAAAAAGCCTTCCTCGAATGTTGGGTTCAAGTCGTAGTTGGAAAAAACGCCATTGTAGAACCCCGCGATTTTGAAGCCGAAAATGCCAAATTTGAAACTTGTCACCTGCGTCAGCAGGCCCCAAGTATCGGATTCGCCGAGCGGCACAAACTGCTGCTGGATGCGCAGCGTGTCGAGCACCGGCTGTTTGATGGCATCGCCCGTGAGCGCGAGGTCGGCGCCGGACAAGAGCCAGAGTTCGTCCACCACATACAGGAAGCCCGAAAACGTGGGGTCGGCAGATCGCTTGGGGATGACTTTTATTTTCTCCACCGTGAAGCCGAGTTCGTTTTTGAACCGGCCCGCGTGCTTGAAATTGTAGTAGTTGAAGGCATTGTCGGCCAAAGGCGACAGGATTTCGCGCTCTATCTCTATCCGCTCCTCGTACAAATTGAACTCCGTCAGCGTGGCGCGGTTGAGGCTGAAACCGTTCTCGCTGCCGCTCACTTTGCTCGACACCATCACTTCTTTTTTGCGCTCAGGGGAGTCCTGCGCCCACACTTTTGACACGGATTCTGAGAGGTAAATCACGCCCGCGCGGTTCGAGTCGAGCGTGCCGCCCATGTTGCCCACATCGCGGCCTAGCACTTTTTTCGGCGCGTCCAAGAGTTTGTAAAAGCCTTTGATGTACACGTCGCAGGCGTAGTTCGACACCTTGTTTTTGTAGTACCTTCGCTTGCCGATTACCTCGCGCATGATGCGCACCGCCGGGTCAACGGACGACACCACCATCTCTCCCAGTTCCAAATTGGAAGATTCGAGGCGTACATCCAGCCGAAGCGGCTTGTCGCCCACCGTGATTTTTTCGATGCGCTGTTTGTAGCCGATGTATTGGAACACCATTTCTTTTGCCCCAGCAGGCACCGAAATTCGGTAGTCGCCATTGGCATTCGCCACCGTTCCGTTGCTCGTGTTTCGGACATAGACCGTGGCGTAAGGGAGCGGCTCGCCGTTTTCGTCGGTCACTTTGCCAGAGACTTGGGCGAAGGCGAGGAGGGGAAGAAACAGGAACAGGAGAAAGGAAAGGTTCTTCATGAATAATTGGCGTGGTAAACTGAACTTCCCGAAAATTTAATCCCGAAGAAATCGGGATCGGGAAGTTTGTGTGGACAAGGCCGCAAGATATTTTGACTTTCAAGAAATGGACTTGCTCGAAGGCTTTTTTAAGTTTCTAAAAACACAGTGTCTGCTCCCGGAAGCTGCTGCGCCCACGCTTTTGGCCGGGAGCGGAGGCTTGGACTCAGTGGTGATGGCGCACTTGTTCCGCGAGGCAAATTTGCCCTTTGGCATTGCGCACTGCAACTTCCAACTGCGCGGAGCGGAAAGCGAGGGCGACGAACTTTTTGTGCAAAAACTCGCCCGCGACTTGGGCGCTCCTTTTTTTTCAAAACGTTTTGACACAAGGGCTTACGCCGAACGAAACGGCCTCTCCACCCAAATGGCCGCCCGCGAACTGCGCTACGAATGGTTTGGAGAAATCGCTTCCGAAAACGGCTTCGGCCAAATCGCAACGGCGCACCACTTGAACGATTCTGTGGAAACCGCGCTGCTCAATTTCGTGCGCGGCACTGGGCTGGCGGGGCTTTCTGGCATTGCTCCCAAAACGGACCTCATCGTTCATCGTTCATCGTTCATCGTTCCATTGTTGCGCCCGCTCCTTTTCGCCGCCCGCGCCGAAATAGAAGCCTACGCCCGCGCCCACAAACTCGCTTGGCGCGAAGACAGCAGCAACGCTTCCGACGACTATGCCCGCAATTTCGTGCGCCACCACATCGTGCCGGGTTTGGAAGAACTCAACCCAAACTTCCTCCGCACCGCCGAGCGCAACATGGCCCGCATCGGCGAGGAGGGGCATAATTTGGATTTTTTGCTAAAAAAGTGGCTCGATATTGACGGGGTGAGTTTGAGTGTTATTGACGGGGTGACTCAAAGTCACCCCGTCAATAACTTGGGCATCGAAAAACAAAAACTCGCCCAACTCCCCGCGCCCCAGCAAGCCCTCCGCCAACTCCTCAAGCCTTATGGATTCGATGCCGAGCAAACCCGCCAATTGGCCGAGAACCTCGACCACATCGGTCTCGAACTGAAGTCTGAAAAAGGTTGGCAACTGCTGAACGACCGCTCGGAAATCTTGCTGAGGCCATTGGCTGGTCTACGTTTACTAAACTTTGAAAGTTTAGTAAACGTGTCAGTGTCTCAGGACGATTTGATGGTCAGCCTTCCCGATGGCTCGCGGCTTTTTCTGATTGAATCCGACAACCAAGAATCAATAATCAGCAATCAGCAATCAATAATGGTAAATGGCGACAAGTTGCAGTTCCCGCTACATTTGCGTCACTGGCATCCGGGTGATTCTTTTCAACCGTTCGGCATGGGCGGCAAAAGCCAGAAACTCCAAGATTTTTTCACCAACCAAAAATTCTCGCGCTTCGAGAAAGACGAAGTTTGGCTGCTCGTGAATGGCGATGGTGCGGTGGTGTGGGTGGTGGGCCACAGGCTGGACGAGCGTTTCAAAATTTATATGGACACAAAAAAAGCATTGAAATTCAATTGGATAAAATGATTTCTTTCGATTTCACTCCTGCTCAAACATTCGTTTCTCCCGAAGAAATCGCAGCCATAGAACCTCAAGTGGTCTTGGCTGCCAAACTCTTGGAAAGCCGCTCGGGCCTCGGCAATGACTTTCTGGGCTGGCTGGATTTGCCCGCCAAATACGACCGCGCGGAGTTGAGGAGAATCAAAGCCGCCGCCAGAAGGATCCAAAAACAGAGCGAGGTGTTGGTGGTGGTCGGCATCGGCGGCTCGTACTTGGGTGCGAAGGCCGGGCTGGAATTTTGCCAGCCGACCCCAGCCATCCCCAAACGGGGCGGGAGGAAAAAACACTTCGACGTAGTATTCGTGGGGACAAACCTGAGCGCCGATTACCATGCCCAAGTTTTAGAAGCCATCGGTGACCGAGATTTTTCGGTGAATGTCATTTCAAAGTCCGGCACCACCACCGAGCCAGCCATCGCGTTCCGTATTTTCAAACAAAAATTGGAAGAAAAATACGGCAAAGCGGGCGCGAGCCAGCGCATCTATGCCACGACTGACAAGGCTCGCGGTGCGCTGAAAACCCTCGCAGGTCAGGAAGGCTACGAAACTTTTGTAGTGCCCGACGACGTGGGCGGGCGGTTTTCGGTGCTGACTGCCGTGGGGCTTTTGCCGCTCGCGGCGGCAGGGATTGATGTGGCCGCGTTCCTGCGCGGCGCAGCCGATGCCCGCATACAGTACAAAAAACCCTTGGCCGAAAACCCTTGCTATCAGTACGCCGCCTTGCGCAACGTTTTGAGAAGCAAAGGAAAAGAAATCGAAATCCTCGCAAACTACGAGCCGCGCTGCCACTACATCGCCGAATGGTGGAAACAACTCTACGGCGAAAGCGAGGGCAAAGACGGCAAGGGGATTTTCCCCGCTTCGGTGGGTTTTACCGCTGACTTGCACTCGATGGGGCAGTACATCCAAGATGGCCGCCGCACGATTTTTGAGACAGTGCTGGAAATCGAACGCCCCCAATCGCAACTGTTCATCCCGAAAACCAACGACGACTTGGATGGGCTGAATTATCTGGCGGGAAAGTCGCTCGATTTCGTGAACAAAAAAGCCGCCGAAGGCACGCGCATGGCGCACATTGACGGCGGCGTTCCGAACTTGACCATCCGCATTCCCGATGCCACTCCCTACCATTTGGGCCAACTCTTTTTTTTCTTTGAAAAAGCCTGCGCCGTCAGCGGGTATCTATTGGGGGTCAACCCTTTTGACCAGCCCGGCGTGGAGGCCTACAAGCGGAATATGTTCCGATTGCTTGGCAAACAATGAGTTTCAAGTTGGCAAGTTTCAAGTTACAAGTCCGCAAGTGTTTTCACTCAAACACCTCGGCCCGCAGCTCGTCCAGCCTTATGGTTTTGTCGCCCTCGGCATTCCAAAAAAGAAGGGCGGCGCGGTCGAACGGTCTGTCGGGCAAGCGCGTGTCGAAGAAAATGGCCTTCACTTCGCCGCCGTCCACATGGCGCTGGAGGCGGATCATGCGCTCTTTCACGATTTTGTCGCCTTGCTGGAAGCGCACCGCGAATTGCGTCATCCTCCACCAGTCCCATTCTTTTGGCTCGCACCGGAAAACGCACGATGCGCGGAGCCAGCCCGTTTCGCCCGGTTTTATGGGCAATACAAATTCGGGCGAAAACTGTTTTTCTCTATTCAAAATCAATGATTTTAAGCCTGAGATAGGCGAGGTAGACAAGGCCATGCCCGTCGTATCTGCCTCAAAATCCTGGGCAAAAACCTCGCGCACGTTGCGCCGTTCCGCTCCTTTGAACTCCTCTCGCGTGTCGAGCAATTTCATGCAATCGGTATCCACATCGAAGCGCCCCAAGATTTTGAGCATATAAGCCCGCGTCATTTGCTCCGTCATAAAAAGCCTGCCCCAGTGCGCTTGGTGGCTCCACCAAAGGTTGAGGTAAATGCAAATTCCAGTGAGCAGTAGCAGTAGGCACTTTGCAGTGGCAGTAAGCAAAGGCAGTAGGCGCTTAGCAGTAGCACTTGATCCGATGCGGCTACCGCTACTGCCCCCTGCTACTGCCCCCTGCCTGCTGCCACTGTCTACTGCCACTGCCCCCTGCCTACTGCCACTGCCCACTGCCCATTGAACAAACGCTCCCAACCCAAATGCCCACAAGGGGTATGCCTGCACCATGGCGCGTTGGCCGAGGCTGCCGCCGTACCACCAAATGTCCCAAGCCGAAGTAATGTATAGCGCGATGAGGCAATAGGCCAGCACCGCCGGGAAAATTTCGGGCAAGCGTTTGCGCAGCATGAAAAGCCCAGCCACCGCAAAAACCATCATCGGCGAATACACCAACCAACCCGCCCGTGCGCTCCAAAGCACGTCCTCGATGTGCGGGGGAAACCAAGTGAAACTTTGATCCTCGTAACTGTACACTAACCAGTCGCCCGAAGCGTATTTCCAGTAGGCGAGTTGGACGAAAATCATGGCAGCCGCGCAGCCGAGCGCGAGGCCGATTTTGACAAAATTGTTTTTGAAAAAAACAAACCTGCCGCGCAGGGAGGCCCAAGACGAAACGCCCCAAAAAATGGGAATGATGGCCGCGATAATCTCCGTCGGGCGAGTGATGACGGCCCAGCCCACCAGCAGCCCAATGGCCGCAGCCCAGCCAAACGAGGGCCGGCGGTAGAACCGAATGGTGCCGAAAATCAAGATTGAATAGAGCGTGAAGAGCCAATTGTGCGTCATCGCCCCGGTGATGCTGGCGTACTCCAGATAGTTGGAGCCGAACACGAGGCAAACCAAAACCGCTGCCGCCACATTGTCCGAAAAATATTCTTTCAGCACTTTCCTCAGAAACCACAGCCCGATGAGCGCGACCAACAAACTTCCCCAACTGATGGCTGCTTGGTACGGCCGCGAAAACCCGTCGGCGGGGTAGCCGAGCGGCTCGGCCAACAGGTGGGCGGCCGCAAACCAAGGCAGGAATTGCAGGGCTTGGCCGACGGGGTATTTCATCACCCAATTGCCCGAAGGGTGCTGAAATGCTTGGCCCATTCCGGGGCCTGGCTGGTATTTTTCGGCAATGGCCGCCCACCATTTCAGGTGTTTCAAATCCTTGTAGATCAGCGCGCCCGGCAGGTAGATATAGTAGCCCGACACGTCCCAAGTCAGCGTGGCGTGCACGTTTTCCTGCTTCCACTTGGGGTAGTAAAGCACGGAAGCAGCCACGAGCAGCGCGGCGCAAAGCCAGTAGGCGAGGAAAGAAAGTGGGCGGGACTTGAACATGGGGGCAATGTTTTGAAAAATGTCTGACAATGTTGGCATTTACAGCCAACACAAAGTGGTTTTGAACAAAGAGCCTTGGCAACAGCTTGTGTGCCAATCGAATCAATCGGACTTAATCTTCAAAAATCGAATCATTCGGCTATACTTCCCACCGTTTTCTACCTTTGCCCCAACCCGCTTTGTTCAAAACACTCCATGGCACAATCCGAATTGCTCGACCGACTCGAATCCGACCTGACCGACCTTTTGAAACAGGTGCGCGCTCAATTTTCTGACCAACCCCTCGAGGTGCTGCTCCTGCACCCTGCGCCTGAAAAATGGAATGCGCTGGAATGTTTTGCGCACCTCAATGCTCAGTTCGACTACTACCTGCCCTGCATCGAACGGGCCATCCATAAATCAAAAGCCCGCAAATGGCTGGCTGCCGCCCACGAAAGGCAATCCAATTGGTTTGGCCGCCGAGCCATCCGTGCGGCCGACCCTGCCCGCATGGCAGAAAAAGCGCACCGCAGCCCAAAACGCATTGACCCTTTCAAATTGCTAAAAACCAGAGAAAATGAAGTGAAAGTGTTCCTCATCAACATCGAGGTGCTGCTGCGCTTCCTTCGCCAAGCCCGCGAAGTGGACATCAACCGGCCCACCATAAAGCCGATGCGCTGGCATATTTTTTCTTTCCTTCTGGGCGATTTGCTCGAATATCTTGTGCTCCATGCCCAACGCCACGTGCTGCAAGCAAGCGGTAATTCCCAATCGAATTAATCGGATTCACTCTTCAGAAATCGAATCATTCGACTATAACTCACCCATCATTGTGCCGCCCCAAATACACCACTTCCCCCTCGACTTCCAAAGCTTGCCAAAAAACCGGTTTGCCCAAGGTGCGGCTCATCGGCTCCTCCGAAGCGTGGATTTTTGCAGTGTGCCACCAAGCCACGCCGTGGATGTTGTCGTCATCCATCGTGTTGTTCAGGTGGATGTTGTCGGGGTTTTCGTCTTCTGCCAACCGGCACTCGATGACGAGCGTGAGGGCAAACACATCGGGGCTGAGGTATTCGCTCACGAAACGGAGTCGTTGGGCGGCCACCCTTAGCCCCGTTTCTTCCCACACCTCGCGCTGCACGCCTTCAAAGATGTTTGCGTCGGTAGGTTCCAAACGCCCGCCGGGAAGGCTCCAACTGCGCACTCCGTGGCGGTTTTGCTGTTGAACGAGTAAAAGTTCGTCGCCTCGGCGCACAAGGCCAGCGACTCTGATGCGGTGTGTCATGGGTATGAAGTGATGAAGAGATGGAGTGATGAAGTGATTTTTGCTGCGCCAAAGTTCTTTTTTCCCAAAAAGGTTTCTTGTCAAATTACTTTTGAGCCGCATTCGGAACAATAAGATGAGCAAAAATAAAAACTTCAACTCCCTTTCTGGCCTCGGCGGGCTTGTTTTTTCCACTGACCCTGATTTCAAAATCGAGCAGGAAGAAACGCCCGCAGAAGCAGCGCAGGCGGCAAAACAAACCCTCCGCATCTGGCTGGAGCGCGGCCGGGGCGGCAAGGAGGCTACGGTAGTCAAAGGGTTTTCTGGCTCTGAAGATGGCCTCGAAGCGCTCGCCAAATTGCTCAAAAACAAGTGCGCCGCCGGAGGCAGTGCCAAGGACGGCATCATCATCGTGCAGGGCGACCACCGCGACAAGGTGCTGAAACTGCTGCTGGAATTGGGGTACAAGAACACGAAGAAGGCGGGGGGATAAGCATTCAAAAACGCTGTCCCGGCGCTTACGGAGCGCGCCGACCATTTTTGTTTTTTAAAAGGAAACCCCGGTTGAGCGGACTTTTATAGTTTTGCGCGGTCTTTGCGGGAGGGAGCGCGGGGTTTAGCCCGCTTAAATAAAAACGGACTTCAAGATTGGTTTTCATTGAAATGGCTTTTTAAGAATTTGCTTCAAGCGGGCTGACCCCCGCCCCACTCGCCCTCTCCCCCACCCCACCCGCCCATCTTTTTCACACACAACTTAAGCATGAATTTTTCCTTCAAAACGCTCAACAACCTCGCTGGTTGGATCACTTTTGGCATTGCAGTAGTAGTGCTCGGCTTGGCTGCCGAACCGACTGGCAGCCTCTGGGACTGTGGCGAATTTATCGCCGGCGCATACAAACTTCAAGTGGTGCACCCGCCCGGCGCACCCATTTTCCTGCTTGTTGGCCGCTTGTTCGCTTGGGTGGGCAGTATGTTTTCGAGCGACCCTGCCAACATCGCCTATTCGGTCAATTTGCTTTCGGCTGTTTGCACGGCTTTTACCGCGCTGTTCGTGTGCTGGAGCACCACCATTCTCGCGCGGCTGATCCTGGTGGGGCGCGATGGCGAGCCGATTGGCGGCCAAGCCATTGCCGCCGTGGGCGCAGGTGTGGTGGCTGGGCTTTGCACGGCATTCACCTCCTCCATTTGGTTTTCGGCGGTGGAAGGCGAGGTGTACGCCATGTCCACTTTCTTCACGGCCATGACGCTGTGGGCTACGCTGAAATGGTACAACCTGCCCGACACGGCGGATGCCGACCGCTGGTTAGTGTTTGCGTTTTTCTCGACGGCGCTTTCCATCGGGGTTCACTTGCTGAGCATTTTGACTTTCCCCGCGCTGGCGATGCTCTACTATTTCAAAAAGTCGAAAAAGCCGACGGTGATTGGCACTTTGATAGCCGCTCTTGTGGGGATGGCGTTCATTATTGCCATTCAAAAAATAATCATCGCGGGCATCCCGACGCTGTGGGCGTTTTTTGACAAGCTGATGGTGAACACTTTTGGGATGCCGTTTTATTCTGGCATTATCCCGGTGCTGTTGATTTTTAGCGGGGCGATATGGTTCGCCCTCCGGCTGGCGCAGCGCACGCGCAATGGCCTTTTGCAGCGCGTGGTAGTGGCTTTGGGCGTGGTGGTGCTGGCCTATTTTTCATACGGAATGGTAATCATCCGCGCCAACGCGAACACGCCAATCAACATGAACGACCCCTCCGACCCGATGCGCTTGCTCCCCTACCTCAACCGTGAGCAATATGGCGAACGCCCGCTCATTCGCGGGCCGCACTTCGACGGGCAGCCAACGGGGGTCAATTCGGAAGAACGCTATGGCCGGGTGGGCGACCGCTATGCCATTGTGGACGAAAAGGTGGATTATGAATATTCTTCGGGCGACAAGACGCTGTTCCCGCGCTTGGGCGATTACTCGCAGGGCCGACCTGCGCTCTATCGGAAATGGATTGAAAAGCCTTCGGGCGAGCCAACTTTCGCCGACAACGTAGAGTTTTTCTGGAAATACCAACTTGGCTGGATGTACGGGCGCTATTTCATGTGGAATTTTTCTGGCCGACAAAACGGCGATCAGGGCTATTATTCTTGGGACCCCACGGCGGGGAACTGGATCACGGGCTTCGACGCGATTGACGAGGGCCGCATCGGAAACCAAGCCGAACTGCCCGATTTTCAGAAGTACAACCAAGGCCGGAACAAGTATTACCTCATACCGTTCCTGCTCGGCCTGCTGGGTATGTTCTTCCATTATTTCCGCTCCAAAAACAATTTGCAGGAGACGAAAAATGGATTGGTGACCGCTGGCGTCGTCATAGGCTTGCTCAGCATTGTGTTCAGATTTGCCTTCAACATCCTTGAGGTGGATGCGTACCCGCTTACCGTGGGCTTGGCGGGCATTGCTTTCTTGTTGTTTTTTGCGGATGCGATAAAGCGCTCTCCAGATTTTGCCGCCGTGCTGGTTTTGTTCGTCATCACGGGCATCGGCATTATCGTGTATTCCAACCAGCCGCCCAACGAGCCCCGCGAGCGCGACTATGTGCTGGCCGGTTCTTTCTTTACCTTTTGTATTTGGATCGGCCTGAGCGTGGTGGCCTTGTGGGATATGCTGAGCAAAAGCCTGAAAGGCGCGGCTGCGCCTGTGGCCATAGCGCTCGCGCTTTCCGCGCCTTTGCTGATGCTGACGCAAAACTGGGACGACCACAGCCGCGCCCACCACTTCGCCAGCCGCGACTACGCGAGCAATTTCCTCAATTCCTGTGCGCCAAACGCCCTCATTTTCACCTACGGCGACAACGACACTTACCCGCTTTGGTACTGCCAAGAGGTGGAAAAAATCCGAACGGACGTGCGGGTGGTAAACCTCTCGCTCATCGCTGTGGACTGGTACATTGACCAACTCCGCCGGAAAATAAACGACTCTCCTGCTGTAGAAATGAGCATTCCGCGCGAGCAGTTGCGCGGTTTCAAGCGCGTTCAGATTCCCTACTTCGCCCCGCGCGGCGAACAGGAACAAGACATAAGACAGGTGCTGAAATTCCTGGCCGAAGAACACAAACAGGAATCAGGCGGCGGGCGGGCTTTCGACACTTACCTGCCCACGCGCAAGATGTCCATCCCGGTCAACAAGCAATGGTTCATTGACAATAATACGGTTTCTGCTGCGGATTCTACCTTGATAGACACGCTGCGCGTGGACATCGGCAGGGATAAAAAGTACATCATCAAAGACGAGTTGGCAATCCTCGACATCATCGCCTCCAACATCGGGAAACGCCCCATTTACTGGGCGGTGACTTGCCGGGAAGACAAATTGATGGGCTTTGAGGATTACCTCCAACTGGAGGGCCTCGGCCTCCAACTCGTTCCGAAAAAAGTGAAAAGCGCGATGGATGCTTACGGCATCATCGGCTCTGGCGGCGTGAACAGCGAGCAGATGTACCAGAACATTATGGAAAAATGGAAGTGGGGCAACTTTGACAAGGAGCGTGCTTTCGTAGACCGTTCGTATATGCCAAGCCTCCAGACCATGCGCGTCAGCATTATCCGCCTTGCCCGCCAATTGGTGGTGGAAGGCAAAAAAGACAAGGCAATTGCCTTGGTTGACAAGTATTTTGAAGTGTTCCCGCAGATGAACTTTCAGTACGACCAGTTCACGGCTTTCATGGCCGATATCTACTCCCTCTGTGGGGCAAAGGACAAAGCGGCTGCCAAAATCCGCGACATAGCGGCGCAATTGGAGCAGCAGTTCCGTTTCTACGAATCCTTGGATGCTGGCTTCAAAAAAGGCTACAAACAAGACCAGGACTACGCCATGTCAACGGTGCAAAACCTCATAAAGATGGCTTCTACCCTGGAAGACGAAGCGCTTCTCAAAGAACTCGAGGCAAAGTTCCTGCCCTATATGCCCAGCATGCCGCCGAAAGGAATGCCGGGACTGCCGAATTAGAGGTGTGAGAGAAGTGAGAGGGTGAGAGGGTGAGAGGGTGAGAGGGTGAGAGGGTGAGAGAAAGTGAGAGGGGTTGATTCTAAACCATCTAAACCCCTCTCACTTTCTCTCACCCCTCTCACTTTCTCTCACAGCTCTCACAGCTCTCACCCTCTCAAGTGACTCTCACCCTCTCACGACTCTCACGACTCTCACGACTCTCACGACTCTCACGACTCTCACGACTCTCACGACTCTCACGACTCTCACATTTCTCACCCCTCTCACCCCCCTCACTCATGGCTCACTTTCAACGCACAGCATCCGCCGCATGGCGCGGCACAGGAGCAGATGGCTCCGGCACCTTGAACGGCCCATCGGGCGTGCTCGACGGCACTCCCTACTCTTCCGCCAAACGCTTCCAAAACGAAGACGGCAAGGCTGGCACCAATCCCGAAGAACTCATCGCAGCAGCACACGCGGGCTGCTACATCATGGCGCTCAGTTTCCAACTTTCTGGCGCAGGGTTTCCGCCCACGGAACTCCGCTGCTCGGCCACTATCAATATGGAAAAAGGCGACAGTGGCTGGGCGTTCGAGAAGATCACGCTACGCCTCGAGGCTGAGGTGCCGGGCATCGGCGCAGAAAAATTCCAAGAGTTGGCAACGGCCGCGAAAGGCGGCTGCCCGGTCAGCAAAGCACTTTCTGCCGTGCCCATTGAGTTGGAGGCGAAATTGGTTTGAGCGTACCCCGTTCAAATTCTTTTTTGAAAACACGAAGGGACTAAGAGACACTAGGAGATAGCCATTGAAGCTAAAATCCTTCGTGTTTCTTAGTCCCTTGTAGTCCACACAGCACCTTAGTGTTTTCAAATTAAATCACGGTGTATTAACCTGCGCAGCCTTTTGGGCCAAGCGGTCGAACCCTTGCCGCATCCAAAAAGCAGCGTGCATCATGCGCACCATATTGTCCGGCTGCTTTTGTTGCAGCACCGCGTACTTCTGTTGGGCGGCGTAGAACCATTTTCCATCTTCCAACGCGATTGCCTCGGCCAGCCCTCGCAGCGCACGGCTCTTGCTTGATTTGGCTATGTTGGATGTGCTGGCATTGCTCAAGGCTGCGGCCAACTCCTCTTTGCTGCCGATAGTGAATACCATTTCAGGAGAAGCCATTGGCTTGCTTCCAGTTGTGGTCACTTTCCAATGGTATTTGCCGCCTATGGTGGGTTTCATATCCCGAAGATTCACCCTCGCAAAAGTGTCGCGCACTTCTGCCATGTGGACCATCTTGTTGCGCTCGTCCAAAATGATGAGATGATAAGTGTTGGTACCGGCGGGTTTTGACCAAGAAAACATAGTCATGTCTGCGCTTACCTTGCTATGGGGCATGATGGGCGTGATGTTGGTGCCCTTGCCTCCCCATCCGTCGCCACCCTTCCTCGGGTCGCTCACACCAGCGCCATAGCCGTCGCCACCCTTTCTTGGGTCGCTCACGCCACTGAGCCAGCCGTCGCCGCCTTTCCTCGGGTCGCTCACGCCAGCGCCCCAGCCGTCGCCGCCTTTTCTTGGGTCGGAAACGGCGTTGCTCCATCCATCTCCCCGGTGCTTGGCGACGGCTACCATTTCTACGGCAGCCATCATAAAGTTGCCAAGATCGTTGTCCATATCCAGGCTGTGTCTGTCTGTTGCTGCGCCACAAATGCTATCCAGTGTGAGAGTCTGGTTGCCTTTTACTTTTTGGAACTGCCCGTTGCAGTACACGACCGCTGTGGAGCCTTTGGCGAGCTGGAGTTGCCCGGTTTTTTTTACCACAGCCCCGGATTGAAGTTCCATGGCTGCGGTTTCCTTCTGTGGGATAAGCGCGACTTTCCCTGTGATGTTGGCGATGAGCGCCGTTTTTTGTTCTTGCGCTTGGAGCGAGGCTGCCAATAAGAAAATGGCATAGAAGAGCAATTGTTTTTTCATAATGAACTTGAATTTTATTGATTTCGAGATAGAAAATCACGGGCCACTCTTGCGATACACTCCCCAACTTTCCACTTTTGATTGCGGGGAGAATCGGAAAAAAAGATTGATTTCTGGATACACCCACACGCTGCCACCGAGTATGGCGATGTTCCTCGGTGCTTTGCCGTAAGCCTCTAAAACTTTGTCCTGACTTGCGCCCAAACCGATGCCGCGGAGCGTGAGGCCCGTGTAATTGGGCTGGGTTTCTTGCACGAGCACATAGTCTTTTCCCTTATTGGCAAAATGAACGAGCAAGCGCGACTGCTTTAGTTGGCTGAATCCGCAAAAGATTTTTCCTTCTATTTCCACGGTGCGGTCAGGCTGTGGTTTGAGCAGGAAATCAGTCAGCCTGTATTGCTCTATTTCCTCCAATCCTTTGGCCGGGATGACGGCATTGGCCGCATGGCGCGAGGAATTTTGCAAGGTTGCCATGTTCACCTTTGCCCAGGCATTGCCTTGCTTTTGGGCTTGCTCCCAATGCTTCATGGCACTGAGGCTGTCCTTTTGAAGGGCGGCGATTATGCCTTCGAGCACCAAAAAATCGGAAGCGATTTGTGGGCTGGGGGATTTCTTTTTCCCTTTTCGGATGCAGTAGTCGGCATCCTCCCATTCGCCCAAGAGCGCTAGGGCGCAGGCTTTGTTGAGGTAAGCAGGAGGGTAGTTTTCGTCGAGCAAGGTGGCCTGTTCGAACTGCCCGAGGGCTGATTGCAGCAGTTTGTTGCGGCGGGCGATTTTTTCCAGATCGTTGTTTTTGAGGGAAACGAGCCGCGATTTTGGGTCCAATTCCAAAGGCAGCACAAAGGGCATTTCGCTTGGGTCGAAAAGCGACAAGCCGGCCAGTGCGGCGTTCACCCCGGCATTGTTGTAGATTTCCCGGCTCTGGTAGGTTTTCAAAATCCGGACGTGGTAGGTGGCCGCTTCGGCGTAGTAGCCGAGGATGGTGAGCAGGGTGGCCGTCTCGAACACGATTTGCAATTCCTGCAAACTGGCCATTGCGCCCTCCACCATGCTCAGCCGGTCGCTCAGGCTTGGGTAGCCGGGCAGGTCGTCGGGCAGGTCGTAGGCTTTATAGACTTTCTTCAGGAATTCGGGCACGATGCCGTAGGTGTTGTAGCCGACCGAGAAGGCTAAAAAGCCACCGATGTTGTCGGCTTGTGTTTCTCGCCTTTTGCCCTCGTCGAGGTTTGCCAGATTCTTCGATGTCTCGAGGGTTTCATTCTCGAGGATAAAGTGGCGGCTCCAATCGTGCTTTTCGTAGTAATGGATAAGTTCGTGCGCCAACAAGGATGCGAGCGCATTGAGCGAGTCTTTCCCAAAGGTTGCACACACGTCGTAGGCTTTTTCGTCCAAGATGACTTGCACAAGTTTTGGGTTGAAAGAGGCGATGTTGCCCTCGTTCTTGTTTATCACCAAGGTGGGTCTTTGCATTCTGAAATCGCCGCGCGCACGGAGCAGGTCATCGAACACTTTTTGGGCAACGGCGAGTTTGTAGCCGCGCACCTGCTCTATACCTTCGTTTCCGTCGCGGTTTGGCGCAAATGCGAAGGCTTGGCCTCGCGCTTCGAGCGCGACCAATGTGAGCAATAGGAAAGAGAGAAATTTCATAGCAGTCGGTTTAGAATGGTTTGATGGTTTAGGGTGGTTTGATGGTTTAGGGAGGTTTAGATGGTTTAGCACTAAACCATCTAAACCTCCCTAAACCATTCTAAACCATCTATCGCGGAATGAGCGCACTGGCTTCGGGCAACATATTCATGCGGGCGAGGAAGGTCGCGTACATTTTTCGCAGCAGCACATTGTCGGGGTCGGCGGCGAGCAAATGTGCGTAGGTGTTGTTCGCGCTGTAAAAGCAGCGTTCTTCTTCGAGGCTGTAAGCCAGCATGAGTTGCTGCTCTGTCGGGTCGGCTGACTGGAAGGCGGGGTCTTGCGCAATCTCGGCCTGCACTTCTTTGGCCTTGTCGGGGCAAACCTCAAATGGCGTGGGGGCTGACTTTGTGCCTTCGCCCCGCGTGACATCCCATTTGTATTCTGCAAAAATATCCATTGCAAGTTGGTCCAGGTCGAGCGTTACGGAGGTGTCGCGCACGAGCAGTTGAGCAATTTGCTTTCCTTTTGGCTCAAAGAGCCGGAAGGTGTAAGGGCCTTCGCCGGGCGTGTTGCGCCATTTGAAGATTATGGTAGCGGCGGGGAGTTTGCCGGTGGTGAGGAGCAGGGCGGGTATTTTGAATTCTTTTTCCGCATAGTGCTCGATGCCCGCGCTTGTTTTGCTCATATAGCGGCGATGGTGTTTTTGCACTTTTTCTTGGCTCTCTCCGTCTTTCACACTTTCGGTGACGAAGGAAAAAAACCGGCCCGTGAAACTCATCGGGCTGGCAGCCACGGCGGCTTTGACAATGTCTTGCACATCTCTCAATTTGTTGCCTGACACTAAAAAGGTGGAGCCTTTGTACAGCAACTTGGCGGAAGCCGAGCCTTTGCAGCGCACTTTGCCTTTCAGTTCCAGTTCCATCCCTGGGTACATGGAAAGGGGCTTTGCGCCGTGTTGTGCATAGTATTGCACTTGGCCGCTGACGCGGAGTACAACTACGTTTTGTGCTGACAAACCTACATGAAGGAATAGACAGCAAAGGGCGATGGTGATGGTTCTCATAGCAATGTTCATTTTGAATCTGTTTTTGCGGGTGCATCTATTGCAGCCGGCTGTATTTCGTTTGGTTCTTCTATGGTTTTTGGTGCTGGTTTTGGAGTCTTCTTTTTGGGGGGAGGAAGCTCGTGTGGTATGCGATTCAGGAATGCGAAGCGCTTGCGCACAGCATTGTCATAAAATTTTACGGCATCAAACGTCAACAGCAAAGCAGTGATCCAATAAGCCACGTCCATTTTTATACGATAAAAGTGAAACAGCAAAGCAACAATAAAGAATAGGATGATGATTTCGCCCAACTGCAAGAAGCGTGTGATAAACTGGTAGGGAAGACTCACGCGGCGAAAAACTTGATAGAACAAATGTATATTGAAATAGCAGAACACAAATGTCAATAGCAGGTTAACCCAAAAAGATAGTTCGCGGACATACTTTCCATCCAAAATCATTTGGATTACGTTGGCGTGAATTACCACTCCGTACATATCGAGCATATTGCGCCCAGTGTAGCGGGGGTTCAGGGGCGTATAAAAACGGTCGCGGTCGTCCCACTCAGAAATACCAAGATAACCGATGAGCACGATTTTGTCGCGCAGCTGTTGTCGCAGATCTATCGTGGTGTCCAGGATTGTAGATGGTTCAAATTGGACGAACTGGTCGGCATTGCCGGAGAAATAAATTTCCTCTACTTCCTTGTTCCGCTTAAAAAACCTTTCTGCCGCCTGAGGGTCGTAGAGCATGGTTGTGCGCGTAGCGAACGCAAAACATTCTCCGTCTGCGGTCATTTCTTTGGGGCTGAAAAGGCGGATGGTACGGGTCTCGTTCGCAGGAAAATTGGTAAAGCCCGAATACACGTGGTCACAGAAAAACGTGTCGCAATTGGCTTGAAATTCAAATATCTCGGTCTCTTCATTGTAGCCATCGAGCTGCACTCCGATCACTATGTTTTCTATCTGCCGCAAACTTGCCTGCAAGAGCGAATCTGTGTGAGGCTCCATCCTTTTCTTCAGCAGCACGTCGGCTGCCACCACTTTTGCGCCTGCGCCCACGATGCGGTCTATCATCATGCGAAGCGTGTCGCGGTTGGGGTCGCCCGTGTTTACGAGCACAATCCGATTGTCCAAACTGCCATTGTCGTCTCGCAGCCGCGAATACACGATGTCCGTGATTTCATAGTCGCGCAGCGTTTCGTTAAAGGGGTTTAGAAAATGCAGGTTGATCCGAATGGTGTCCAAGAACCATATCAGGACAAAAAGCAGGCACGTGACAATCAGGCTATGCGGATAAATCAGTCTTCTCAGCATGGTGTTCTATGTTCCGACAGTTGCCCGGCAAGGTATAAATAAATGCAAGCCAATGCACTTGTTCCCAATTAGTGAAATTACTTTTACCCGAAAAAAAACATCCTATGTTGCTAAAAACCTTCCCCACCCTTTCTGCATTTTTTCTTGTCGGAACGCTGTTTTCCCAGGATTTGCACGTCCACTACAACGTGTTCCGCGATTCGGTTCACTACGTTCAAAATGGCAAGACCACCCAAACGCCCACTGTCAGGAAAGGCAGCACCGTGCTGCTCCACGTCGAGAACTACAACAACTACCTCTACGACGTTTCGGTAGAGGTGGAAGAAGAGGAAATCCCGGTGGCGAGCAGCAGCCCCGCTGGTTTGCTCGGCCAACTTGGCGGCTCCGGCACCATGCCGCTCAGTTTCCTTTTCAAAGGCAGCGACCAATCGCTCGGCGGATTCAAATCCTTCTTTCCAACGCTCTCTGGTGCCGACCTGAAAGAAGGCAGCGGTTTTGCCACCACCAAGGAAGAAGCCGAACGCCAGGAGCGGGTAGTCCTGTTGAAAAAGTTGGAAGCCGATTTCGGTGTGGCCAAAGACCAGATAATCAAAATGGACACGGAACTGAAAACCATGCAAGAGCAGGTGCAGCAAAAACTGGCGACCCAACGCTTGCAAGCCTTCGCGGTGGATGAGGTGAACAACATCCGCTTCAACCAACGCTTGGAGCCCAGCCAAATCAAAACCCTGACGGGCGAATACATGGAGCGGATTTTTGTGGAAAAAGACCCCAACAAGATTGACCTGGCGCAATTGCTGAAAATAGCGGACGCGCAAAACGAACTGCCCCGCGCCATCCATGACTACCGAAAAAAAGCAGACTATTACGCCACCGTCACCGGCACTTGCGAACTTCTGATGGAGGATTTCCGCAAGTTCGACTTTCCGCAAAGCAACCTCAAAGAGTTTCGTGCAGCCGCTGAATCATTCGTGACGGCGGCAAAAGGCAAGAACACGAGCCATCAGGGAAACGCCGAAATGCTGGAGTCAAAAATCCCCGACCTCAAAACCCTGGACCCAAAGTCTTTGTCGGAACTCCGCACCACCTATCTGGAAATCAGCAACAACAGCTTCTCCAAAACCTATCGCCATGCGGCGGCCTCCGGCGAAAAACTCAAAATGAAACTGAAGCTCTCGCCCATTGACTCGCTCGAAAGGAAGGGCATGAAAACCATCGAACTGGCGCCCGTATCGGTCAGCGTTTTTGGCGGGATGCGCGTCAGAGCCAGCGTGGGCCTCAATTTTGGGCAGTTTTTCAGCCGCCCGCAGGAGTTTTTTGTGCGCGACTCGGTGCTGCAATCCAGCAGCAAAGATGCTTTCCTGCCCATCATCACTTCGTTCATGCATTTCTATTCCCCCAGCACCCGGCCCGTTTCTGTTGCAGGTTCTTTTGGCGTGGGCTTCCCGCTCGGCGGCGGCGAGAACATTCAATCCATCTCTTTCTTTCTGGGCCCCAGCCTGCTTTTTGGCAAGGGCGAGCGCATCGTGCTGAATGCTGGCATCATGGGCGGCAAAGCAGAACATCTCTCTCAGGGCTACAAGGTCGGCGATCCATATCTTTCTGACTCGAACCTTGCGCCCACTACTTCGGTGTACGAACTGGGCTACTACCTTGGTGTTTCTTTCAATCTGGGTAATTAAGTTTCAAGTGGCAAGTTTCAAGTCAGCTTAGCGCGAAGTGGAGAGGTGTCATCTGCGAGGCACGAGCAGGTGACATCTCGGAACGGGCTTGAGGCCACAGTTTTTGAGATGACACCTCCTCCTCCGTCGGAGATGTCACCTCAAAAACTGTGGCAGTTGCAGTTGGGGCACTGTGCCACTGCCTACTGCCACTGCCCACTTCTTCAATCCTTCGGCGGCGGCGGTGCCATCCTGACATTGGAGAACTCTACCATCCTCCCAAAAGGCGTTTCGCAGTAAATCAGCACCATCAACTGCACGGGGCGGTAATACTTGAACGTCTCTCTGGCGCCGGGCTTTTCTACTTTCCCGGAAGTCTCCAATTTCCATGCACCGTCTTTCGACTGGGTGAAAATCTGATACTCCACCGGTTTGCCCTTGCCGTCGGGCGGCCCCGAAATGGTGAGGGCATTCTTTGTGGAACTGTGGATTTCGGTGGGCGTGGCGTGTGCGCAGCCTTTGCACTGAGTGCCTTGGGCCGCAATGCTCGGCAGGTAAACGAACAGGCCCAATGCTAATACGAGGGTGAATGCGAAGTGTTTTTTCATTTTGAAAAAATTTGAAAGTGAGTGGATAAGTACCTCGGCGAATTTACTTCACCACGGAGAACACGGAGGGCACGGAGACTTTTCTCTCGTAAATCATTGCGTTAACCTCTGTGCCCTTCGTGTCCTCCGTGGTGAATAAGTCAAACTAATTTCTGGTGATTACTTA
>JBJXFT010000013.1:0-6913 GCA_046155725.1 Saprospiraceae bacterium
TTTTTTTGCAAAGGTCGGGCTTTGCTACAGAGTTTCTCGAAAAACGATATTCCTAAAAGCCAGGAAACCGAGCGCAAGCAAAGCCAAGCCAGAAGGCCACAAAGCGGCCAAATATGAAAGCCGGAGATTCTGTTGGGCAAGTTCGGCTTCTTGTTTCAATCGTACCGAAACAGATTTATTCCATTCCTCAGCGGTGCCACAATCATGCATTCGAGGCAACGCTTTCCATTGGCCTATTGTGTCCGGCACTGCGTAGTAGGCGCGCACATCATTTTCGAGCGTCACGAAATGTGTTGATTTCTCAGCCTTACAAAGGTCCAATGCTCGGACGAACATCCAGTATTTTGAGCGGTCAGTAAACGTAAAATAAACGCCGTGTACCGTATCGCGCTGACTAACTATGAAATGGAGAATGTGCTTTGCCGAGTCCAATTGGCTTTTTGCAAACTTCTCGTCGCCTGTCAATACTACTTCAAAATTCCGCCGCTCTGGGGGCTTCTTGAAAGTCAGGAACCTCGAACGAGGCGGCTCGTAGAATTCTTTGGTAATTTTAAAAACTGCTATCGCACGCTTTTTTTCAAAGACACCTCGATTTTGAAAATAAAGCAAGCAGAGCAATGGCAAGAAAACAAGGCTTATGAAGCCGGGGGGATACCAAAAAAATCTTCGATACTGCATCATGGCAAAAGTCTTTGGGCCTATGATGCCTGAACAACGATAATGGGTGCATTGTGGGAGGGCGAGGTTTAGCCCGCTATGCCTGCCTATCTGACGCGGGCTGAACCCCGCCCTCCCTCACCGCCCTCCCTCACCGCGCTCCCTCACCACTCAGGCGCCGATTTTCAGCCCCTTCTCCACCTTTGCCCAATCGAACGCAGGGCCGATGTCCCATTTTCCAGAAGCGCGGAAATTGACGTGCGAGCAGATGCCTTTGAACTTTTCGGCCTCCGCCGTCGAGCCAAAAGTCTCATAGCGCCGCACCAGCGGCACCATGGTGCGCGGAATTTTGAAGCGCGCCGTCAGGTAGCGCAGCAGCAAGTTGAGCGAGTCGTACTGTGCGTTGGTGAACTTGGCGTAGTACCGCTCACCCCTATAAGAGGCGGGCAGTTTTTGGTAGTAAGCAGTTTCAGATTCTTTGCAGTAAACATCGTCGTTGCCATACATGGTGTGCAGTAGGCCGCCCGCCTTTTTGCGCAAAAAACCGATGTTCGACAATTCGATGCCGATGCTGCGCTGGCTCATGGGCGTGTTGCCGCCCACCGTCCCTGGGCCGAGGTGGTACGACCAGTATTTCGATTTCCAAAGATTGTAGATAAGCCCTGAACGGGCAATGACGAACGGCACCGACACTTCCGTGCCACGGCGGCTCAGTTGCGCGATGTCGCCTTTCAGATAGCCCGCCGTGTAGTGCAGCACGATGCGCTCTTTGGGGTATTCTTCGGAGAGGAAATACGAATCGTCGGCCACTTCTCTGCGGCAGTCAACGAAGGTGATTTTGCCGCCGGCCTTGTCCGTGATGTTCACGGTTTCGTCGGTCAGGATGAATTTGACGCCGCTCGAATCAATGCCCGTTTGGCGGAACGTGGCTTCGTGCTGGGGGATGCTGATTGCTTTCATGCTTGAATGGTTGATAAGGTTGATGAAGGTTTATGGGGTTTATACAGGGGACTATCAACCCTCATAAACCCTATCAACCTTCATCAACCTTGTTAAGAATCAAAACCTCGCCACTATGCCCCCCAAGAAATTGAGGCCCACGGTGGGGTAGTTGTACCAGCGTTCGCGCTTGTTGTTCAGCACGTTGTTGATGTCGAGGAATGCGCCCACGTTTTTGGTGAAATAGTAGGAGCCGCCGATGCTCAGGTCGAGCAAAGCCTTGCTCTTTTCGCGGTCGCCCGCTTCGTTGTAGAACGTGATTTTGTCGGCCATGTGGAGCGAGGCTTTCAGGCTCGCCTTGCCTTCGAGCAGGGCATACACCGCGCTGAAATCGCCTTCTATTTCTGGCAGACCCCAAGCCGAGGGTTCATCGGCGGAGGTTTCGGTGGTTTGGGTATCGAACACGCTTTGGCTGTAAGTGCCCGTCAAGGTCAGGTTTTTGGTGGGCCGGAGTTTCAGGGTGCCTTGGAAATTGGCGATTTTCACCGTGTCGTAGATGACCTGAAAGCGGGTGATGCCTTTTGAATCGGGCGCGGTGCTGAAAAGCGTTTGGTACAGCGCGAGGTCGGAGGCTTTCGAGTAGCCTACTTGGGCGTTGTATTCCGCCCAGCCGAGGTTGCCTTTTATGCCGCCGTAGTAATTGTCCCAACGGGTGTTGCGGAGTTTTGTGCCGCGTATTTGGATGAACGGGTTGTACTCCGAGATGCTGCGGTACGAGTTTTTGCGCAGGTCGCCCGAAATGCCCGCGAAGGCTTGGATGCCGTCGCCCCACACGCGCAGGGTCAGTTCGGCATCGGGGAAAATGCTGAACTCGTCGCGGTTGTTCACAAAATTTCCGCCGATTTTGAACTGCACAAAATCAAAGTGCATCGTGAAGGAAGGCTGCAAATAGATGTTGTTCAGCTTCTGCTCCACCGTGTCGTTGAAGTTGGTGAGATCGGGGCGGATGTTTATCCGCAGGGCGTGTTGCTCGTTGAACCATTTGGTGGCCGAAAGCCCCATTTCAAAGTGGGTTTCCTTGTTGGAATAATAATCGTTGAGCAAGTAGAACTTCGGCGCGACAGCAAAATTCAAATCCATCTCCGTGCGCTGGCTATTGTAGAGCCGTGCGCCGAGGTCCAGAATTTTGAAATCCTGTCGGGTGCGGCCAGAGGAGTAATCCACCGAGTCGTGGTCGTAGCCATAAAAATGCACCCGGTCGTAGGTGTAGCCAAGGTCAATCTGCGCGGCAAGGTTGCTCGGTAGGAAAATATTGGTGCTCAACAAGCCTTCCGTGCTCCTGAATTTTTGGTTTTCAATGGCTTTGTCCGCGCTGAGCGCGTGGTGCTTCAGCCAGATTTTGCCGTCAAATTTTTCGCTGGCGCGGAAATAATAGCCGCCCTCGCCATAGAACGTGGCCGGCACGCCGCCGCCGATTTTTACAAAGCCGTTGTAGGCGGCTTCCTTGGGCGCCGATTTCACGCCGAGCGGGCGGAGTTTGGGCGGGTCGTATTTGATGTTGGAGGGGTGGGGCGGCACCGTGTAGTTCTGCCGCTGTATGGTGGTGTCCAGCGCGGGCAGGGTAGGGGTCACGTTGATTTTGTTGGCCTCCAAAAGTTGTGCGTCGAAGGCTTTCACCACCGTCACGTTGTCGCCTTCGAGGTCTTTGTCCTTGTCCGTTTGGGCGAAAGCCGCTTGCGAGGCGAAAAGAAGGGCAAAAGCGGCGAGCAGAATTTTATGATTGAAAAGCATTTTTCGTAGAGTGATTTTTTTTGAAAAAACGAGAGGGGTCTGAAAACACTAAGGGACTAAGGGCCACTAAGTTTTTTGATTCCTGCTCGCGGTTGGATATTTGGACATTCCTTGTTGGACATTGGACATTCAATTCCCCTCATCCAAATCCAGCAGCGTCCTGCCGCCCTTTTCGGAGGAGTTGTTCATGATGGGCTTGTTGCCCTTCAGTCGGTCGTACTTGCGTTGGGCGGTGTCTTTGATTTCCTTGTCGTTGCCCGCGTATCCTTCCAAAACAGATTCGAGCGCGGCCTCGGCAGAAATCTTGTCGCCCTGGTCGGCGTACACATCGGAAAGGAGGATCAGGTTGCGGGCAATCCAGTCGTCGTAGCCCGCGCTGGCCTTGTTCGCATCGGTGATCATCTCCTCGGCCTCGGCATATTTGCGCTGGCGGTAGAGGATTTGAGCGAGGTAGTGGAAAGCCTCGGCCATCAGTTCGGAACTGCTGTTTTCCGTCACCGATTGCAACGCTGGGTAAGCCCGCCCGTAGTCGCCCTTGTCATATGCCATCTTGCCGGAGTAGAAATTGGCGATGCCCAACTGCTCTTGGTTGGCGAGGTTCGATTTGTTGATTTTGTTTGCGTACTCGGCCACCGCCACCGAGTTGTTGGTTTTGTAAGCCGCTTGCAAGGCCACGAGTTGCGCGTCGAAGCGCGAGTTCTCCGTCACGGCGGCCTCCTCCCATTTGCGGGCGTACTCAAATGCCTGGCCAAAATCCCGCGTCGTGTTCAGCGCAATGAGCGAAGCCTTTTCGGCAGCCTTCGGGTAATATTTGCTGCTGCCTTTGCTGATCACGGCGGCGTAGTCTTTCTGCGCTTTTTCGTACTGCTTCAGCGAAGTATAACTCTCCCCGCGCAGGTAGTAGGCCGCCAACACATTGCCCCTGGGGTATTTGGCGAGGTAGTTGGTGAAAAGTTCGATGGCCTTGTCGTGGCGGCCTTGGTTGTACTGGTACTCGGCGGATTCAAACGCCGTGGCCTCGCCGCTCGAACCTTGGCCGGGCTTTATTATGCCGCCGCAGTTTGGCACCGTTTCCACATAGCGGTTGTAGCTTTCGGGGTCGCCGAGGTCTTTCACATAAATCTCGCGGAGCGCGTCCAGCGCTTGCTTGCACTCGTCCGGCTCGGGATTCCCAGCGAACACCTGCTTGTAGTAGTCAATGGCCACCTGGCTGCTGCCTTGGTTCACCGAGATGAGGCCGAGTTTGAGCAGCGCCTGATTGGTGAGCGCGCTTTTTCCCCTAAAATCCGACACGATGCGGCGGAACGGCGGGATGGCTCTGTCGTACTTTTCCATTTCAAAATAAGTGTCGCCCAATTGGAAAAGCGCCTCGTCGGTGTAGCGCGAGTTGGGGTAATCTTCCACCAAGTTTTCGAGCGCAATGGCCTTGTCTATTTTGTTTCCCTGCAAGCCTTTGATTACCGCTTTTTGGAAAAGCGCGTACTCGAACCCCTCGTATTTCTTCTTCACCGCCTCGTCGTACATCGCCAGCGCGTCGGCGTATTGGTTGCTCTTGAAATAGCAGTCGCCCGCGCGGAGCACCGCGTCGCCCAGCACCGCCGAGCGGATTTGCTCGTTCTTGGTGCCGCTCTTTTTGAACCCATCTACCGCTGCGCGGAAATTGACGTTGGCGGCTTTGTAGTCTTTGAGTTTGAGGTTGTTGTAGCCCTGAATGTAGTTGCTCATGTTCAGGTTGGCCTCCTCCGGAAGTTCGGCGGCGTAAGGCTTGGCGGCGGTGTAAAAGCTGCTGATGTGCTGCTTGCTGACGGCGTATTCGCCCGCATCGTGCGAAATGCTGCCCAGCCAGAAGGAGCAAAGTATCGCCGTTTTTTTGTTGACAGGGTATTCCAGCGACTTGTTGAAATAGCGCCGTGCCTCGTCGCGCTGGTTGTTCTGGTACAGTTGGAGGCCGCGCAGGTAAGTCACCTGCTGGTACGTCGCGTCGAGGCGCGCGGTGCGGGTCTTCACTCCTTCGAGGGTGACAACTGCCCGATCGTAATCGCGCGTGTTGAGGAAAACCTCGCTCATCAGCGCCTGCGCGTCTTCGTAATATTTCGAGTTCGGCCCGATGCGCTGCAAAGCATCAATCGCTTCGCGGTCGTACTTGAGCTCGTAGCTCAGTTTGGCGTAGTTGATGAGCGCGTCCTCTTTCACCGACTTGTCAAAGTTCATGCTCGCCGCTTGGCCGAAAGCGTTGCGGGCGTTGAACTTGCTGTTCTTGTCCTTCACGCGCAGGTAGCAGTCGCCGAGGTGGTAGAGGCCGTTTTGCCCCAACAGGCTGTCTTGCTTGGAGAGCTCCTCGAAGTTCTGGATGGCGGGTTTGTAAAGCCCGTTTTGGTACTGTGTGTAGCCGAGTTGGTAATAGTCGGCGGGGCGGAGCGCCGCGCCGTTTTTGGCAGCAAACTCGAGGTAGGGCAGCGCGCTTTTGTAGTCGCCTTTTTCGTAGTGGGCTTGCCCTACGAGTTGGTTTATCTCCGCGCGGTTTTTCACGTTCGAGTCCTTGGCGCGGGGAGTGCCGTAGGTAATCACCTTGTCGTAGTTTTTCTGCGCAGCATAAATCTGCGTCAGGTAGTACGGCACGTTGGCCTTGTACTTGTCGGACGATTCGGCGCGCGTGAAGGCTTTGGCGGCCTCATCGTACTTGCCCTCGAAGAAGGCGCAGCAGCCATAATAGTAGTTGGCGGCATCGTACCAAGGGCTGCGGGCGTTGTCTTTGAGCGGCATGAAAGCCGTTTTGGCAAGCCCGAATTTTTTGGTCACGAAGTACGAGTAGCCCTGCTTGAAACGGATTTCGTCGCGCAGGGGGCCGGAAGTTTCGGGCGCCAAATCATAGTACGTCAGGGCCTTCTCGTACTCTTTTTGGTTGAAATAATAGTCGCCGATTTCGAGGGCGGCTTGGCTCGCCACGGGCGAGGGAGAGTTTTCGCGCAGGAAATCGAGCACGAGTTTCTCGGCCTCCGGCTGGCCGATGCGCACGGCGCACTTGGCGTGGTAGAGTTCCGCGTTGGTTTTGATGGCCTTCCACTCCGGTTCGTTCACCGGGCGGAGCAGGTCCATGGCGCTGCGGAATTCTTTCTGCGCGATGCCGTAGAGGTTTTGGTTGAAGAAGTCAACGCCGCGATTGTAGGCGAGGTTGGCCTCGGTGTACACCGCCGTTTGTTGCGCCGAAAGCGCGAAGGCGGAGAGCAAGAAGAGGAGAGCGGGGATGCTTTTCCGAAAGAACATGATGGAGAGAGTGTGGTTTTGGATTCGTTAGATGGATGGTTTGGAGGTTTGGAAGTTTGATGGTTTGGAGGCTGCCCTCCTTCGCCAAGGCTTTGGCGGATAAAGGTTCAGCGATTGAACGCCACCAAACGAGCCGTTTCAAAATTGCCCGTCCGAGAGGGGATTTTTTTTGGAAATTTTAACAGGCCGAAAGGTCGTGCGACAAAGGCACTCGGAGCGTCTGCTGGATGCCAAAACGCCAAAACAATGGCGAAAATATGGA
>JBJXFT010000037.1:0-10325 GCA_046155725.1 Saprospiraceae bacterium
TCCACCGCCACCCGCGCCACCCGCGAGGGCTTCGGCCAAGGCCTGCTCGAACTGGGCCGCCAAAACTCCAACGTAGTAGGCCTTACCGCCGACCTCATGGAAAGCCTGCAAATGCAGCATTTCCAAAAGGAATTCCCCGAACGCTTTTTCCAAGTCGGCATCGCAGAAGCCAACATGATGGGCATCGCGGCGGGCTTGGCCACGGCTGGCAAAATCCCCTTCACCGGCACCTTCGCCAACTTCTCCACCGGGCGCGTTTATGACCAAATCCGCCAGAGCATCGCCTACTCGCACAAAAACGTAAAAATCTGCGCCTCCCACGCAGGCGTGACGCTGGGCGAAGACGGCGCCACCCACCAGATACTTGAAGACATCGGCATGATGCGGATGCTGCCCGGCATGACCGTCATCAACCCCTGCGATTACCACCAGACCCGGGCTGCCACGATGGCAATTGCAGAACACCACGGCCCCGTATATCTGCGCTTTGGCCGCCCGGCCTGGCCCATGTTCACCGAAAACCTGAAATTCAAAATCGGCAAAGCCCTGCACCTCGCTTCGGGCAAAGACGTGAGCATCTTCGCCACCGGGCATTTGGTTTGGACCTGCATCGAGGCCGCCAAAGAACTCGCCGCACAGGGCATCAGCTGCGAAGTCATCAACATCCACACCATCAAACCGCTCGACGCAGAAGCCATTTTGGATTCGGTGAGCAAGACCCGCGCCGTGGTGGTGGCCGAAGAACACCAGCGCAACGGCGGCCTCGGCGACGCCATCGCCAACCTGCTCGCCCACAAACTCCCCACGCCGATGGAATACGTCGGCGTGAACGATTCCTTTGGCGAGAGCGGCAAGCCCGCCGAACTTTTGGAGAAGTATGGGCTGGGGAAAAAAGACGTGCTGTGGGCGGTGAAGGATGTGCTGGACCGGAAAAAATGACTCGCAAAGAAGAGGCCTGCCTAAAACTACTTGACTGACCACTAAGCACGCGCTCGTGATGCGGACGGATTCCTACGGAAGGACAAATCAAGAATTCATCCACTCCTCAATCTCCTCTGCCTCCATCGGGATGTTTTTGAACAGGTCAACATTCCCTTTTTCAGTGATGAGGATGTCGTTTTCGATGCGGATGCCGAGGTTTTCTTCCGGGATGTAGATGCCCGGTTCGCAGGTGAGGATGTTGCCCGCCCGGAAGGTGTCGTAGCGGAAAAACAGGTCGTGGACATCCAGCCCCAGATGGTGGCTCGTGCCGTGCATGAAGTATTTTTTGTAGGCCGGCCAGTCTTTGTCTTGCTTTTCAATGTCGTCTTTCGTGATGAGGCCGAGGCCGAGCAGTTCGCTCTCCATGATTTTGCCCACCTCTTTGTGGTACTCGATGAATGCTGTGCCCGGCACGAGCATTTGCCTTGCACCTTTCAATACGCGCAGCACCGCGTCGTACACTGCGCGTTGGCGCGGTGTGAATCGGCCACTCACGGGGATGGAGCGCGTGAGGTCAGCGTTGTAGTTGGCGTATTCGCAGCCGAAATCCATGAGGAGCACATCGCCTTCTTGGCATTGCTGGTTGTTCTCGATGTAGTGCAGCACGCAGGCGTTTTTGCCAGAGCCGATGATGGGCGTGTAGCCATGCCCTGTGGCGCGGTTGCGGATGAATTCGTGGATGATTTCGGCTTCAATTTCGTACTCCCACACGCCGGGCTTCACGAATTTCAACACGCGCTTGAACGCCTTTTCCGTGATGTCAATGCAGGTTTGTGTCGCGTCAATTTCCCACTGGGTTTTCACCGTTGTCAAACGTTTCAAGATCGGCTGCGCGCGGTGAATCGTGTGCGCCGGGTAACGGGCCTGAATGCTGCGGGCGTAGCGCAGGTCGCGATACTCCACGGGCGAAAGGAAGCGGTCGTTTTCGTTGAGGTTCAAATAGATGCCTTCCGAAAGTAGGAGGAGTTCGTTTATCTCTTTCTCGGACTCATCGAGGAAATACACCTTCTGAATCCCCGACGCGGCGGTGGCTTCTTCCTTGGTGTATTTGTGGCCTTCCCACACGGCGAGCACCTCGTCGGTGCGGCGGATGATGAGCACTTCTTGGTGTTCCTCGCGCGGGCAATCGGGGAAGAGCAGGAGCATCGTTTCCTCTTGGTCAATGCCTGTGAGCCAGAACAGCCCAGAGTTTTGCCGGAAGTTGTGGTAAGCATCGCCGTTGCGCGGCGCTTGGTCGTTCGAGTTGAAAACAGCGACGGTGCCGGGCTTCATTTCGGCGGCAAAGCGCTTGCGGTTGGTTTGGAAAAGTTCGGGGGAGAATGGTGTGTATTTCATAGAAAGTGAGAGATGTGAGAGGCGTGAGAGGGTGAGAGATGTCCGCCTTCGTTCCTTCGGCGGATAAATGAGAGGGTGAGACAGTTTTTCAGGCCAAAGAATGAGACTTTCCCCGAAACGTCCAAACCTGCCCCGCAACATTTCGACTTTCAGGCGGGAATGCCGAGCGAGAGGGGGTCTCGCTTTCCTCCCAGCAAATTTTTTCGCAGCCAATTTCCCGATGTGCTACTTTTGCCCGCCCATGAAGTTTTGGAAATACAAACCTGTTCAAAACCTCGACGGCCAATCATTCATCACTCATCATTTATCATTCAAACGAAATGTCCTTTCCTGCCAACTGCAAATACACGGAAGACCACGAGTGGGTCCGCGTCGAGAGCGGCAACACCGCTTATGTCGGCATCACCGATTACGCACAGGGCGAACTCGGCGAACTCGTTTTCATCGAAGTGGAAACCGTCGGCCAAACGGTCGCTGCCCATGAAATCTTCGGCACCGTCGAAGCGGTGAAAACCACCTCCGACTTGTTCATGCCCATCACGGGCAAAGTCTTGGAATTCAATGAAAAGGTCAGCGATGCGGGCGACCCCTCGCTCGTGAACAGCGACCCTTACGGCGACGGCTGGATCGTGAAAATCGAGATTGCCAATCCCGCCGACCTCGCTGGGCTGATGGACGCGGCGGCTTACGAGGCGCACGTCAGTTAGTCTGGTTTTCCAGCAAAAAAACTAAAAAGGCACGGAGTCCCGGGGTGGGGCTTCGTGCCTTTTTTGTTCCCGAACCAATCTGTCATGCTGAACGAAGTGAAGCATCTGCCCAAGAGAAAAGTCTAAACATTCGCATGGCCAGATGCTTCGCTGCGCTCAGCATGACAAGTTTGTGGAGGACTGGCGCAGCACTTTTTCAAAACGAAAAAAATCTTTTCCCCAAAATTGAACGTCCGGCCCAGTGGCGTGTAAACAGGCTATCTTTTCACCAGACATTTGGATGGCACAAATCCAGCGTCTAAAAAATTCAGTCTATGAAACACTTGCTGACCGCCCTGCTCTACTCGCTCACGGGCTTGTTCGTTCCCCTGCTTGCCTCTTCGGGCGATTTTGAAAACCGCCTCCGCGAGGCCGAATCCGCCGGCGACCGCCCCCGTGTGGCCGCCATCTGCAAAGAATGGTACGCCAGCGGCCAATACTCTGCCGGCCTGCTCAACTGGAACTACAACGCCCTCATGTCGGTGGAGCAAAATGCCTTGCTTTTCACCCAACAGGAAAGCGACACTTACCCAGCCATGCTGCTCCAATACGCCCTCGATGTGCGCCCCGACGTGCGCGTGATCAGTTTTCAACTTCTTGAAAACCAAAAGTATCGGGAGTTTTTGATTGGCATAGAAAGCCTGCTCTGGATTCCTAAAGATTGCTCGATGAGCGATTTTGTGGCGCAAATCCTTAATCCAAAATCCTCGAAAAGCGCAGCCAGCAAGCCCGTCTATTTCGGGAGCATGACCAACAAAAACCTGCTGCAAGCCGACAAGGAGAAACTCTACCTGACGGGCCTCGCACTCAAGTTCAGCCCCAGCGCGTTCGACAACGTGGCGACCCTGCGCTACAATTTTGAAAACCGTTTCCGCACCGATTACCTCGACCTCAATTTCGAGCCGGAATCCGACCCCGCCGCCGTCGCTCGCGTCAATTTGAATTACATCCCTGCATTGCTGCTCTTGCACCGCCACTACACCGCCGCTGGCGAAACCGACAAAGCCGCCCGCCTCCAAAACCTTGCCCTGCGCATCGCCCGCGCGGGCAACCGAGAGGCCGAAGTGCGCGCGTTTTTCACGCCAGAGCAGCCGGCGAGCGAGATCGTGTCGGCCATCACGCCAAAGGCATTGGAAAAAACCATGAAGAAGGTCAGCGATAAACTCTTCGCCGGCGAAACAGAACTGACCAACGACCAGTACGAGGCGTTCCTGACGGATTTGCTGAAAAACAAGGACTTTGACCAACTTGCGCTTTGCAAGACTGCAAAGACCGATTGGGTCTCGCTGTTGCCGGCTGAACTGCAGAGCCTGTCCGCCAAGCAAATATTCAAACATGGCCATCCTGACGACCCGGGACTGCCGGTTCAAAATATTTCCCACGAAGCCGCACAGCGTTACTGCTCTTGGGTGACACAGGTGTACAATGCTTCGCCGGAAAAAAAGAAGTTCAAAAAAGTGTTGTTCCGACTGCCTACCGAGGCGGAGTGGATTACGGCAGCCAGCGCGGGGAGAAAAGATGCCCCTTATCCTTGGGGCGGATATACCGTACAAACTTCTAAAGGCTGCTACTTGGGCAACTACAACACGACCGAGCCTTGCGGCGACTGCCCCGACCAAACCAGTCCGGCTGTTGCAACTGCGGGAAATGCCATCAACATGTCTGACAAGTATCCAGAGAAACCGGCCAATAAAGACTTTGTAAAACTGGCTCTTGGGTCCCTGAACGATGGAGGTTTTTTCACTGTGCCTGTGGCTTCCTATTACCCCAACGATTTTGGCCTTTACGCCGTGTCGGGCAACGTGGCAGAGATGCTTACCGAGCCGGGCAAAACCAAAGGCGGCAGTTGGCAGGACGAAGCATACTACGGGCAAATCACCCCCGTAAAAATGTACGATGGCCCCAGCCCGGCGGTAGGTTTTCGGGTGTTTATGGAAGTGATTGAGGAGTAGGTTTTGTAAGCAACTTTCGGAAAGTTTCAAACTTTCCGAAAGTTTTGGCCGCCAAAGTATTTCCCATGAACATCCTCCGCCAAACATACACAGACTACACGGACGAGGCGCTGATGCGAGAAATCGCGGGGCGCAACGAGCGGGCATTCGCGGAGCTGTACGACCGGTACGGCCCGCGGATGCACCGTTTTTTCTATCGGATGCTGTGGCGTGATGCAGCCAAAGCAGAGGACTTCACCCAAGAAATTTTCCTGAAAATCATCGAAAAGCCACACCTGTTTGACCCAGAGCGCAATTTCAGAACTTGGCTCTACACGCTGGCGACTAACCTTTGCAAGAACGAATACCGCCGCCCGCCACCGCCTGAAATGGCTTGGGAAGAACCCAATCTTTGGGACGACTCGCTGCCGGAAAAAATGGACAAGGAACTGTTTGAACAGCATCTGCGGCACAGCATTGGGGAATTGAGCGAGGCGCACCGACAGTGTTTCGTGCTGCGCTATCAGGAAGAATTGTCGGTAGCCGAAATCGCCGAAATCGTGGGTTGCCCGGAGGGGACCGTGAAATCGAGACTGCACCACGCGCTTCGGCAGGTTAGAGAAATGATGAATGTTGAATGATAAATCTCGAACGCGGCATAAACAAATCTTTCAGGGGGTACACTTTTAGTTTTTGTAAAAATGACTCGTGTACCATTCCCGAAGGGAATCCATGTTTATAGCATAAGGCATGAGATTTGGTCAAAATCCCGAAGGGATTTCATGTTGCACTGCTCGGTTTTTCACATAAAATCCCTTTACCGTCGAGCGTTGGCTTCGCATATATGCACTCGTTTGAGAAACCTTTTTGGGGTTTCTTAAACGTGCCCGAGGGTCTTGCACGGACCTTGGCCAAGACATCGGAGCCAGCCTACGTTTAAGAAACCCAAAAAAGGTTTCTCAAACGTGGATCGTGGTTATGCGCAGCCGATGCGCGGCGGTATCGGGATTCGGCGGAAAGAACTTTGTTCCGTGCTATAAACATGGATTCCCTTCGGGAATGTCAAAACAGCCTGAATTCCGAAAACTAAAAGTGTACCCCTTGAAAATTTGACACAAACTTTTCCGGAATGCCATTCCGGGATGCTATGATTATGAACGAAAAAATAGAATCACTGGCCCTCGAAAAAGACTTTGCCGCGCTCAGCCCGGCGGAACGGAATCTCGTGCTGGCCGAAATGCCGCAGGAGGAATTTGAGCACCTGCGCTCGGTGCTGCTGGCTGTCCGGCAGATGGATTCAGGAGCGAGGCCTCCGGCGCGTTTGCGGGCGCAGCTGTTGGAGAAAATGGCGGCGCAACCCAAGCCCAATTTGCTTCGGCGGGTCTTTGCGGCGCAGATGCCAGCGTGGCAAGCGGCTGCGGCGCTGCTGGTTGGCGTGGCCGTAGTGTGGCTTTTGAAAAAGGAAACGGTGCGGGAGAAAACCGTGACAGAAATTCAGGTACGGGTGGACACCGTTTGGCAAGAAAAAACTGTGTGGCGCGAGCGAGTGGTGTGGCGCGAACGGGTCGTTTTTCGGGAAAAACCCGCCGCTGTGCCGATGGCTTTTTTGCCCGAAAAATTGGACAGTCAGGAAATCAGATTGGATTTTTCCCAGCCGGAATTTGCCGCGCCGCGCGTGGGCACCTCCTTGGGCGACGCGCCGGAGTTGATGGGGTTTTTCACGCAGGGGGATAAGTGAGGGCTATTCGGGTTCGGTTTTTTCTTTTGCCAAATACGCATCCAGCGCCTCCCCCTCTTCAAAATCCGCTGCGCTTCCTTTAGCTCCCTTGAACTCGTAGTTGCGCAATTTCGGTGCCTTCCACCAAGTGAACGCCACTACGCCCAGCGTCACCAATCCGCCGAATACCACCGATGGCACCGTGCCCATCGCCCGCGCCGCCAGCCCGCTCTCGAAGGCCCCCAGCTCGTTGGAGGACGTGATAAAAATCGTGCTCACCGACGACACCCGCCCCTTCATATTTTCCGGCGTTTGAAAATGCACCAATGCCGAACGGATAAAAACGCTCACCTCGTCGAACATCCCCGCCAGCATCAGCAACACGAACGACAGGTAGAAATTGGTGCTGACCCCGAAGCCGATGTTGCACAGCCCAAAACCCGCCACACAGAGCAGCATGATTTTCCCAGCGTTTTTTCCCATCGGTCGGTGAGCCAAGAAAATCGCCATCGTGATCGCGCCAACGGCCATTGCCGCCCGCAAGATGCCCGCCCCTTCGGGGCCTACTTTCAAAATATCTTTGGCAAAAATCGGCATCAGCGCCACCGCCCCGCCAAAGAAAACGGCGAACAAATCCATGGCAATGGAAGCGATGATGACCTGCTTGCTGAACACAAAATCCAGCCCCGCGCGGATGCGCTTCATAGCCGTTTCCGTTTGGTCAAATTCCGGCACGGGGCGGGAAGAGATTTGAAGGAGGAAAATCAAGGCCAGCGCGCAAAGCCCGCTCATCACGCCAAACGTGACGGCCACACCGCCGAAGCCATAGATCAAACCGCCAATCCCCAGCCCCGTGATGCTCGCTACTTCCCAAGTGCTGCTGTTCCAGCTGATGGCGTTTTGAAGCCGATCCCTGTCTACGATTTGCGGCAGAAAAGCAAAGTTCGTCGGGCTGAAAAACCCCCGTGCGATGCCCGTGCAAAAGATGATCCCGTAGATGCAAACCAGCAGGGTAGGGGTCGTCAGCCGGGCTTGCCCCAGAGCCACGGCCAGCAGCGCGAGCGAGCAAATCAGCAGCACCGAAATGCAGCCCAGCAGCAAGTTGCGCCGATTGTGCTTGTCGGCCAGGTGCCCTGCCCAGAGGCTGATACCGATGGCTGGCACTGCTTCTGCTAAGCCGATGAACCCCAGCATGAGCGGGTCGTTCGTCAGTTCGTACACATAGTAGCCCACCGACACCGACATGATCTGGACGGTCAAGGTCGTCGTCAGGCGCATGGCGAGGAAGCGGCGGTAGTCGGGGATTCGGAGGGCGGCGTAAGCGTCGGGGGAGTTTGGCATTGATTCGATTATGCGATTGAGCCGATTATTCGATTGGTTCGATTATTCGATTGGTTCGATTGACTCGATTATGAGCACAAAAGAACAAAAGAGGCGTGAGCGGTTTTGCCCTTTTCCATACTTTGGCCGCACGAAATTGGTTTGGTTGGGAAATTGACTCAAATCAATCGCATAATCGAACCAATCGAATCAATGGAAAGAATCTCCGTCTTCGACATTTTCAAAATCGGCATCGGCCCCAGCAGCTCCCACACCATGGGGCCGTGGCGCGCCGCGCAGCGTTTCCTCCGCGAAATCAACGTACCTGAAGTCACCTATGTGCAGGTCGAACTCTACGGTTCGCTCGCCAAAACGGGCAAAGGCCACGGCACCGACCTCGCCGTACTGCTCGGCCTTCATGGCGACGACCCCGTTACCATTCCCGTCGCGGATGTCCAGGCCAATGTCGAGCAAATCCGCGCCACCAAAACCCTCCGCCTTGGTGGTCAGCGCGATATCCCTTTCGACCCAGACCAGGACATCGTTTTTCTTTTTGACCAAACCTTGCCCTATCATTCCAACGGCCTCGTTTTTAGGGCTTTTTACAAAAACGGCGAGGGCGTTTCTCAAACCTATTATTCCGTAGGCGGCGGCTTTGTGGTAAAAGAGGGCGAACAAAACGCGGGTTCTGAAAAACATTTGCCCTTCCCGATTGACCATGCGGAAGACCTGCGCCGTTGGTGCGAACAAGAGGGGAAAAACGTGTCGGAAATCGTGTGGCAAAACGAACGCTCGTGGCGCAACGCCGAACAAATACGCACCGAGCTGATGAAAATCTGGACCGTGATGCGCGACTGCATTTACATAGGCAGCCACACGGACGGTATCCTCCCCGGCGGACTCGAAGTCACACGCCGCGCCGCGCCATTGAGCCGAAAATTGTTGAATGGGAAACCCTACCACAACGAGGAGGAATGGGTTCGGCAAATCAGTCGGGGCGGGCATTCGTTCCAAGAAATCCTGAAATGGGTAAGTTGTTTTGCCCTCGCCGTGAATGAGGAAAACGCCGCGTTCAGCCGGGTCGTCACCGCGCCGACCAATGGCGCGGCGGGCGTGATACCTGCCGTGCTGATGTACCACGTTTGTTTCAGCGACACTTTTGTGGAAGAAGACATCGTAAAATTCATGCTCACGGCGGGCGAACTCGGCAGCCTTTTCAAAAAAGGCGCGACCATCTCCGCAGCCATGGGCGGCTGTCAGGCAGAGATCGGCGTATCGTCGGCCATGGCGGCGGGCGCGCTCACCGAATGTCTCGGCGGCACTTACGGCCAAGTGATGATGGCCGCCGAAATCGCCATGGAACACCACCTCGGCATGACCTGCGACCCCATCGGCGGTTTGGTGCAAATCCCCTGCATCGAGCGCAACACGATGGGCGCCATCAAGGCCATCACCGCCAGCCAAATCGCCCTCGAAAGCGACCCCAGCAAAGCCAAAGTCAGCCTCGATGCCGTGATAAAAACCATGAAAGAAACGGCTGCCGACATGAACACGAAGTACAAGGAAACCGCCGATGGGGGCTTGGCGGTGAATATTTCGGTGAATCTGGCGGAGTGTTGAGAGACAACGCTGATTGGACAAGAACACCTACTTTTGCACAAAACTCGAAACATGGTAGCAATTCTCGGAACTTACGAAGATGGGCGGGTGACTTTTGAAGAAGAGGTCAACGTGCCGAACAAGGTCAGGGTGATCGTTACTTTTTTGGACGAGGCGGAGCCTCGTTCCAAAAAGGTGTTGAAACTGTCCAATTTCTCTTTTGCCAGAACCCGCGCTTTGCTCAAAGATTTCAAAGGTTCGCTGAGCGAAACCGTTGTGGAAGAAAGGCGTAAAGCTGTTTGACCAAGAGTCTGTCCGTAGGCTGCTATGAGAATATTCCTCGACACATCTTCCCTTTTCAAACTCTACCACCATGAGGCGGGTTCTGAGGAAATTGAGCAGATATTTATTCAAAACGCCATCCAGACAGTCTTTCTTTCTGAAATTACGAAGTTAGAATTTGCCTCCACGGTCTGGAAAAAAGTACGGACGAAAGAACTTGCCGATGAACAGGCCCGCGAGTTGATTCAGGCATTTGAGTCTGATTTTCCCAATTATGCTTTCGTACAATTTTGGACTTTGGACGGTTTTCCTCGGCAGTCCGAAAAAGTTCATTAGACCTTATGAGGAAAAAGTGTTTAAGTTGACGCTCCCGCATGTGCGGGGACAAAAACAACGCATTGATGAACTACGAAG
>JBJXFT010000328.1:0-8011 GCA_046155725.1 Saprospiraceae bacterium
CCTTTCAACACCGATCTCAGCGCGGCTTCGCCGAACAACCCCGTGGTGCTGTACCACGCGAGCGGCCATGGCCTCATTGCCAACGCAAAGGCAATCGAACTCGCCGGAATCTCCCGCGAAACTTCAGACCCGATTGGTGGGCGCATCGTGCGCGACGCTCGCGGCAAGCTCACGGGCGTTTTTGAGGAAAACGCTATGGGCTTGATAGAAAAACCCTTTTACGCATGGAAAAACCTGCGCCCCGAAGCCGAGCAAATTGCCGCCTTTGAAAAAACTGCCCAACTCGCCGCCGCCGAATGCCTTGCCAAAGGCATCACCTCCTTCCAGGATGCTGGCAGCAATTTTTGGGAACTCGCCCAGTACCGCCGCCTCGCCGAGGCGAGCCAACTTCCGCTCCGCCTTTGGGTGATGGCCAGCCAGCCCCAAGCCCACGACATCCCCAAGCTTGCTGATTTTCCCCAAATCGGATTGGGCAACCACCATTTTACCTGCCGCGCCGTGAAATGCTACTTCGATGGCGCGCTCGGCTCTTACGGCGCGTGGCTGCTCGCGCCCTACGACGACAAGCCTGGCTTTGTTGGCCAAAACACCACCCCGCTCGACACCATCGCGCTCGCCGCCCAAGCCTGCAGAAAATACGGCCTTCAACTCTGCGTCCACGCCATCGGCGACCGCGCCAACCGCGAGGTTCTGAATGTTGTTGAAAACACATTCGCCAATGGCCAACAGTCAACAGTCAACGGTCAACAGTCAACAGTCAACAGTCAACGCTGGCGCATCGAGCACGCCCAACACATTGACCCGCAAGACATCCCGCGCTTCGCGCAGCTTGGCGTGGTGGCTTCTATGCAGGCAATCCACTGCACCAGCGACGCGCCGTTCGTGGCCAAACGCCTCGGCACCGAACGCGCCCGCACAGGAGCCTACGCCTGGCGCAGCCTGCTCGACAACGGCGCTCAGCTCGCCAATGGTACCGATGCGCCAGTGGAAGATGTTGACCCACTGCCTTGTTTGTATGCTTCGGTCACGCGCCGCCGCGCCGACACGGGGCTTGAGTTTTTTCCAGAACAAAAAATGACACGGGAAGAAGCACTGCTTTCCTACACGCTTTGGAATGCATGGGCGGCTTTTGAAGAAAAAGAAAAAGGCTCGCTCGCGCCAGGCAAGTTGGCCGACATCGTGGTGCTGTCCAAAGACTTGCTGCGCTGTGCGCCAGAAGAAATTTTGCAGGCGAAGGTTCTGAAAACCGTGGTGGGCGGAAAAGTGAGATATGGGAATTAATCCTCCCTTTTCAAGAGCTGCACCAGCATACCACTTTTCAAGCGCGGCTCGAAATAGGTGCTTTTGGGCGGCAAGATTTCACCCGCGTCGGCCAAAAACATCATGTCCGAAAAATGGACAGGGTAGAGCGCGAAGCCCACGCGATTGCGGCTACCGGCAGATTTGCGCAAGCCTTCCAGCCCTTTGCTGCCGTCAATGTAAGCCACGCGGGTATCGGTGCGCACGTCGCTGATGTGGAGGATGTTGCCCAGCACAAGTTCGTTCAAGAGCGAGGCATCGAGCAGGGCGTTTTGTTCGTCTAAGCCGCGCAACAATTCGGGCCGCCAGTGCAGGGCGTACCATTCCTTGTGGAGGCACATCACCAGCTCGTGCTTGGCCGTGGGGCGGCGGGGCGATTCCAAGATTTCGAGGTCGAATACTTTGGAAAGCTGCGCCACGAACTGCGCCGCGCTCATGCTTTTGGGCATTTCCACGGCGCGGTTGTAGTCGAGGATGTCCAACTGATCGGTGGCAAAAAACGCGCAGAAGAGGTGGTCGAAATCAAAAGCCGGGTATTGGTCGCGCTGTTCGTGCAGCATCGCCATAGTGGTGGTGCGGTGGTGGCCGTCGGCGATGTAGGTGGACTTCACGTTCTGGGCGAACAGGTTTTGCAACTCGCCGATGCCTTGCTCGTCGGTGACGGCCCACACGCGGTGGAACACTTTTCCTTGTTTGAACTTGGTGCTGAAAAGGGGCTTGTTTTTCTTGGAAAAGGCGCTCAACCAATCGCTGATGCCCTGAACGGGCGGGTAAGTGAGCAGCACAGGCTTCAGGATAGCGTCCCAGCGGAGGAACAATTCCATTTGTTGTTTTTCGCGCTCGCTGAGCGTGGCTTCGTGCTTTTTGACTTTCCCCGCAAAAAAATCCTCCACCTCGTTGAGCGCTACCAAGCCCGTGTGCTCCCCTGTCGGCGACTGGATTTGGTAAATGAAAAAAGCGGGCAGGGGCACTCTTTTAAAAAAACCCTGCTCCGAGTAACTTCGGTACAGGTTTTTCGCCTCGTCGCAAAAAGCGTCGGGCGATTCTACCTTCTCAAAATTTGGGTAACAGGCGCGGAGAGGTTTTATCTTCATGGTGGTGGTGGTGAGCGTTAGCGCGGCGAAAAGTAGCGCATTTTCAGATGATAGTGAGCGCATACCTTTGTCCGTGTCTTGCACGGAAGTATATGCTCGTCGAGCAAGCAAGGTTTTCTATTTTTCATTTTGTGGTTTTGCCCATGCTCGTAAAATCCTACCTCCCCACTGCCCTCGGCCCTTTTGAAATAACGGGCAGCGAACTCGGAGTGCGCACGGTGTTGCTGCGCGAAAAAGCAGCAGGCGGAGATGGCCTCGCCCAGCTGCCCGAAAGTCACCCCGTGGCGGAATGCGCCCGCCAATTGGCGGAGTATTTTGTGGGAACGAGGACTGCGTTCGACCTAAAATTGGACTGGAGCGGCGCGCCCGATTTTTCCCGCCAAGTGTGGGCGGAACTGCTGAAAATCCCGTTCGGGAAAACGACGACCTATTCGGCCATTGCCGAACGGGTGGGCAACCCAGCCGCCGTGCGGGCTGTGGGAATGGCCAACCGAACCAACCCCATCGCTATCGTGGTGCCTTGCCACCGCGTCATCGGCAAATCGGGCGAATTGCGCGGCTATTTCTATGGCCTCGACACGAAGATGCTCTTGCTGCGGCACGAAAACCCGGTGCGTTTTGCGGAGCAGGGAGAGTTGTTCTGAAAGCGAGCACCAAGATTAGAGAAAACACTTAGAACTGTAATTTTTCCTAAAAACTCTTTCTATGCACACCACCCTGTCCTGTTCCATATTGCCCACTATCGCCTTTTCGCGTGCCTTGGGTTTCTTACGCGCCTTGGTTTTTTTACGCGCCATAGTTTTAACGACGGCACGAACCACGGCGTGGGCGACGGCGGGGCTTTTGCTCCCAACCATAGCGCCCGCTCAAAGCTACACCCAAAACGCAGCACCCGTGCAGCAGACAAAATCTGCCAACGATTGCTACACCACCAACCTCGACAACGGCAACGCGGCGCTCCGCAGGGGCGAACCTAACGAGGCGTTGCGCTTTTTCGGCGAAGCCAAAAACTGCCCCGATGTGCAGGGGAACACCCGGCGGCAAGCCGAACTTGATGCCCGCATCGCTCGCTGCGAGGAACAGATGGGCTTGAAAAAAACCTCGACAGGCGGAACACAAGCAGCGGGGAAACCTGCTTCAGCCAAGCAAAAACGCACTTTTTCGAGCGATGTCTCTAACGCTCGCGGCAACTTCCCGGCCAAACACGACTTCCTGAAAGACACCTCCGACACCTGCTTACAGCGTATGCTGGGCGAGGCCGACCGCGCCTACCGCCTCCACTTTTGGGAGGATGCGGCAGCACTTTACCGCGCCGCTAAAAATTGCTCCGATGCCGACCAGAAAGCCCGCCAGCAGCTGTCGGATAAAATAATCGCCTGCCGCAATGCCGCCGAAAACGAACTCTTCGCCAAGCAGCAGGAGGCCGAAAGACAGGCCCGACACGCCATCGCGGCCAACCTCGCTGACGACGCGCAGGAACTCCTCCGCAGCACTGACCGCTCACTGGCTTTCCGGCTGGCCGACTTTGCCAACCAGTACATCGCGCCCGACGACAACCCGGACTGTGTGCAGGCGATGTTCGACGCTTGGTACTACCAGCCTTCCGAAGACGAACTGTACGGCCCCGCTTTTTGCTACGAACTGACGGGCAACTTGGGGGACAACACCCAACTGAGGTTCCAGCAACAGAAAGACAGCAGCCAATGGCTTTGGGCTTTTGTGCCAACAACCGGCGAGATGTTCACTTGGAAAATGCCGAACATGAGAAGGGAGCAATCTTTTGGAACCGGCGAGGGGAGCGGCTATGTGGGTTTCGATTTTGCTCCTGACGGCGAATTGTTTTTTTGGGGCGACCAGTTTTTTGAATTGCGGCGCGGGTCAAAATCGCACCGTGTGGACGTGCCTTCTGTGGGCAACTGGTGCTTCAGTGAGCGCGGCGACGAATTTTTTTATAGAAACACCGCAGAGCAAAAAATCTATGTACTGAATGTGCGTGCGGCGTTTCAGGTGCAAGATTACAGAAAAGACGCAAGAAGCCTCAGCACCTTGCAGCAAACGCTCGGCACACCGCGCGAGTTTGTTTCGGGCGTGCCGGACACCTTGTTGGCCATGCAATATTTGGGCGGCAAACTCTGGCTCGGCTACAGCGATCGGGTGGAGGTGTTGGGCAACATCGGCACAGGCAAGCCAAAGCAACGGGAAAAAGTGTACCGTTTTGAGGGGGTCGTCCTTCCTGAGTTTGCGGAGCAAAAAGATTTGCGGCTCGTGATGTACCCTAAAGAAGGCTTTGCAGTTTTGGGCTCCAATCAGTTCGAGGGCGTTGATCGGGCAACTTGGTTGGTGCATTTGGAAAGCGAGGGGGACTCCTCGAAAACGAGGGAGTTTGAAAACCAATATCCTTTGGCCATTGCTCCTTTGGCGCACCAAGTGGCTTGCCTCTACGGCGATGACTTTTGGGTCTTAGATGCCCACACCGGCGACACGCTTCTGCGCCAGCACAAACCCTCCTCTGCCAGTTACGATTTGATGAGCGGCAGTTTTTCGCCCGATGCGCGTTGGGTGGCCGCTGCTTCTGAGGGCGATGTGTATGTGTGGGCCTTGCAAGATGCGCCTACGGTGCACGCCGCCGAATTGCCGCGCTTGCCCGAACATAAGCCAGTGTTCAGCCCCGACGGCAGCCGCCTTTTTCTCTCCTTTGCTGACACGCTGGCGGTGTTCGGCACGGACGCACGGAACGCTCCACAAAATTTTTGGAAAACTCAAGGCGGTATGCTGCACGGCGTTTCGGACCATTGGGCTTTGCTGCAAGTATCGCCCGATTCGGCAGAAGCGCGGCATTTGGCCGACAAGGGCCGGCCCCTGCGCTTCCCGCTCACCAACCCTGACGCAAAGCCTTTCCCATATTCTTTTGATTCAAAGGGGGAAAAACTCGTGGCGTACCTCTCGGAAGGGAACAGGGTAGAAGTCCGCTCTCTGAAAACGGGCGCGTTGGTGGCGAACAATTTTTTTGAAGGGGAGATGGTGAGCAGATTGCAGTTTGTGCCAAACACCGATGATCTGCTCGTGGTGCAAAGCACTCCTGAGGAAGAGTCTGAAATGGCCCCTTCGCGTGTGAAAGTGTGGTCGCCGCTCCTCGGCGAAAACCCTCGTGCGCTGCGCTTGCACGACTATTATGTGGACGTGTTGGCGATAGACGACACCGGCAGCCGCACGGCATTTTCAAATGGCCGCGACATTCGCATTTTCGACCTCCAAAACCTCGAAAACGAAGTATTGAAAATCGGTCAAACACAAAGCGAGGATGTGCAGGCCATCGCTTTCCGGCCCAACAGCACACTGCTCGCCGCTGCTTACGCGGACGGGAAAGTGGTTTTTTGGGATGTCCGAAATGGGCAAGCCTCGCTTCAGTTGCAAGCGGTGCCAAGCAATGGATTGGCAAAAGGCGGGGTGGAAATAGCGGCCATCGCGTTTTCGGAAGGCGGCACGACGCTGCACATCGCTGTCACCGATGGGCGGGTTTTGGCTTATGCGATTGACCCAAGTTATATCCGAACAAAAGCGCAGGACGAAAACCGGCAATTGCAGTCGTTTGGCCCAGAGCATATCGTGCGTTACAATTTGGAGGCGGCGCTGTATTACCCCGGCAATTTTGAACGCTTAGCCGAATCGGGCGACGCACCTTTGATACGCTCTTTTTTTCAACATTTCAGGGAGCAAGCGGAGCAAAGCAACAACATCGGGCAGGTGTACGACTATTGCGAGCGAACGTTTTACCTCTACGAACGGCTGGACGAAAACACGCAAAATATCTGGCAGCCCGATATGCGCATGATGTACGAAGACTATGCTTGGAAACTCCTGCTTCGCGGCAGCCTGAACGAAGCGGCCACTATAATTGCCTTTATTAAAGCCAAGTTTGACTACGACCCAAAGCTTCTCAACGCGCACTTGGCCTTGCTTCGCCGCAATTTTTCGGCAGCGGCTGCCCTATACTCCTCTTTTATACTGACTACCGAAGACGACGGACTCCCCATGCATCCCGATGTGCAATGGGTACATGAGTATGTCGAAAAAGGCTTGGTGCAACTTCGAGACTATGAGCTCTTAGATTCTGTGCAGACAAACTGCTTTTGTGGCACCGTGAGTCTGTCTGGGGTGTTTGCCAACTTTTGCCCGAAGGGCAAAAATTATCCCGCGTCGTTCCTCTCACCAGCCGACCGCAGCCGTTGGGAAATTTTCGAAAAACGCCGCGAAGCCAACGACACCCAGTCCCATTCCACCAAGACGAAACTCCTCGAAGAGGCGCACAAAATTTCCCAAAACCTCAGCCGCCAAAACCCCGCCGTCGGGCAAGCATGGCTCGAAACCACCCTTCTGGAACTTGCTTCGGCCCAAAAGGCATGGGGCGTTTTTGAGCGGTACAGCCCCGAAGCCCAGCCCCATTTTGACAAAGCCGCCCAATTGCTCGGCGGCTTTGGCGCGTTCAAAAAACTCTCCGATACCATCCGTCTTTCGCTGCTCACTTCCACCCAGCTCACATGGGGCAACCGGCTTTTGAACGCGGGCAAAACCGCCGATGCCATGGAGCATTTCAAACTCGGCCTGCTGTCCGCCGAAAAACTTATCGAGCATTTCAAACTCGGCCTGCTATCCGCCGAAAAACTTATAGAATCCGTACCCGATACCTCGCTGTTGCGCACCTACTACGACGAACTTGTAGGCCCGCTCTTCCAGAAAATCGCCACCGCTTATCTCCTCGAAGGAAAGCCCGCCGAAGCCCGCCAAGCCTACGAACAGGCCAACACTTATTCCATCACTTATGGCCTCAACTCTCTCTACCTCGGCAATGTGGCACTTTTTGAAAACGACACGGACAACGCGCTCTTAGACTACGGAGGCATTTTTACTGCCGACCAAACAGCAGAGGCTCTTTTTGAAATTGGGCGGATAATCGAACGATTCCCCGAAAAACGCGCCGCGCTTGAAGCCTTTGTGCTGCGCTTGAAATCGGGCTTGAAGTCTAAAAACCCACGCTTGGTCAATGCCGAAGCGGACTTCTGGCTGGCGCAACTCAAAGCAGAAACCTTTGAAGCGCAATCCCGCTGGGACTCCGCCATCGTGTGGAGCAATGCCGCGCTCCAAAGCGCAAAGCGCTGCGCCAAACTGCCCAACACGGAAGTGGATTGGACCACCAATTGGCTCAACGAGCACATCAACTTGCCCTACTACCTCTTGCTCGGAAACTGGGAAAAACCTGAAGTGCTCGAAGATTGTATTCACTATGTAAAAATCGCAGAAGACTTTTTGAACGAACAAGACTCCTCAATTTTTGACTATCCCTACCGTGGGCTTCTGAAAACCAACCTCGCTCACGCGCTTGTGTTGCGCAACCAGCCCGGCGACCGCGACCAAGCCATCGCGCTGTACAAATATTTCCTCCAAACCTACGCCAGCCCAGAGGAGTACGACAATCGCGACATTCTTGAAAAGGATTTCCGCGATCTGAGACGCGCTGGTGCGCCTTGGCCAGAATTGCCAGAACTTGGTGGAACGTTGAACGATGAACGATGAGGGAGCGCGGGGTTCAGCCCGCGTCAAATTTTATACGCGGGCTGAAC
>JBJXFT010000042.1:0-12636 GCA_046155725.1 Saprospiraceae bacterium
TTACAAAACGATCCTCTTCGTAGTGCGAAGCACCGCCCATAAAATGTTCAAAATCCGTTTTGCTGACGATCCCCACCACCTCGCGAAAACGCACGACGGGTATGTGGTGAAACTTGTGTGTTTCAAAGATTTCTTTGACTTTGGAGAGGGGTTCTTCGGGTGATATGGTCACTAAATGTTTGTGATCGGTCATCAAACTGGAGACTGGTGCAAAGATGTTCATGATAAAAAGTGAATTAGTAGTGTTGAAAGATGGCACAAAGGTGACCCCGGCCCAACGTGGAGGGAATGACCCACATTACCCAAACCGCTGATTGAAATCAGCCAAGAGGATGAGGAGGAGAGTGAATACATTTGCAACCGTTATGAAAAAAATCCTAGTTATCGAAGACCACCCAGATGTGCGCGAGAACCTCGCCGAAATTCTGACCCTCAGCGGCTACGAAGCCAGCACCGCCGAAAACGGCAAAATCGGTGCCGCGAAAGCCCAAGAGGAACTGCCCGACCTTATCTTGTGCGACATCATGATGCCCGAACTCGACGGCTACGGGGTGCTACACATCCTCAGTCGTCAGGCCAAAACCACCGACATCCCGTTCATCTTTCTCACGGCCAAAGCCGAAAAGGAAGACTTCCGACAGGGGATGTCGCTCGGTGCCGACGATTACATCACAAAGCCTTTCGACAATGTGGCGTTGCTGCAAACCATCGAAAGCCGTTTGAAAAAAAGTGAGCGGCTGAGGGTGGCTTCTCAACCATCGGGCGGCTCGCTCGAACGGTTTATTGACGAAGCCCGTGCGATGGAAGCCATCAAGAACCTTTCGGACAACCGCGAGCTGCGGCAGTACAAGAAAAAAGACGTGATTTTCCGAGAAGGCGAGCACCCGCGCTGGCTCTATTTTGTAGAGAGCGGGAAAGTCAAAATTTTCAAAACCAGCAACGATGGCCGCGAACTCATCGTGAAAGTGGCTCAGGCGGGTGATTCTTTGGGTTTTTTAGCCCTGTTCAAAGAAGACACTTACCCCGAAAGCGCGGCAGCCCTGGAAGACTGTAGCATCAAACTCATTCCAAAACAAGACTTTGCGGCGCTGGTGTTTGGCAACCGCGAGGTAAACGCCCGCTTTATCAAAATGCTCGCGAATCACGTCGCCGAACGCGAACAACAACTCATCGAACTGGCTTACAACTCCGTGCGCAAACGGGTCGCCACAGCACTTGTCCATTTGTGCGATCAGGGTGGCCCTGACATTCTGCTCCTCCGCGAAGACCTTGCAGCACTTGCCGGCACAGCCAAAGAGACCCTCATCCGCACCCTCACCGATTTAAAAAATGAAGGATTGCTGGAGATCAAGGACGGAAACATCAAGGTACTGAAATTGGAAAAACTGCGGGGGATGCCGAATTAGATATTCGTACCTCTGAGACGTGGTTAGCCAAAAATTCGGGATGACTCGTTTTACTACTTTTTAGATTGGAGTTGAATCAGATTTTTGGACAGGTAGGCATTGGTGCGTACCATGACCGCGATAGCAAACACAATCAGCAGCCCCGCCATTATCAAGAACAAAAAGGAAATGATGTTTGCAAACCCGTTCGGATCAGAAACGGCGGGGGTAGCCGCTGCGGCCTGTGGAGCTTTCCCCCAGATAGTGGTCAGGTTGGTGAGGATGAGCAGGAGGCTTGGAAGAATTTTTTTTGATGCCATTTTGTAAGCGAGATCAGTTTTGCCTGAAATCGGGTGCAAAATGGGCGAGTGGGAAAGTGCCAGAAGATGACCTGCATCAGTAAAGAGGATGATTTTCCTAAACCTCGTAGGTTTCAAAAACCTACGAGGTTTTTCTTTTTAAATCACGCTTCGCAATGACCCTGATCATCTTCCTATTCCTGGCAAGACAAAAATCTTTGTTGCAGCAAAATAAAACTGCAGCGCAACATCATGAAAAAAATACTTGCCCCCGTTGATTTTTCCCAAAACTCCATCAACGCTCTTTATGTGGCGGCTGAAATTGCGAGGAAAAGTGGCGCGATGCTCGCAATGCTTCATGTAAATTTGAACACCATCTATTCTTCCCCCCTATCCGAGTGCTGCTCTCTTCCACCCTCAAAAACGACCAGAGCGGTGTGTTCTACTATCTCGCCAAGTGGGACAAACTGTTCGATTTTGTGATAAAGGTGTTATATCTCAACAACCCTTCAGGTTTTCCAACCGACGGCTCCGCGGGAGCACAAAAAAACCGTTTTGCTGAAGCCGCTTCGCTGAAGAAGACCGACGTGATTATTACTTCTGGGACATTTGCTGAAGACAGTTCCATTCTGAAAGTGGCGTACACCTGCAACGCTGATTTGATTGTGATGGCCACCCATCAACGGAAGGGTTTGTCACACTTCTTGTTTGGCAGCATCACCGAGGATACGGTCAACCATTCCCAAATCCCAGTGCTGGCAGTTCCGATTGGTTGGCGGGAGAACTAATTGGATCATTAGTCGCTACACCCTGACAAGCATCACCCCGTGGGCTGACCGCCGTCACGCCCTTGCCCCACCAGGAGGCGGATTTTTGCCCTAAAATTCTCCTAGCACATGCCTGTTTCAGTATTGATTAGCCCTCAAAGCCAAAAGTTGGGCATCATCACTTGCTACCATTGCCATGACGAATGCCCAACTTCCCCGCCCGGGCAAAAAGACCAACTATGCATTGGCGGCAAGAGATTTTGCTGTCAAGGCTGCCAAATGGTGTATGAAATTCTCCACACCCACGACCTGTGCGAATTCTACGAATTGGATAAAAACGCTGGGCAAAGCCTTAAAACTAAAACGTTTGCCAAAAACTACGCCTACCTCGACGACTCCGAAGTGCAGGAAAAACTCCTCGAATTTCAGAGTGGCCAAACCGCCCAAGTCACCTTTTATTTCCCACAAATGCACTGTGTGTCGTGCATTTGGCTGTTGGAAAACCTCTATAAACTCGACGCGGGCATTACCCATTCGAGGGTGAATTTTTTGAAAAAGACCACTACCATCCAGTTCAACCTCGAACAGACTTCCCTGCGCAAACTTGCCGCACTGCTCGCATCCATCGGCTATGAACCAGATATCAACCTCGGCGATGTGGATGGCCACCACCCCCCTGTTTTGAGTCGCCGAGTGGCCTACCAATTGGCGGTGGCAGGTTTCGCATTTGGCAATATCATGCTGTTCAGTTTTCCCGAATACGTCGGTATGAGCCGCGAGACGGATGCCTGGTTTTCATCCATGTTTGGCTACCTCAGCCTCCTTCTTGCGCTGCCCGTGCTCCTGTTCAGCGAGCGAGACTACTTCGTGTCTGCATGGCAAGGGCTGCGCAACCGCCAACTCAACATTGATATACCGCTTTGCCTCGCCTTCCTCTCCCTGTTTGGCCGTAGTATGTGGGAAATTCTCACACACACAGGAGCTGGCTACTTGGATTCCTTTGCCGGATTGACTTTTTTGATGCTGATCGGGAAGTGGTTTCAGCAACATGTCTGGCATCAACTTTCCTTCGAGCGCGACTACAAATCCTATTTTCCGGTAGCCGCGACCATGCGCAACGGCATCGAGGAAATTTCCGTGCCGGTCAGTCGCCTTGTGCCGGGCGACATCATTTTGGTGCGCAGCCATGAGATTGTCCCTGCAGATGGTATCTTGCTTAAAGGCACGGCCCGCATGGACTACAGTTTTGTTACAGGGGAATCAGAGCCCGTCTTGGTACAAAGCGGCGAGCGGGTTTTTGCCGGAGGCAAACAGATTGGCGAAAGCATCGAAATCGCGCTCACGCGCCGTGTTGCACAAAGCCACCTGACGAAGCTCTGGAACAACGAGGCGTTCAAAACCAACGCCAAAGGCCAAGTGACGCAATTGGCTGATGCAGCAGGCCGCTATTTTACCTACTTGATTCTGGCCTTCGGGGGCGGCGCGCTCGGCTACTGGTGGCTCATGCGCGGCGATATGCACACAGCCATCAATGCCTTTACGGCGGTGATGATTGTGGCTTGCCCCTGCAACGTGGCGTTGGCGATCCCGTTCACGCTCGGCAACATCCTCCGCATACTCGGCAGGCACCGTTTTTACTTGAAAAATATCCGCGTGGTGGAGGCTTTTGCCGATATCAACGCGGTAGTTTTTGATAAAACTGGCACTATCACCAACGTGTTGCAGCAAACAATGCGCTTCGTAGGCGAGCCGCTTGGATATGCCAAAAAGGTTGCAGCCCGCTCGCTCGTGCGGCATTCGGCGCACCCGCTCAGCCGCCGGATTTACGAATCCATGCCTGAGGTGCCGACCGAAACGGTGGAGCGTTTTGAGGAAGTACCAGGGTTGGGGCTGCGGGGCAATGTGCGCGGGCGAGAGGTTCAAATTGGGTCGCTCGCGTTCATTGCGCCAGATTTGGCAATCCCGAAAAATGCTGGATTGCCGAATCTCCAAGAATCCAACGGAGTTTTCGTCTCCTTAAACGGCGAACTTCTGGGGCATTTTGAAGTAAAAAACCGCTTCCGCGATGGATTAGCCCAAGTATTGGCGTTCTTTTCTTCGGGTACTAAACCCCGTAGGTTTCAAGAACCTATGAGGAATAAAGGCAACAACATCTTCCTCCTCTCCGGCGACCAAAACCACGAAGCCGCTGTGCTCGCCCCATTTTTTCCTGACACCGATACAATGTTCTTCAACCGCAGCCCACAGGACAAACTTGAATTTATCAAAAAACTGCAAAGGCACGGGCGGCATGTGCTGATGCTAGGTGATGGCCTGAACGACGCCGGCGCACTCCGCCAAAGTGATCTAGGCATCGTAGTGGCAGAAAACACCAACAATTTCACCCCAGCCTGCGATGCCATCCTCCACGCGGACGAGTTTGCGCGTCTGCCGCAGTTCGTCCTACTGGCGCGTGAGGGGGTGAAAATCGTGAATCGTTCTTACATCGTAGCCTTGACGTACAACGCCATAGGGCTGAGTTTTGCAGTCACCGGAAACTTGTCTCCTTTGGTTGCAGCCGTTTTGATGCCCATCAGTTCGGTTTCGGTCGTGTTGTTTGGCGTGGGCATGAGTAATTGGGCAGCGCGCAGGATTTGCCATTGATCGTCATTTGGTCATTACTTGTCACTTCGTTGGAGAAATGACCCAATCACGAAAATCCTAGCTTCGCCCCATGTTCACCTTTACATTGTCCAGCGTTCCGCCGAAATGATGGGCGGAACGGGGGGGGTGAAAGCGCGTTGGAAGAGGGGAGCGTGTTTTGGCGGGGTTTGATCACGAAACCTCGTAGGTTTTTGAAACCCTGCGATCTTAGGTTTAGCAACCAAAATCACTCCACCACCTGACGCAGGTCATCCCCCTTCTTTTTCCTGCCTACCCATCTTGCACCCGATTTCAGACAGAACTGAATCGCGCTCTGGTGCAATGAAAATTATGCTATTTCTCATCCTCGTCAGCCTCCTGATCGCAGCGGGGTTTCTCCTCGCGTATCTGCGAGCGGCTCGCGACGGCCAGTTCGACGACGACTACACACCGTCCATTCGGATGCTTTTCGAGGGCACCACCCCCGAATCCGCTCCAATTGGAGAGGAGAAAAAACCTGAGCCCGAAAGGACGGGGGAAGTAAAACAACAACAAGACTAAGGGCCTAACACCCACTTTATGAGTAACATTCAACAATTTCAGTACGACAACAAAATCACCCGCGCCTTCGGGACGGCCTCCTTCATCTGGGGCGTGGTGGGGATGCTCGTGGGAATTATCATCGCCCTCCAACTCGTGTATCCCTCGCTCAACGTCGAGCCTTGGTTTACCTTTGGGCGGCTTCGCCCATTGCACACCAACGCCGTCATTTTTGCCTTCGTGGGCAACGGCATTTTCATGGGCATCTACTACTCCCTCCAACGGCTGCTCAAAGCCCGAATGTGGAGCGACAAACTTTCTTGGATTCATTTCTGGGGCTGGCAAGTGGTCATTCTTTGCGCGGCTTACACCTTGCCGATGGGCATGACCACCAGCAGCGAATACGGCGAATTGATTTGGCCGGTTGACCTGCTCATCACGCTTGTCTGGGTCATTTTCGGAGTCAATATGTTTGGCACCATACTCACCCGGCGAGAGAGCCACCTATACGTGGCAATATGGTTTTACATCGCCACTTGGGTCACGGTGGCGGTGCTGCATATTGTGCGAAGCCTCGAAATCCCGGTGTCTTGGACGGAGAGTTACCCGCTTTTTACCGGGGTGCAAGATGCGCTGGTGCAATGGTGGTACGGCCACAACGCGGTGGCATTCTTCCTCACTACGCCCTACCTCGGCATGATGTACTACTTCTTGCCAAAGGCTGCCAACCGCCCGGTATTTTCCTACAAACTCTCCATCATCCACTTCTGGGCACTCATTTTCATCTACATATGGGCGGGACCGCACCACTTGCTATACACATCGCTGCCCGATTGGGTGCAATCGCTTGGTACGGTGTTCAGTATAATGCTCATCGCTCCGTCGTGGGGTGGGATGCTCAACGGCCTGCTCACTTTGCGCGGTGCCTGGGATCGCGTGGCCAACGACCCGGTGCTCAAATTCATGGTGGTGGCAGTCATTGCATATGGCATGGCCACCTTCGAAGGGCCGATGCTTGCCATCAAATCAGTAAACGCCATCAGCCACTTCACGGACTGGACGATTGCGCACGTACACGTCGGGGCATTGGGCTGGAACGGCTTCCTGACTTTCGGTGCACTCTACTGGCTCTGGCCGCGCATGTACCGTACGGAATTGTATTCTAAGCAGTTGGCCAATATCCACTTCTGGATTGGGACGCTCGGTATCATTTTTTACGCCGTGCCGCTGTACTTCGCCGGTTGGACGCAGGCTTTGATGTGGAAAGAATTCACCCCAGATGGCACGTTGGCATGGGGAAACTTCCTGGACACCGTGACACAGATAATGCCCATGTACGCGATGCGGGCAGTAGGCGGCACCTTGTTCTTCATTGGGGTATTGTTGGGCGTGTACAACCTGTTCAAAACCGCAAAGCAAGGACAGTTTATGGCAAATGAAAACGCAGAAGCACCCGCTCGCGAACGCCGTGTTCCTGTAGCGGCTGGCGCTTACTGGCACCGCTGGATCGAAGGCCGCCCGTTGCAAATGCTGCTGTGGAGCACCATCCTCATCTCTATTGGTGGCATCGTTCAGATTGTCCCGATGGTCTTCATAGATAGCCAAGTGCCAAAAATTTCCACGGTGAAACCCTATACCCCGCTCGAACTCGCAGGCCGCGATATCTACATCAAAGAAGGTTGCGTAGGCTGCCATTCACAGATGATCCGCCCTTTCCGTGACGAAACAGAGCGCTATGGGGAATATTCCAAATCAGGCGAATACATCTACGACCGGCCTTTCCTCTGGGGCAGCAAGCGCACAGGCCCTGACCTCTGGCGCGAGGGCGGCAAATACCCAGACAGTTGGCACTACAACCACATGATGGACCCCACGATTATGTCGCCGGGTTCAATAATGCCAGCCTATCCGCACTTGTTAGAAGATAAACTCGACCTGCGCGATTTGCCAGCCAAGATTACCGCACTACGCAAACTCGGTACGCCGTATGCCAAGGATTTTGAAAAAAAGGCCATCGGAAACGCAGAAGAACAAGCGCAGAAAATTGCAAAAAACCTCGCCGAACAGGGCGTGAAGGATCAGAACATAGAGGACAAAGAAATCGTGGCCATCATTGCTTACCTGCAACGACTTGGCACGGACATAAAAATTCAAAAATAATGTACAAATACCTGCTTGATACAGTTGATGGCATCCAATGGTTTGGAATCGGAACATTGCTGTTATTCTTCTGCACTTTTTGCTTCGTGGCTATTCGAGCCTTCATTTCCAAAAAAGAGGATATGGATCGCATGGCGAAAATGCCTCTGGAGGATTAACCTCTTCTTGTTTCTAAACCTCATTGGTTTGGTTAATAAAACCTATGAGGTTTAGAAACAAGAGGAGCAAATTTTTTTTACAATGACATCGAAAAAACATCTTTCCACTCTTTTGCTGATGCTCACCAGCCTGACGATTTGCTGTGGACAAACCGTGCAAGCCACGGCGACAGACAAGACGAACGGATTTTTTGACATAATGACGACTGCCTTTCTGATTATGGCGACGGCACTTTTCGTGGTCGTCATTGCGGTGGTCGTGCGCACCAACGCTATGCTGGCCAAACACCTGATTCGGCTTGAATTGGAAAAACAGGGCATCTCATTGCCCAATGAAATCGTTCAAATCGAACCTCAAGGTGATGATTTTTGGACAAGGATGCGCAAACGATATTGGGAAAACCCCGTAGCCCGGGAACAAGAGGGCGACATCATGCTGGGCCACAATTACGATGGCATCCGCGAACTCGACAATCACCTGCCCCCTTGGTGGGTCAATATGTTTGTACTGAGCTGCCTCTGGGCAGTAGGCTATATGTGGTACTACCACTGGGGAGGTAACGGGCCTAACCAAGCGGAGGAGTACAAAACGGAGATGGAATCTGCAAAAAAGAAAATCGCCACAGCACTGGCGGGAAAAGCCAATGCCGTGGACGAATCCAACGTGGCTGCGCTGACCGATTCAGGAGCCTTAGGCGAGGGAGAATTGATTTTCAAAAGTGTTTGTGCTGCATGCCACGGCCAAAAAGGCGAAGGCACAGTTGGCCCGAACTTCACCGATGAGCAGTGGATTCATGGCGGGGGCATCAAAAACTTGTTCAAAACCATCAAGTATGGAGTGCCAGATAAGGGCATGATTGCTTGGTCTTCGCAATTGAAACCCGTTGATATCCAAAAGGTGGCAAGCTACATCCTGACATTGAAAGGCACCAACCCGCCAAATCCTAAAGCTCCACAGGGAGAGATTTGGAAAGACGATTCGGCGACTGTAACGCAGGATTCTACGAAGGCAGATAAGGGTTGATTTTTGGAGAGTAGTGGGGGCAAGACCATTTTTACCACCGACTAAACCTCGTAGGTTTTCAAAAACCTACGAGGTTTCAGATAGTGACAATTATGAACCAAGATTTTCTAAATAACGTCATCGAAGATAGGGAAGAATACCGCGACCATTTGGCCACCGTAGATGCACAAGGCAAGCGCATTTGGCTTTACCCGAAGAAGCCTTCAGGACGGTATTACCGATGGCGCACATGGGTGAGCGTGGCGTTTCTGGTCCTGTTCCTTGTTCTGCCGTTCATCAAGGTAGACGGCGAGCAGTTCCTGCTGTTCAATGTGTTGGAGCGGAAATTCGTGCTGTTCGGGCTGCTGTTCACTCCGCAGGATTTCCACTTGTTCGTGTTGGCGATGCTGACTTTTATCGTGTTCATCATCTTGTTCACGGTGGTATTTGGGCGGCTGTTTTGCGGCTGGGTTTGCCCGCAGACCGTTTTCATGGAAATGATTTTCCGAAAAATCGAATATTGGATTGAAGGGGATTCAGGAGAACAGCGCAGACTGGACAAAGGCCCATGGACAGTTGAGAAAATCCGCAAAAAGGTACTGAAACACACCGTCATTTACGGGCTTGCGCTGTTTTTCACCAATTTCTTCCTCGCGTACCTAATCAGTATGGACGAAGTGCTGAAAATCATTCAGGAGCCAGTTGCCCAACATTGGGGCGGTTTTGGGGCGATGCTGATTTTTAGCGGGGCATTTTACAGTGTGTTTGCCCGATTACGCGAACAGGTTTGCACCACCATTTGCCCCTACGGGCGTTTGCAGAGTGTTTTGTTGGTCAAAGACTCCATCGTAGTGGCTTATGATCATGTGCGCGGCGAGCCACGCACAAAATTGAAGAACGCAAAAGCCGCTGAGGCAGACCGCCCGCTAGAATATCGTGACCCGATGCAGCAAATCCAAGCCTCGGTAGGTGTCGCAGCGCTAACGGCCAAAGGCCAGCAACCAATGACTAAGACAGGAGACTGCATAGACTGCAAACTTTGTGTCCATGTATGTCCGACGGGTATTGACATACGCGATGGCACTCAATTCGAATGCACCAATTGCACGGCTTGCATGGATGCCTGCGACGCGATAATGGCAAAAACCAACCGCCCGCTCGGCCTCATCCGGTACGACTCGATGACCGGAATAGTATCAGGCCAAAGGAAGATTTTAACACCTCGCGTCTATGCTTACATGGGCGTACTTTTGGCTTTGTTGGTGTTGGATATATCGCTCATGTCTCAACGAGGTTTGGTCGAAACCATCATTCTGCGCTCGCCCGGACAGCTTTACCAACAAAAAGATTCGACCCATCTGACGAACCTTTATACATACGTCCTGATCAACAAAACCTCACGCGAACTCCCCATTCAATTGCAAGCGGCTACGCCCGGAGCACAGATTCAGGTCGTTGGAAAAGTGCCAACCAATCTTGCCAAAGGGGAAAAAATCGAAGGTGCGTTTTTTGTTGAAATGCCTGAGAGTAAACTTGAGGGCCGCAAAACACTCATCCTCATCAACGTCATGTCCAATGGCAAAAAAGTAGATGAGGTGAAGACAAATTTTATGGGACCGGGGAAATAGTCGTCATTTTTCGTAATTCGTTTTTCGTCATTTCTCTCACACTCTCACTTTCTCACATTATGAACTGGGGTACAGGCATCGTTATTTTCTTTGTTTTTTTTGCACTCAGCATGATTTCGCTGGTTGTGGCTACCACCCGACATCCGCCGCAATTGGTGCAAAAAGATTACTACGCGCTCGATCTGAATTATCAAGCGCATTTGGAGAAAAAACAGAACATGGCAACACTTGGCACGCAGCCGCAAGTGCGTTTTGATGCGGCTTCCAAAACGATTCAGGTAAAACTCCCCGAAGGGATGACCGCCCAGTACGCCACGGCCAAATGCTATCGCTCTGCCACTACGCGCGACGATGTTTTGGTAAAAATCGAAAACGCTTCTGCAGTGGATATTCCCGCTGAAAAATTTGCAGCAGGCCGATGGCGCATCGAATTGGATTGGGAATCTATTGATGGGAAAAAGTATTTTTGGGAAACAGCATTTGAAGTGAAGTGAGGTGTCACCCCTCCTTCATCGGGATGACACCTCTTTGCTAAAAATGACGAATGACACAATGACGACACTAACTACCGCTCTCCTTCTCGGCCTGGCTGGCAGCCTTCATTGTGTGGGGATGTGCGGGCCACTGATACTTGCGCTCCCGCTAGATGCGCAGGGCAAGCGGCAAGTATTGCGCCAAATGCTGGTTTATCACAGTGGGCGCATCATGACCTACGCGGGGTTGGGCCTTCTTTTCGGGCTGCTGGGCAAAGGGCTGGCAGTGGCCGGTTTTCAGAAAACCCTCTCCATCGGGGCGGGTGTTTTCATGCTGGGCATGGCCTTCATGGCATGGAGGTTTGAGCGATTAGTGACGAGCCTGCCGGGTTTTGGCGCATTCTCGCATAGGGTGAAATCTGGCATAGGCAAGATGTTGCAGAGCAACCCATTCGGCAGCACTTTTTCAATCGGTCTATTAAATGGCTTGCTGCCCTGCGGCATGGTGTACGCTGCGCTGGCAGGAGCTATCGCCACAATGGGCAGCATGGAAGGCGGGTTTTTCATGGCCGTTTTTGGTATTGGGACATTGCCGTTGCTGCTGCTGGTGAGTGTTATTGGTCGGGCTTTCAGCACACGTGTGCGACAGCGAATTCGGTTTGCGCAGCCGATTCTGCTCGCGCTGGTCGGGCTGCTGTTGTTGCAGCGGGGTTTGCATTTGGACTTGTCGCTGTTCGATTCGGCGGTGCCGAGGGCGGGGACGGAGTGCCACTGAACGTTTTTCAATGCCTACGCTTACCCAATCTGGATTAAGAGCACTGGCAGGCACTCCAACTATTGCATCCGATGGGGTAGATGGGATAAAAATGGAACCCAGTCAAACAACTTTGTGACATAATATGTCACACAGCCATGCAAAACACCACAGCACTGAATCGCCTCTACTGGTCGGGGCAAGCCCTTCGTTCAATGGCCTGGCCACTGCGCAAGCAGAACACCAACGCCGTATTTTTGGCAAAAACGAACTCGAAGCGACCCGCAGACATCCCATCCTCGACAGCCTTCGGAATATAGCGACCGAACCGATGTTCATCCTGCTTGCCGTTGCTTGTGGGCTGTATTTTTTCCTAGGCGACTTCACTGAAGCGGTGATGATGTTCGTGTCCATCCTATTTGTGGCAGGTATAGAGATTTATCAGGAAACAAAAAGCGAACGTGCCCTAGAAGCCCTGCGCCGCTACACCCGAGCACAAGTTCGCGTCCTGCGCGATGGCGATTGGGCCGAGCTACTGAGCGAAGACCTCGTACCCGACGACGTGCTGAGCCTCTCCGAAGGCGAACGAGTACCAGCCGATGGACTACTGCTCCAACAACACGACCTCACTGTAGATGAAGCCGTGCTCACTGGCGAGAGCCTGCCCGTAGAGAAGGGTATTAGCGCTAAGGAGAACCGATTGTTTCAAGGTATTACGCTTGCGTCTGGTTCGGGCATTCTTCGCGTGACCGCCACTGGGTCACGTACCAAATTTGGAAAGTTGGGCAAATCTATCGAGTCCATCGAATCTGCGGCAACGCCATTGCAGCTGCTGGCAATGGCAATT
>JBJXFT010000049.1:0-6014 GCA_046155725.1 Saprospiraceae bacterium
CACTCAGTCCCGATTCGTCGGGATCGTGTTCCTGTCATGGCGTGTATGTGTTAGGTGTTAGCAACCCAAACATACGCGCCTTTTTTCATCCCATTGGAAAGGCACAAAATTCTTCACGAACCATTGAATAATTCAAACATCGTATTTGGCAAGCCTATGAAGGACTTTGATGGAATTAATGAGAGGTGGGAATGCCATACTTGTACAGAAGAGTTCGATTTTGACTTCTTGCCCACTGGTTATCTGGGCAATTATCATCCCATTTGCAAAAGATGTGCGGACTGGATTCTTGCATCCCCGAGTAGCGTGAATTACGGAAGGCTTACCTATCACAGCAATCATGGAGATTTTGATCTGGTGTTGAACAAATTGGTCATCAAAAGTGCTGCAAGCCCTCGGCTTCGACCAAAGTTGGGTGACAGTCACCAAGCGAAAAGGCTGAAACAGAAAACTTAGAGCCTATCCGATAACCGGCTCGACGCTACGTTTACTAAACCTTGGAGGTTTAGTAAACGTAGCTCCGTCATCTGGTGAGAGGTTTTCGGATAGGCAAGCCCCTCTCGGTTTTGCGGTTTTACATTTTCAATTTTGCGGTTTTGCCGTTTTTTATTCACGCAAACAACCACTGCGCCGCCACCGGAAACTCCACTCCCCAGCGCGTTTCGGTGTGCCGGCCTTGCGGGTCGGTTTCCAATCTGATTTGCAATTGGGCGGGGTCGTAGCCGCGCGTTTCCATGGATTCTTTGAAGCGGCGGACGTTGGTGATCACGCCCGCGCCTTCTTTGCCGCCCGCGTAGAGGTAGATTTTTGTGCTGGAATAGGGCGAGAACCGCACCGGCTCAAAATAGACCTTGGGCGCGGCCCACAGCGAAGGCGAAAAAATCATGAACTTAGAAAACACCTGCGGGTACGCGATGCCCGCAAAGATACTGATGAGTCCGCCCATGCTGCTGCCGCCTATGCCCGTGTGTGCCCGGTCGGGCAGCGTGCGAAAATGGGCATCAATGTGCGGCTTGAGGGTTTCGGCCAGGAACTGGGCGTACGCTTGGCCCAAGCCCTCGCCCCAGCGCGTGGAGTCGTAGGGGGAAAACTCGCGGATGCGCTCGCTGCCGCCGTGGTCAATGGCGACGACGATGAAACTGCCCGCGCCGCGCTGTGCAAGTGCGGCCAATTGGCGGTCCACGGCCCAAGTGCCAAAAGGCGCGGTGTCCTCAAAAAGGTTTTGCCCGTCTTGGAGGTAAAGCACCGGGTAGCATTTGGCAGAAGCAGCATAATCCCAGGGCAGCAGCACCGAGATGCGGCGGCGGCGGCGGAGTTGCGGCACGTTGAACCGCTTGGACACGACCTGGATGTCGGGGTAGAACTGCGGGTCGTAGCCCTCGGAGTGTTGTTTCCAGCGCGGCACCACGTCGTTCACCTTGCCTCGCGGGGCTTCCATGCTGCGGTTGGCGGAAGGGAACCCGTCGGTGGCCAGTTCTTCGGCCTCCCAGCCGCCCTTCACATATTTGTACTCAAATTTTTCGATGGTAGGCGGCACTTCGAGGAAGGTGTATTGGTAGTAGCCGTCTTTGACTTTCAGCATCTTGAAACGCTCGTCGCGGGTGGCCCATCCGTTGAAGTTGCCCGTGAGGAACACAGGCCGGGCATCGTCGTCGGGGGTAAAAAGTTCGAGGGTGAGCATTGCGGGAACAGAAGGTGCGCCATGTGGCGGCGCGAAAGGATATAGTCGAATGATGCGATTTTTGAAGATTGAATCCGATTGATACGATTGAGGGGCGACACTTGGGGGCAGTTCGTTTTTCAAAGCCCTGTCTGCCGACAGGACTCAACTTTCCGAAAGTTTCAAACTTTCGGAAAGTTCGACGCTAATCACGTTCACTCCCTAAACTTGTCGAGCAAGTGCGCCAGCTCGAGGGCCTCGGATTCGGTGAGTTTGCCGCCCGCAACGCCTTGGCCGTCCATAAACCGTGCCTGTTCGATGTCGGAGAGCAATTTTTTGCCCGTGTCAGAAATCGTGACCACCACCATGCGGCGGTCTTTGCAGTGCGGCACGCGCTCTGCGAGGCCGCCGAGGCGGAGCTTTTCCACCAATCGGCTCACATTGCTGCTGCGGTCCAGCATCCGGCTTTTGATGTCGAACACCGAAAGGCCCTTGGGCACGCTGCCGTTGAGGATACGCAGGATGTTGTACTGTGGAGGGGTGATTCCGTAAGGCCGCAGTTGGCGGGTGAGGGAGCAATCGAGCCAACTGGCGGTGAAAAGTATGTTCAGCAAAGCCCGTTGGCGGGGGGCGATGGGCTTGGTGCTTTTGAGTTCCATTTCCAATTTCATGATGCAAACTTAGATGTTTTGACACCAGAACAAAAAACCCATTGGAGAGTTCGGGCGGGCTTTCAAGGCGGCGGCCCTTTCTCCCGAAACAACCGAGCCTCACCAGCAATGAAAATTTGACACGCCAGCCCCATCCGCCTTTCTACTTTTGCATTCCTATCTCACCGCCCATCACGCTCTCTCACGCTCTCTCACGCTCTCTCACGCTCTCACGCTCTCACGCTCTCTCACTCTCTCACCCCTCTCACATGCTCCGCCGCCCACGCCGCAACCGCCAATCCGCCGCCATCCGAGACATGGCCACCGAAACCCACCTCAGCACCCAGCACCTTGTGTTCCCCCTGTTTGTGCTCGACGGCACGGGCATCCGCAGTGAGATTCACTCACTGCCCGGCATCTTCCGTTTTTCGCCCGAAAACCTGCTGCGCGAAATCGAGGAATGCATGAATTTGGGGCTTACCAACTTCATCTTGTTCCCCGCCGTGGCCGAGCACCTGAAAGACACGACGGCTACGCACAGTTGGTCGCCCGACAATTTTTACCTGAAAACGGCTGCCGAAATCAAGCGGCGATTCCCCGAATGTTGCCTCATCAGCGACGTGGCGATGGACCCCTACAGCAGCGACGGCCACGACGGACTGGTGCGCGACGGCGAAATCGTGAACGACGACACGCTGCCCATCCTCGCCCGAATGTCCGTGGCCCAAGCCGAAGCAGGCTTCGATATGCTGGGGCCGTCCGACATGATGGACGGGCGCGTGGGGTTCATCCGCCAAGCCCTCGACCACGAGGGTTTCACCAAAACAGGCATACTGGCCTACACGGCCAAATACGCCAGCGCGATGTACGGCCCCTTCCGCGACGCGCTCGACTCTGCGCCCAAAAGCGGCGACAAAAAAAGTTACCAAATGAACCCCGCCAACAAGCGCGAAGCCCTCATCGAAGCTGCCCTCGACACCGCCGAAGGCGCCGATATGCTGATGGTAAAACCAGCATTGCACTATCTCGACGTGATCCACCTGCTCAAAGAAAACTCCGACCTGCCCATCGCAGCCTACCACGTCAGCGGCGAATGCGCCATGCTCCGCGCCGCTTGCAACAACGGCTGGCTCGATTTTGAGCGGGCCATGCCGGAGGCTTTGCTGAGCATCCGCCGGGCGGGGGCGGATGTTATTTTGACCTATTTTGCAAAAGAATGGGCGCAGCGGTTTAGGTAGGCATGACGGAATAAACCAGTATTTTTGCGCTCAAATTTTGCCCCGCTCTGGGGTTCAAAACATTGTCCAAAATACTCACCTCCATGAAAAAACACAATTTCTCTGCAGGCCCGGCGGTGTTGCCCGCCTCCGTGCTGAAAGAAGCCGGAAAGGCTGCCATCAATTACGAAGGCATGGGCCTCAGCCTGCTCGAACTCTCTCACCGCGGGCCCGAATTCACGGCCATCATCGAAGAAGCCAACGCGCTGATGCGCGAACTCATCGGCCTGCCCGACAACTATCACGTTTTGTGGCTCACGGGCGGCGCGAGTAGCCAGTTCTTCATGGCTCCGATGAACTTGCTCGACGAAGGCGAAACGGCGGTGTATACAGACACGGGCGTGTGGGCCAACAAAGCCACCAAAGAAGCAAAAGCCTTTGGCAAGGTGGAAGTGTTGGCCTCCTCGAAAGAGCAGAACTACACCTTCATCCCGAAAGATTACAAGATTCCGAAAACAGCTAAATACCTGCACCTCACGAGCAACAACACGATTTACGGCACACAGATGCGCAAATTCCCCAAGTCGCCCGTGCCGATTGTGTGCGACATGAGTTCTGATTTTCTGAGCCGCCCGTTCAAGCCCGAGCAGTTTGGCCTCATCTACGCTGGGGCGCAAAAGAACCTCGGCCCGGCGGGCACCACGGTGGTCATCGTGCGCGACGATATGCTCGGCACCGTGAGCCGCTACCTGCCAGCCATGCTCGATTACCGCACTTTTGTCAAGGAAAACTCGCTCTACAACACCCCGCCCGTGTTCCCCATCTACGTCAGCATGCTCGTGCTGCGCTGGATAAAAAAGAGCGGCGGCCTCAAAGCCTTGCAGCGTAGGAACAAAGCAAAAGCCCTGCTCCTCTATGACGAAATTGACCGCAACCCGCTCTTCCGTGGCACCGTGGCGGAGGAAGACCGTTCGCACATGAACATCTGCTTCGTGATGAACGAGCAGTACGCTGCTCTGGAGGGCGAGTTCGGAAAGCTCTGCGAAGCCAACAGCATGATTGGTCTCAAAGGCCACCGCTCGGTAGGGGGGTTCCGCGCCAGCACCTACAATGCCCTGCCGCAAAAAAGCGTGCAGGCGCTGGTGCAGTTGATGCGCGATTTTGCGGAACGAAAGGGGTAGTGTAACTATGAACGAGGAACTATGATCTATGAACACCGAGCGTTACAAGCGTTCATAGTTCATAGTTTCTCGTTCATAGTTCATAGTTCTGACCATGTTTTTCCCGCGAAAAAGAACGCTCAAAGGGCTTATCCACCTCGAAGGAGTGGCATTGCCGGTGCGTGTCGCGCTGGACTTGGCGAGCGGCGGGCATTATTACAGCCTGACGGCGCGGCGCATCACGCTGCGCTTGCCCGTGACGGCGGGCGAAGGGCTGATACGCGAACACCTCGACAAGGTGCAGGCTTGGGTGGCTGGGCAGTTTGAGCAACAGCCCATCTATCGCGAATCGTACCTCGGCAAACAGTTTCAGAGCGGCGACGTGGTGGCGGTGGGCGAGCGGCGCTATCTGCTTTCGGTGGATTTGAAAGACCGAGCTACCAGCACGGCGCGATTGGTAGGCGACACCATCTGCCTCGAAATCAACGAAAAACTAAACTTGTGGCAGCGTACCCGCACGGTGAAGACCTTGCTCTCGCGCATCGTTGCCAAAGATTTTCAGGCCGAAATATCGCGGCGCGTGGAGGAGATGAATGCCCACACTTTCCGCCAGCCCATCCGCAGCATCAACTTGAAGTACAACCACTCCAATTGGGGCAGTTGCTCGCGGGCAGGCAATGTGAACCTCTCCACCCGACTGCTTTTTGCCCCCCGGCCCGTGCAGGATTATGTCATGCTCCACGAGCTGGCGCATCTGCTGGAGATGAACCACTCGGACCGTTTTTGGGCCTTGGTGGAGGGGTTTATGCCGCATTACCGCGAAGCGGAAAAATGGCTGAAAGCCAACCGTTCCAAATGTGACTTTTGACCGTTGACTTTTGACCGTTGGCCGTTGACTTTTGACCATTGACATTGAATGGGCTTTGTTGCATGAATCCCCGCTTCGCCGGGCAATCCCTTTCCCGTTTAATGTCAGGCGATTTTTGACCGCCTTCGGAGCAGCGATTTGAATAAATTTGTTCAGCGCCGCCGCTTTGACGGCGGCTTCGGTTTTCTGGTTTTTAAATTCCCGGACATACATCTTTTCTCCCAGTATTGCCTTCCATCGGAATCCCGAGTGCTCGGGATCGCTCTTGCTTTGGCGGTGATAGCCGGATTGTGCCTTCCAGCTCTTTCGATTGGCCTCCTGCCTACCTCATAATTGTCGGAACGCCAAGCGAAAAGGCGCTTTCAGCGTCAGCAGCACCATAAGGCAAATTCAAGTTTTAAGCGCAAACTTTTTCCTGCAACAAATAATGCTACCTTCGCGCCCGCTTTTCGAATTCGG
>JBJXFT010000065.1:0-20681 GCA_046155725.1 Saprospiraceae bacterium
CGCACCATCTGGCCTGCTGCTTGAAATTGTTCCGGCGAGGCAGGGTCAGCAGCAGGGGAAACAGGGTTTGCAAAATTCGACGGCGGACCGCCCCATTCTCAATCAAGTCCCCTATCATTGCACTCAGTCCCGATTCGTCGGGATCGTGTTCCTGTCATGGCGTGTATGTGTTAGCAACCCAAACATACGCGCCTTTTTTCATCCCATTGGAAAGGCACAAAATTCTTCACGAACCATTGCTTCAATACAGTTTTCAAAAATGACTCAAAATAGAAAATGCTCTCGCCCGCCAAGGCTTGGCGAGCAAGCCCACCTGCTAAACCTTGAGGTACAAACCCGCTTCTGCCTACTGCCCCTGCTGCTGCTCCTTTCATTCAGTGCTTTCGCGCAAAACAAATTCTCCATGGCCGATGCGTTTTTGAAACGCGCCGCCCTCTCGCCCGCAAACCTCAAACAGTTGCAATGGATACCCGGCACCGCGCAATTCACCCACGCCGTGGGCGACCAATTGGTGCGCACAAACGCTCCCGACCGCGCCGTGGACACGCTCAAGCTGCTGCCAAAAATAAACGAAGGGCTTGCAGTGCTCGGTGCCACACCCCTCGCTGCGTTGCCCGCCATGACCTGGACGGGGGATGGCAAAATGTGGTTTCGCACAGAAAAAGAAATCTACACCTACTCCCTTGCCGAAGGCCTGAACCGCAAAAACTGGCACCCTGCGGAGGCGGCAAATGTTGACATTCAAGACAAAACCTTCGCGGCAGCCTACACCATAGGCAGCGACCTATGGGTGAACATCGGCGGCAAGGAACTCGGAGTAGCCAAGAGCGAAAAGGATGGAATCGAGTACGGCAAGAGCGTTCACCGCGACGAGTTTGGCATTTTTAAAGGCACGTTTTGGAGCGCGAGCGGGCGCTACCTCGCCTTCTACCGCATGGACGAAAGCATGGTGACCAAGTACCCGATCTATGTGCTGGACTCTATGCCCGCCACGGCACGCGAAGTGCGCTACCCATTTGCGGGGAGCAAAAGCCACCACGTCACGCTCGGCGTTTTCGACACGCAGACGGCCAAGACGATTTACCTTCAAACCGGCGAACCTTCGGAACAATACCTCACCAATGTGTCCTGGACTCCCGACGACAAATTCGTGCTGGTGGCTGTGCTGAACCGCGCCCAAAACCACCTCTGGCTCAACCAATACGACGCGGCCACGGGCGCGTTCGTCAAGACCATTTTTGAAGAAACCTCCGACACATGGGTGGAGCCTGAAAAACCCGCCGCATTCCTCCCCGGCTCGAACGAGCAGTTCCTCTGGCAAAGCGAGCGCGACGGCTACAACCACCTCTACCTCTGCAATCTGAACAGCAAAACCGCCCGTCAAATCAGCAAGGGCGCAATGCCTGTCACCAACTTTTACGGCTTCGATGCCAAGGGCGAAAACTGTTTTTACCAAACCGCAGACGAGACGGGGATGAACCGCTACGTCTTCGCCGCCAACCTAAAAACAGGGGTGCTCGCGCGCCTCAGCGACGAGGAAGGCACACACAGCGCCTTCATCAACAGCACGGGCGAATGGGTTTTGGACCTGTTCGCCAATGCCGCCACCCCGCGCCTCGTCTACCTCGCGCGCTGGGCCGACCCCGCCAAACGCGAGATAATTTTTGGCGCAAAAAACCCGCTCGAAGGCTACTCGCTCGGCCTTACGCGCACTTCCACCATCCCATCGAAAGGCGGAATGCTGCTCAATGCCCGAATGGTTTTGCCGCCCGATTTTGATTCCAAAAAACAGTACCCCGTGCTGGTGTACGTGTACGGCGGCACGCACGCGCAATTGGTCACGAACGCTTGGCTGGCCGGCGCCGAACTCTGGATGCACCACATGGCCCAAGAGGGCTACATCATTTTCACCGTGGACGGGCGCGGCTCGGCCAATCGCGGCTTGGCTTTCGAGAGCGCCATCCACCGCCGCGTGGGCGATGTCGAAATCGAAGACCAACTCGCCGGCATCGGCTACCTAAAGGCTCAGACATTTGTAGACCCAGCGCGCATCGGCGTGTTCGGCTGGAGTTACGGCGGTTTCATGACCACCTCGCTGTTGACGCGGCCAGAATCAAAGGGCGTTTTCCGATGCGGTGTGGCGGGCGGCCCGGTCATTGACTGGCGGATGTACGAGATCATGTACACCGAGCGTTACATGGACACGCCCCAAGAAAATCCCGAGGGCTACGCCAAAAACAGCCTTTTCCAATACGTGGACAATTTGACCGCCCGCCTCCTGCTCATTCACGGCACTTCTGACGATGTGGTGCTTTGGCAACACTCCCTGCGCTACATCCGAGAGTGTGTGCGCCAGGGCAAGCAGATTGACTATTTCGTGTATCCCGAACACCCGCACAATGTGCAGGGCAAAGACCGGGCGCACCTTTTTGAGAAGATCGAGCGGTTTTTCAAGGACAATTTGTAAGTGAACGATGAACTATAAACGATGAACAAGCCGAGTCATTGATTTGCACTGATTTGGGTTGGCATTTTGCCTCGTTTGTTTTTACTCGTTCCTAAGCGTAGCTTTTACTTGAAAAAATGAAATCACGGAACCTATTGACGGGGCGACTTTGAGTCTAATGCCGTCAATACATACTTCAAAAATGACATTCACGGTGCGCACAACTATGTTTCAACGCAGCTTTTCACTCCTACTTTTCTCCCTCTTTTTCTTTCAAAACCTTGACGCGCAATGCGTGTCGGGCGACTGCAAAAACGGGCGCGGCACCTACCTTTTCCCCTCCGGCGCCAAGTACATCGGCGATTTCAAAAACGGCGAAATCCACGGCGTGGGCGTGTGCTACTACACCAACAAGAGCAAGTACAGCGGCGAATGGAAAAACCGCTACCCCGATGGCAAGGGCATCAAAACCTACGCCGACGGCACCACGCGCACCGGCCTCTGGCTCAAAGGCAAACCTGTGGACGAGAACGGAACGGTGCTGGCCGAGTACATCGCCAAGAAAAAAGAAGAACGCGCCGACGACGGCACCAACATCCAATCGGGCTGTCTTTCGGGCGATTGCCAGAGCGGTCAAGGCATTTTTGCCTACCCCGACGGCAGCAAGTTTGAGGGGGATTTCCGGAACGGGAAATTTGACGGCTCGGGCACTTTCTATTTCGCCAACGGCGACAAATACCTGGGGCAATTCAAAGAAAACTACCCTGACGGGCAAGGCACGCGCTTCGTGAAAGAAACCGGCGCGGAAGAAACCGGCGAGTGGAAACAGGGAGAATTCCTGGGCAACAGCCTCGTGGCCAGCGGCAAAGTCGGCTGCGTGGCGGGCGATTGCGAAGACGGCAAAGGCACCTATGTGTACAAAGAAGGCGCGGCGCAATACCTCGGCACTTTCTACAACGGGATGCCCCATGGCTATGGCATTTGCGACTACGCCAACGGCGACCGGTATGTGGGCGAATGGCAGAGCGGCGCGTTCTTCGGCCAAGGCGTGCTGACCATCCGCGACGGCACGGTGGTGGACGGCTTTTGGCGCAACGGCGAATACCTTGGCAAAGACCAGCCGGCAGACTACGAAACGGTGGCCGCAGCCGAAAAACCGTTCTCCCCCCCGCCGCCCGTAGAAATGCCAAAATCAAAAGTCTGGGCCATCGTGGTGGGCGTGGCTTCTTACGACCACATGCCCGTGCTGCGCTACACCGACGACGACGCTTACCGCTTTTACGCTTTCCTCAAAAGCGTGGAAGGCGGCGCCCTCCCCGACGAGCAGGTGCGGGTGCTGATAGACGAAGAAGCCACCCGCGACAACGTGCTGGGCACTATGAACGAAGTGTTTGGGATGGCCGGGCCAAACGATCTGGTCATTTTCTATTTCTCTGGGCACGGGCTGAACGGCTCTTTCCTGCCGATTGACTTTGATGGGTTCAACAACAAAATCGCCCACGAAGAAATCGCCGCCGCGTTCAACCAATGCAAAGCCCGCTTCAAACTTTGCCTCGCCGACGCTTGCCATTCGGGCAGCCTCATCGCCATGCGCTCTGGCGAGCCAGACCCTGCGCTGGTGCAGTTTTACAGCACACTCGCCAAAGCGGTGAGCGGCACCGCGCTCCTCATGTCATCGAAAGCCGACGAGACCTCGCTCGAATCCGCCGGCCTGCGCCAAGGCGTGTTCAGCCACTTTCTCATCCGCGGCCTCAAAGGCGAAGCCGATGCCAACAAAGACAAGCTGGTGACGGTGCAAGAACTCTTCGAGTTTATCAGCGAGAAAGTGCGCGACTACACGGGCAACCGCCAAAGCCCCGTCATCAAAGGCACCTACGACCCGAAAATGACCGTGGCAGTGGGGCGGTGATTTTTTCGAGCAGGTGTTGGGAGACAAAAAAGGCGACAGATTCTGTCGCCTTTTTTGTTGAGGGAGGATTGTGTCAAAAGTCAGAGATTGATATTTTCGCTTGCCTTCCCTCAGGTTATCCCATTCTCCGGATTCCCGCCGCGCACGCCCCTGAAATATTCCCAAATGTGGGTCATATCGGCCGCCTCGTTGTCCGTAGGGTAGAAAAGCACCGGGTCGAAAAACACCTCGCGCTTGGCGTAGTCGAACTTGCAGAGGCAAATCGGCACCCCCGCCAACCGGGCGATGTGGTAAAAACCGGTTTTCAACTTGTCTACTTTTTTGCGTGTGCCTTCCGGCGCGATGACGACGTGGATGCGCGGCTCGCGCTTGAACGCTTCCACCGTGGCTGCCACGAGGTTGTGGTTTTTCGAGCGGTCCACGGGGATGCCGCCGAGCCAACGGAACAGCCAACCGAATGGCGGCTTGAACAGCGTGTGCTTGCCCATGTAGTTGGCGTTGAACTGCCCCGCGCTGTTGGTCAGCACCCCCAGAAAAAAATCCCAAGTGGAAGTGTGCGGCGCCACGGCAATCACCACGTGCGACAGTTCGCGCGGGTAGTGGCCGGTGATTTTCCAGCCGACGAGCCAGAAGATGAATTTGCTGAGTAGGCTGAACATGGGTTGGTATAGTCGAATGATTCGATTTTTGAAGATTGAACCCGATTGATTCGATTGACACCCAATCAGTTGACAGGTCGTTTTGTTCAAGTCCACTTTTCATTGGCTATAGTGTCAATGATTGGCGCCTTGTTGCAATCGCAAATGAACGATTTTAGATACAGTTCAATAGACTTTATGAGCAGAAGGTGCTTGAGGCAGAAGCGCGTAGTTCTATAAGTCAAATCAAAGTGGTTTTGAAAAACGAACTTTGCTCAAGTTCACTCCCAATCGAATCAATCGAACCAATCGAATCAATCGGCTATGCCTTCAATTTTTCAACCGCCTCCACTATGCTCCCTGACTGGTCGCTTGCCCTTTTTTTTGCCCTTATCGCTTTTGTCTATGCCTCGGTAGGTTTCGGCGGCGGGTCAAGTTACCTCGCTCTGCTTGCCGTGGCGGGCCTGCCGTTTCAGGAAATCCGCCTGACCGCGCTGATATGCAATATCATCGTGGTGACTGGCGGCGCACTGCTTTTTTTCCAAAACAAGCAACTTGATGGGCGAAAAATCTTGCCGTTGGTGGCCGTCAGCGTTCCGGCGGCTTTTCTGGGCGCTATGATGCGCATCAGCCAGGAAACATTTTTTCTGTTGTTGGGGCTGAGCCTTCTGGTCGCATCTGCATTGCTGTGGTTTCAGCCCCAACGAGATAAGGACGGAGAAATTTCCGCTCCAAAACCTGCGCGAGACGGTCTTTTGGGTGGCGGCATCGGGCTGTTGTCGGGCATGGTCGGCATCGGCGGCGGCATTTTTTTATCGCCCCTGCTGCATCTGTTTCGTTGGGACACGGCTCGAAAAATAGCGGCGACGGCCAGCGTGTTCATCCTCGTCAATTCGCTGGCAGGCTTGGCAGGTCAGTTGACCCGCCTCCCTGCGGACCTACATTGGCAGCGCATCTTGCTCTTGGGCGTTGCGGTGCTGCTGGGTGGCCAAGTCGGCTCGCGGGTCAGCATGACCTGGTTCGACCCTATGCTGATTCGCCGGCTGACGGCTTTGCTGGTGCTGGTGGCAGGAATTGAAATAATGATGAATGATTGAATGAAGAATGATGAATGCCGCTTGCGAGGACACGCGATTCATCATTCTTCATTCAATCATTCATCATTCCTATCATTCCTCATTCAATCATTCATCATTGCCTAAGGATGTGCTGCCACCCACACCTCTCCGTCCTCGAAAACTTCTTTTTTCCAAATCGGCACGGTCTGTTTCAATGTGTCAATCGCATAACGGCAAGCCTCGAAAGCCGCAGCGCGATGCGCCGCCGCCACAGCAATGACCACCGCTACATCGCCCACCTGCAACACGCCTGTGCGGTGGTGCATGGCAATGGCCTGCACCGGCCACCGCTCAAAGGCTTGTTTCGCAATTTTGCGCATCTCGCGGAGCGCCATGCTTTCGTAGGCTTCAAATTCGAGGCGCAGCACAGACTTCCCCTTCGTGGAATCACGCACCGTGCCGATGAACACGTCCACGCCGCCACATGCAGGGCTGCTCACTTGGCCGATGCAGGCCATGATGTCCAAGGGGGTGTTTGAAATTTGCAGGTGGATGTTCATAGTTCCTCGTTCATAGTTCATAGTTCTTTAGCCGCCGCTCACTGGTGGGATAATCGCCACTTCGTCGCTGAGTGCGAGCAGCGTGTCAGGTTCGGCGAATTCCTCGTTCACGGCCAGCAGAAAGGAAGCCAGCCCGCCGAGTCGTGGGTATTGTTCGGTCAGGAGTTGTTTGACCTCGCCAGCCGTGGCATTGTCTGGCAGTTCCAATTGGAGCACAGAGCCGCCGCAGATTTCCTTGGCGATGCCGAAAGTGCGTATTTTGATGTTCATCCCAAACTGATTTTATCCGCCTCTTCCGGCGTATTTACATTCGTCAACGCCGCCGGGTCGGGTGCTTGCAAAACCAGCGCATCCGAGTGGAGCAACACCTTGCGTGGGCAAGAGTAGCCTTGCGCCAAGAACGAGAGCAGCACGGCGTAACTTTTTGGTTCCCAAAGCGCGATGAGCGGTTCGGGCATTTGGTCATGCGGGCTTTCAAATGCCGTAGCCACGCGGCGCGGTTGGCGGTTTTTCAACAAAAAATCTAAGGCGGCGCGGTCGAGCAAGGGCAAATCGCAGGCCACGACGAGCCAAGCGCAGTTCGGTTGGTGGCGAAAAGCCGAGAGGATGGCGCCGAATGGGCCGAGCTCGGAAAAAGTGTCGGGCAGGGTAGGGCAGGCCGTTCCCATTTCGACCTCCTGACCCAGGCGGCAGGATATGAACACTTCGTCGCAGAAGGGTTGCAACACATCGGCCAAGTGTTCGCGCTGCGGTTTGCCGTGCCAAGCGATGCCGCCCTTGTCGCGACCCATGCGAACGCTGCGCCCGCCCGCCAGCACGAGTCCGTTGATAGGTGGTGTGTTGCGGAGCATTTCATTGTCAAAAAAACGGATGATGCCTTCCACATCGTCGAGCCGCAAATGCGGGATATTGGCCGCGGCGGGCAGTGCATTTTCCACAAAATCAAACATTCGCCCCACGCCCTCGGCCAACAGGATGAGCCGAACGTCGGTGAGTTGCGCCAGCCTTTTGCGCAGCAAGGTTTCCTTCGCCGGGTCAATCACCACCACCTGCGCGGCGGCCTCGTGGTGGTTGCCATTGACCAAAATCAGATCGGCTTCGTTGAAAATTTGGCGGAAATGGTGGGCGCCCCACTTGGCGGCTGCCCGCAATTGGTGGCTGTGAATGGCATCGGTGTAATCGAATGTTGCTCCGGCGGCGAGCATTCCCGGTGGGGCAGCATCGGCATCGGCCCCGGCGTGGTCGGCATCTATGTAAGCGCAGGGATAGCGGTGGCTCAGTGCCGCGATTATATGCCGCGCCAGCCGCTGGATGTTGCCGCAGGTGGTGCCGACGAACGCCCATTCGTTGCGACCGAAATGGCCGAGGTCAGGGCGGGCGAGTTTGGGATGTTTACTGGGTTGCATGGTTCGGGCTAAAATGGTTGAGTTTGCATCAAAACCGGGACTTTTGGATCATCGCCGATACAGCGTCCAGATGCCGTTGGGATCCTGCTCTTTGTTCATATTTCCCAATACGCCCATGCTCTGAAATGTTCCTGTGAAAGGAGGCCACCCCGCCGCCAGCGAAGGCCCGCTCCCCTCCAAACAGGTATTGGTAAAATCGTCGCCACTGCCACCAACCCCGCCAAACAGCATAACAATTTTGCCATTGGGCGCCTGCAACTTCACGGTCATGTCAGCGACAGGGAAGAGAACAGGAAAACACAGGAAAACAGCGATTTGTGCATCGTAAAGCAATGGTTGAGGCGGAAATTTTTCCCGCGCCGCAAGTGTACGACGACAAATAAAAAAACCTGATTCTAAAGCATGGTGGGCGCGGAAGCCTTCCCTATTCCAATGCATGGAGCGTTTGCCCGATGTCCGCGCAAAGCGCTCTGCGGAAAAATTTCCCTCAGCAAGACAAGCTTGGCAAAAAACTGCGACTTTCGCACTTGCATTTGAGTGCGCTCAAAAACCTCCCCACCTTCAAAACTTGATTTTTTACCTTCCAACAAATTACGCAGACTATGAAAAAAATTGCCCTACTTCTCTTCTTCGCTACTTTCCTGCTCGGCAAAGCCGATGCCCAAAAAGGCCTCCGATTTGGCTTCCAAGCCAGCCCCACATGGTCGTGGCTGCGCACCGGCGACCGCAAAATAGAAGGGGTCGGCTCCAACTGGGGCTTGAAAGTCGGCGCGCTCGGCGAATACTACTTTGCCGACAACTATGCCTTCACGACCGGCCTTGGCTTTGGCCTCAACCAAGGCGGCAGCCTCCAAAACGGCTATCCGCGCTGGAAACCTTGGGACGATTCCGACTTGTCGGACATCCGCTCCGACACCTTTTCGATGGACGCCAAATTCCACTACCGCATCAATTATGTGGAAATCCCGTTCGGCCTCAAAATGCGCGGCGGCTCCAACGAGGATGCCCGCTTCAAGTTCTACGCCGAAGTGCCGGTGTTCACTTTGGGATTTGTCACCAAAGCCACAGGCGATATCCGGGGCACCAACGACCAAAACATCGAGGACGTGAACATCCGGGAAGAAGTGAAAGGGATTTCGCTCTCTTGGGGTCTTGGCGGCGGCATCGAATACGAATTTGCCACCAATGCCACGCTCGTGGCCGGCCTCGCTTTTCAAAAGCAGTTCACGGATTTGACCAGAAATGGGTTTGTGGAAAAAACCGCAGGCAACTGGGACAAGGAGGATTCCAACGCGACCTTTGGCACGATTGCCCTCAAAATCGCCGTGTTTTTCTGATCCCTGCGCGCGCACGGTTTTGTAAAACAAAGCCCCCCGTTCTCTTTGAGCGAGGGGCTTTGCTTTTGTAAGGCGTCGTTTTCAAAATCCTACTCTTGGCGGGCCGCATCTCCATTTTCCAAAATGCAGATTGCTCTTGTGGTGCGGGCAATACGCTCGTAGTGAAGGCTGTAGTAAATGAACTTTCGGTCGCGCCGGGTCGTCACTAATTTGGCCTGGCGCAGCACGCGCAAGTGCTGCGACGCCATGGGCTGCTCAATTTCAAGTGCCGAGAAGATTTCTCCAACATTGGCAGAGCCGTTGCGCTCGTGAATCACGCGGATAATGTTCAATCGGAGCGGGTGGGCCAAAGCTTTCAGGATTCGCACGGCCGGACGCAGGTGCTCGTCCTTGACAAGGGTGGGAGGTGTGTGTTTGTTCATTATTTTCGTTTTGTAACCAGCATAGGATTATCAAAAAATCCTGGGCAAAGATGCAATTCCTCCATCTACTGACAAACCCTGCGAAATAAAAAAGGCGAGGCGTTCTGTTTTGCAGAACGGCTCGCCATGAAATTCGCCCAGTTGAAAAGCAACAAGCTCCCAAGTCAAGCGGCGAGTTCTTCCGCGAGGGAAGAAATCTGGACCAAGCGGCTGCGGTTCACGGAATAAAAAATGAACTTCCCGTTCCGCTCCGTTTGCACCACGCCCGCGCTGCGCAGGATGGCGAGGTGCTGGCTCGCCACGCTTTGCTCAAGCCGGAGTTTCACATAGATTTCGGTGACAGTCATGCGCTTGTACTCTTCCAGCAGGTCGAGCATTCGTTGGCGCAATTTGTGGTTCACGGCCCGCAAAACTAGCGCGGCCTTGCGGAGCTCAATGTAATCGAGCAGCGCGTCGTGCGCTCCATTTTTGAGCGACACTTTTTCAATGTTTGTTTTTCCCATACTAAATGTTTTGAAAAAGGTGAGGTGACACAGTTTTGAACCCTTTTTCTTCCAAAACTGTGCCAGTTTGTTTTCCAAAAAAAAGACATACATCTTAACGAACAGGCGTAAAGCCTTTTATTTCACCACGAAAATAGGCAACATAAAACCACGAATTGACAAATACCGCTATTTTCTTCAAAATGGCGGTTTGGTTGGCGAGGTGATGTTCGGTGGTTTCATGTAAAAAGGCTCGAAGTAGGCAATGTCTTGAAAGTCATTGGCTTGAAAGCACCGCTCCGCAAGCAGGGCGAGGTAGCGGGCAGAACATTTTTTTATCTCCGAATAAACCGCTTTTTCTGAAATGCCGCCGCCCCTTGTTTTTTTTATGCCGTTCCCCGACAAAACAAGTCGCTCGGCTTTCCCATCGCCTATTTTTTCTGAAACAAACTTTTCAAACGAATTGTTTTCCAAAATCAGCGGCTGCGCGGGCGCGATTTCCCGCAAATCGGCATCGTACACCGCCAGCCAAACCTCTTGCCGCCGAGCGTCCAACATGGGGAGGAGGAATGCGGAATGCGGAGTGCGAAATGCGGAATTTGCCCGTTCTGATTCCGCATTCCGAATTCCAAATTCCGCACTCGCATGGGCCAGCGCGCGCAACGTGTCCACAGCGATGAGCGGTTTTTCCAGCGCGTAGCAGATGCCTTTCGCCACCGACGCACCCACGCGCAAGGCGGTGTAGGCGCCCGGCCCTTGGCTCACAGCCACCGCGTCGAGCTGGGCGAGCGAGATGCCTGCGGCCTCGGTACATTCGCTGATTTGAAGGGTGAGCAGCGCGGCGTGGCTTTGACACTCCAAGTCTTCGGCGAGCGCGACCACCCGCCCGTCCACGCTGACAGCAGCCGAGCAGACTTCGGTGGAGGTTTCGATGAGCAGTATTTTTGCCATTCCGAGTGATTGGTTTTACCACATGGTTCAGATAGGACGCGCAACCTATGTGGTAAATGTGGCAGCAAAAGTAACCGCAGGTAGCCCTACTTTTGGCCGATTTTTACCGCCGCCCTTACCGCATTAAAACTTGCCCATGCTGCTCTACAACATAACCGTGACCATTGACCTCGACGTGCACGAGGACTGGCTCCGCTGGATGCGCGAAACGCACATCCCCGACGTGATGATTACCGGGATGTTCATCTCTTACCGCCTGTGCCGGCTCATCGGCCACGAACACACGGATGCCGAAATCTACGCCGTGCAGTACGCGGTGAAGGACATGGCGCACTTGCTCCGATACCAAAACGAGTTCGGCCCGGAACTCCAGCGCCAGCACAAGGAGCGCTATGATGGCAAGTACGCCGTGTTCCGCAGTGTGATGGAGGTGGTGGATCATAATGAACGATGAACTATGAACGAGGAACTATGAACAACGAGGCAATGATAGATGACGAACAATGACGGCTCTCCTTCGCTTTTACTCGCCTTAGCCTTTGGCGGCGGCGAGATGCTGCGGCGGGTAAAAATGACGCAATGACCATGTTCCACCTTTCTAAAAACTCCCGCGAGCTGCGCGGCACCATCGCGCTCGACGGCTCGAAGAGCATCAGCAACCGCGCCCTCATCGCGCTGGCGCTGGCGGGCGAAAAGCCTGCCGATTGGCTCTCGAACCTTTCCAATTCAAAAGACACGCAGACTTTGCTGCGACTGTTGGAGCAGAACGGCGGCACGCTCGATGCTGGCGACGCTGGCACGACGTTCCGTTTTCTCACCGCATACTTCGCTACACAGCCCGGTGAACAAATGCTGACTGGCTCGGCTCGGATGCTGGAGCGGCCTGTGGGGCCATTGGTGGATGCGCTGCGACAATTGGGCGCGGACATCCAGTTTTTGGGGCGCGACGGCTACCCGCCCCTGAAAATCGGCGAGTTGCGGCCCCGCGCCCGCAGCGTCCATGTGGCGGCCAACGTGAGCAGCCAGTTCCTCTCGGCACTTTTGCTCATCGCGCCTTATTTGCCCGAAGGGCTGGAATTGGTGCCGCAAGGCGCGCTCGTGTCGCGGCCTTATTTGGACATGACGCTGGGGCTGATGCGGCATTTCGGCGCAGCCGCAGCATGGCAAGGCGAAACCATCGTGGTCGCGCCGGGCAAGTACGCGCCGCGCTGTTTGGCGGTAGAGGCTGATTGGTCGGCGGCCTCGTATTGGTACGCGATGGCGGCGTTTGCTGAGGGGTTGGATTTGACTTTGCAGGGGCTTCAGGAAAACAGTTGGCAGGGCGACGCGGTGCTGGCGGGAATGATGCAACGTTTTGGCATTCAAACGACTTTTGGGGAAAATGAAGTCCGCCTGCAAAAGATGGGCACTACTGGGCCGAGGCCGTTTTTTGAAAAGGATTTTTTGGAATGCCCCGACATTGCCCAAACGCTCGCCGTGGTGTGCGCGGGGCTGGGAACGCAGGGGCTTTTCAGTGGGCTGGACACGCTGAGCATTAAGGAAACGGACCGTATCGGGGCTTTGAAAACCGAACTGGCGAAAGTGGGGGTTTCGTTCGCCAAACTGCCCGCCCGTTTTTCAAAAAAAATGCCGGAGGCCACTTTTTACAGCCTGATGGGAAAGGCCGATTTGTCGGGGTTGCCGCGCTTCGCCACCTACGGCGACCACCGCATGGCTATGGCCGTGGCGGCACTGGCGATGCTGGGGCCGGTGGAAATAGAGGGCCCCGAAGTGGTGTCAAAATCGTACCCGCAGTTTTGGGAGCATTTGGGGCAGATGGGTTTTGAGGTGGCGGTTCGAGCGGATAGGCAGTAAACCTCACGGGTTTGGCAAACGTGGTTTTTTGTGCCCGGTTTTGTTCGGAACAGGGTTTTCAGCTTCGATTTCCGCTTCGGGCTCTTCGGTTTCTGGTGCTGGCTCGGGCTCGGGGTCTGGTTCTTTTTCCGCATTTTTCCCCAAGCCCATCATTTTGAAAACCCAGCCATAGATGTTGGAGAAGAAAGTTTTTTCCACCAAAAAAGTCAAGACCGTGGTAAGCACCGTGGAGCAAAGGATGATGGAGAACACCACGGACTGGATGATATCGCCGCCCGCCACGCCCTGCTGCGCGGGCAAAGAAGCGAGCACCGCCGCGCCCAATCCTTTGGGTATCATGGTGGCCATGTAGGATGCGTCTTTGGGCGAGGTGCTGCGCGGCACGGAAATGCGCACCACTGGGATGCGCACGAGGAACAAAAATCCCGTGATGGCCGCGCCAAGCATCATCCAATGCCAGTCTTGAAGGCGCACGGAGATGCCGATGTAGACAAAAAAGAAGGTGCGGAGCAAGAACACCGCTTCGGCAAAAAACGCCCGTTCGTTGTCGTTCAGCGAGATGGGCTTGCGCGAAATGGCGTTCCGCATGATGGGCGGGCCCAGCACGTCAATGTTGCCCAGCGTGATGCCAAAAGCCAGCGCGGCGATGGGGCCAGAATAGTTGAGCATCTCGACCATGCCGTAGAGGATGAACACAAAAGCGGGGGTGGTGAAAACGGTGTTTTGCAGCGTGCGCATCCTATGGAGCAAGATGCTCCAGCCAAACGCGCCTACCACGCCGAGCATGGCAGCAAGGATGAATGCGGCAATCATCTGGCCCGTCACGATGGCTACGTCAATCGTCCCGATTTTGTAAGCCGTGAGCAAGGTGAGCGGAACGGCGAGGGTGAAAACATCGGAAAATGCGGATTCAAGCACCAAAATCGTTCGGGTGCGCTGGCTCATCGGGAACGCTTTGGCCAGTGTGGTGACTACCGCCGACGAGGTGCCGCCCACGATGCTGCCCAACATCAGGGAGCGCAAAAGACCCAAATCCGTGTAATAAAACGTGATGCCGCCTGCCACCAAACAAGTGGCTACAAAGTTGTAGGTGGTGATGCGCGCCGTGCCGCCGATGGAGTTGATGAGCGGTTCCAAACGCTGGTCAATGCCGCTCTCGAAAAGTATAAAAATCAGCGTGATGGTGGTGAACACGGGCCCTACCGCCCCAAATTTTTCGGGCGTGACCACGCCCCCCACCGGGCCCAGCAATAGCCCGAGGATGAAAAGCCACAGCACATCGGGTATCTTCGTGCGGGCAAAAAGCGCGGCAAACCAGTGCGACAAAAAAATGGTGCAGCCGACAAATACGATGGTGAGCGCGGTGGGCATAGGATGTGAGCGGGTGAGAGGTGTGAGAGGGTGAGAGGTGTGAGAGGTGTGAGAGGGTGAGAGGGTGAGAGGGTGAGAGGTGTGAGAGCCGTGAGAGAAAGTGAGAGACCCGCCTACGCCCCCGTCTGCCGAGATTTGGCGGGCAGGAAGGCTACGACGGGTAAAGGGGCGAATGTACCCAAGCCCATAGAAACTCAATATAAAATCATGGCACAAGAACCACCGATTCCGAATTCCGCACTCTGCACTCCGCATTCCGAATTCCCTATTCTTCTTTTCGACGGGGTGTGCAACCTCTGCAACGCCTCGGTGCAGTGGATATTGAAACGCGACCGGCAGGAGCAGTTCCGCTTTGCCGCGCTGCAATCTGCGGTCGGGCAGCAATTGCTGCAGCGGCATGGCCTTGCTTCCGAAAACTTTGACACGGTGGTGCTGGTGCAGGGCGAGCGCATCTTTTTGCGCTCGGATGCGGCGCTCCAAATCGTGCGGCACATTGGCGGGCTTTGGGCTTTTTTTTATGTTTTCAAAATCGTGCCGCGCCCCCTGCGCGATGCGGTTTACAATTTTGTGGCGCGCAACCGCTACCGATGGTTTGGCCGCCGCGAGGCGTGTATGCTGCCAAGGCCGGAGTGGGAGGGGCGGTTTTTGTAGCGGCTGCTTTAGCGGCCGCAGATGATATGCAGCGGCTAAAGCAGCCGCCACATCCCTTCAAAAATTTTCTCCCAAAAGTTGAAAATTATCCATCGCGGCAAACTTACCTTTCGCCCCTCTTTTATTCTTTAATCCGCTCAACATCTCGTTCACAATTTTATCAACTTTACCATGAACAAATTTCTCACTCTCCGGCGGGGGCTGGCGATTGTCGCCCTGCTTGTAGCCGCTTGGCTGCTCTACCCAATCATGTGCGGTTCCAAAAAGCCCCGCGCGCCAGAAGAAGTTTTCGTGCGGATGGACTCTGCGCCCAACACCTTCAATATGCTCTTGAACGGAGGCCACAGCCCGTCCACGTATGTGTCGCGCCAAACGTTACAGACCTTGGGCGACCTCGACCCCCAAACCTTGGAGATAAAACCGATGCTCGTAAAAAGCATCCCCACGGTGCGCGAGGTGAAAGACGGGCCGCACAAAGGCCAATTGGCCTACGACTTTGAAATCATACCCGAAGCGGTGTGGGACAACGGCTCCCCGGTGACGGCCAATGACGTGGCTTTCAGTTTCAAACTCTTGTTTCATCCCGGCCTCCCCACCGAAAGTTTCCGTGGGTTTTTGAACCTGATGACCAGCTTGGAAATTGACCCCGCCAACCCCAAAAAGTTCAGTGTGTACTTTGGCGGGTTCTATATGCTCGCGCTCCAAACCTGCTGTGGCATGCCCATTTACCCCGCCCACCATTACGACGCTGCCAACCGACTGACGAACATCCCGTTGAGCGACTTTTTGGACACATCCAAAACCGCCGCCATCGCCGCCAATGCCAATGTCAAAGCCTTTGTGGAAGATTTTAGCCAGCCCAAATTTGCCAATGACCCAAAGGCCATTTCGGGCAGCGGCCCCTATCGGATGGAGGTGATGAACGAACAGGGCGTCATTATGGTCAAAAAGGACAACTGGTGGGGCGACAAAGTGGTAGCGCAATACCCCATGTTGGCAGCCTACCCAAAAAGGTTGGTGTACAAAGTGGTGAAAGACGACCCGACCATTGAGAACATGGTCAAAAACGGTGAACTGGATCTGGTGGGAGGGGCCATCACCCCCGCCAAGTTTTTGGAAATGAAAGCCAACGATTCGCTGGCCGCTAAGTTTGACTTTTTTACCGTCGGCTCCACCACCTACAACCGTTGGATGCTCAACCACCGCAACCCTATTCTGGCCGATATGCAGGTACGCCGCGCCCTCACGCACATCGTGGACTACGATTATTTTGTCAACCAAGTGATGCGCGGCTTGGCAGTGCGCATCACAGCGTCCATGCCTCCCAGCAAGCCTTACTATGCCAAAGACCTCCCTTTGCCCGATTTCAACATCGCCAAAGCCAAGGCCATGCTCGCACAAGCCGGCTGGGCAGATACCGACGGCAACGGCATTCTGGACAAAGAACTGAACGGCAGGCGGGTGCAACTTTCTTTCGAGGTGCTGGCAGCCACTACCGCCAAAACCAATGAACTGATTGCAAACAGCCTGAAAGAATCGGCTCGGCAGGCAGGCATTGAGATTGTCATCACAAGTGTTGACCTTTCTATACTGAGCGCCGACACGAAAAGCGGCAATTACGACAGCGCGCTGCTGGGGGTAGCGCTCTTCCCCGGCGATATAGAATTCTACCAAAGGTTTCATTCCAAAAGCCTCGCCCCTGTGGGCGACAACCGCGCTGGCTATATGAGCGCACGGGCCGACAGCCTTATGGAAGCCATCCGGACGCAACCCGACGAGGCCAAGCGCAATGCGCTGTACCTCCAGGCGCAGCAGGTTTTCTACGACGACGTTGCAGAAATACCGCTTTTCACGCCCTTGCAGCGCATCATCATTTCCAAAAAATTCGTGCCGGGCTTGGAGAGCATCAACCGCCCGGGGCATTACGAGCATTTTGCGCGTATCAAGCCGGAGTAGATGCGGCCAGTTTTTCTTTTTAGAGGCTGTTTCAAAACAGCCTCTAAAATTTCATCCCACAGGACCTGCGCGAAGGCTACTTTTGCCGCTCAAAATATCGCGCCCTACGGGCAATCTCTCAACACAAAAATTTGATTCTTTAAACAGTAAAAGAAAAATGGCAAAAGAAACAATGGCACCGCAACCCGCCATCAATATCGAAATCTCGGAAGAAGTGGCCGAAGGCATTTACTCCAACCTCGCCATCATATCGCACTCCAACGCAGAGTTTGTCGTGGATTTCATCCGCCTCATGCCCAACCTGCCGAAAGCAAAAGTGAAAGCCCGCATCGTGCTCACGCCCCAGCACGCCAAGCGATTGCTCTATGCACTGCGCGACAATGTTCAAAAATTCGAGATGCAGTTTGGCAAAATCGAAGAGCCAGACCAAGCCCTTCCGCCCATGAACTTCGGGGCGCCCGTGGCGCAAGCCTGAATTCAATTGTTCCGATTGATCCGATTAGCCCGATTGATTCGATTGTTCAGATTGGTTTGATTGTTCGATTGATTGATTAGCCCCATTGTTCCGATTGGTTCGATTAGCCCGATTGGTTCGATTGTTCCGATTGACAAAATTGGGAATCGCGCCCCCGAACCAATCGGGCCAATCGAATCAATCGGGCTAATCGAATCAATCGGGCCAATCGAATCAATCGGAACAATCGAATCAATCGGCTAATCGAATCAATCCCTAAAATACCGCTCGGTGCGTTCGGCGCTGAAATCCGTGGGCCGCGCTTCGACAGAAACGCCCGGCTCGGCACCAAAGCGAAATACCGAGTCGCTGCTCCATTCAATAATGCCGAAAAGGGTTTTGCCCACCAGAGGCCCTGATTGGAAGCCCATCAGGTCGAGCGTTGCCGTTTTTTGCGTACAATCGTAGCGGTAACTGATGGGGAAAGTGTCGAACTGGCTTCCAAACTTCACGAGCCAAAGCGCTTTGCCCTCCGGCTCGAAAGAAAGGGTTTGGCCCTCGCGGTTGGTCCATCGGCCCAGCAGTTCGCGGCAGTTCCGCTCCGTTTTGCAAAAAAGGAACAGGGTGGCGAGCCCTGACAAAAACGCCAAGTGTGTAAAAAGTTGGTTCATAAATCCTCCTGTTTTTAGTGTGTGAAATGCCCGAAGAGACAAAGGTATCTGGGCAAAGTGGCATGGCTGGGCAAAATATGGTGCGTTTGCTCTGGCGGCAAACAGTACCTCGCCGTTTTGTAAAAGGTGGTTTGGCTGGAGAAGCATGCCGCACATTTTTCACCGCACAGGCAGCCCGATGTAGGCTTTCGTCGTCAACCCCGCGCGTTGCCCGGATGCCAGGAGGCGATGGCGCGGCCAAATCTCTTTTTCATGCAAAATTCAAGTTCTCTCCTGCGCTGGGGCGCGGTTTTCCTGCTTGCTTTCCAAGCATTCTGTAGCCAAAACCCGCTCGAAACCACAGAAGCCCGCAACGACCGTGGCCAGCTCGAACGTTGGGAGCGCCGCAAAGGCAACTTTGCCAAAGAAGGGCTTTTCCAGCGTTTTTCCCCGGAAGGCAAGCTGCTCGAAGAGGCGCACTACTTGGCCGACTCGCTCGAAGGCGAGCGGAAATATTTTTACCCCAATGGTACGGTGGAAAGCATCGAACGCTATCGGAAAGGCCAGATTCATGGCAAGTTCCAAAATTTCTACGAGGGCGGCCAACTGAAAATCGAGCAAGATTTTGTCCATGGCGCCCTCACCGGCCTGAGCCAGCGCTACTATCCCAACGGCACGCTCCAAGAAAAGGTGATGCTCAAAGACAATGTGGAAAATGGCCCCTTTTCGGAATATCACCCCAACGGAAGCCTCAAAACCGAAGGCACTTTTTCTCCCAGCGAAGACGGCGAGGGCCTCGAACAAGGCGAACTGAAGGAATACGACGAGGCCGGCCAACTCGTCCGCATCGCCGATTGCAAAGACGGGACGTGCCTCACGCGCTGGAAGAAATGATTGTTGGATTTTACACCGCGCTCAACCCATTTCAAATAAACGTTACAACCATGAACACTTTGCTACAAAAAATTGGCCTTATCTGTACCTGCTACTGCCTACTGCTACTGCCGACCGCCTCTGCTCAAGTCACCGGCGGGCAGCACGTTTTCTCCTTCCTTGCGCTGCCACAATCGGCGCGGGTGACGGGGCTGGGCGGAGCGCAAATAGCCGTGCGCGACGACGACCCGGTGTTCGCAGCCACCAACCCCGGCGCGCTCAACCCGGCCATGTCGGGCAGGCTGGTGTTCAGCCACAACTTCTTCCTTGCCGGCATACAGCACGGCTATGTGGCTTATGCGCAGCATTTGCCCAAATGGGGCTTCACGGTGCATGGCGGCATACAGTACATGGGCTATGGCGAAATAAAACGCGCCGACGAATACGGCGATGTGCAAGGCACGGTGAAAGCGGGCGAATCGGCATTCACGCTGGGCGCAGCGCGGCCCTTGACCGACAAGTTCTCGCTGGGGCTGAACCTTCGCATGGCTTTTTCGAGGCTCGACCTGTACAAGTCCTCAGCATTGCTGGCCGATGCTGGCCTGATGTACGCGGACTCGGCCCGCCGCTTCACGGCTGGCTTGGTGCTGCGCAATGCCGGCACGCAACTCTCCACGTATGCCGGCATAAAAGAATCCTTGCCCTTTGATGTCCAATTGGGCATGAGCAAGCGGCTGAAGCACTTGCCGTTCCGATTTGGCGTCATCGCCCACCATTTGCACCAATGGGACATCCGCTACAACGACCCGAATTTGGAAGGAGATGAGGTGCTGCTCTTTGGCGACGAGCAGCCGAAGGAGAGCAAGGCCACGGCGGCGATTGACAATTTTTTCCGCCACCTCATTTTCAACGGGGAGTTTTTGCTCGGCAAAAGAGAGGGGTTCCGCCTGCGTTTGGGCTACAACCACCTGCTCAAGCGCGAACTGACCGTGCGCAATTACCGCAGCCTTGCGGGTTTTTCGGGCGGCGTGGGCCTGAAGATCAGCCGCTTCCGCATTGACTTTGGCTACGGCGCCTACCACCTCGCGGGCGGGGTGGCGCACTTGGGCATCGGCACCAATTTGAGGGATTTCTTTTAGAACAGAATCCCATTCTCCTGCTTCCATTCTTCAAAACGGCCACTTGGCAGGAACGAGATTTTCTGCCCAAAATGCCCCGGCGCGCGCAGCCATAGTTGGACGATGCGGCGGCCCAAGCGCGTTTTTTCTTCCACTCTTTCCACATCGGCCCAAGCGTAGCGGGCGGTTGTCCAATAATTGGTGACAAAGAAATGCGTCGCGTCCGCGTCCACGCGCGTCAATCGCCACAAAGTGCGGCGCACCAAAAACAACCAGCCAAGCCACAGCGAAAACAAAACCAACCTTCCCCAAAGCAAGGGGAACGATAGGTAAAGTTCTTCTTCGGGGATGAGCAAAAATGCAAGCAGCAGCCCGCTCAAAAACACGGTGCCGAAAATGGGCACGAACACCCGCCAAAACAGCGTGGAGGTAGAGGAAAGGCATTCGGTATCAGTAGCGGAGGGCGGTGGGCCTTCTTGGGTCGCGGTGGGCAGTGGGTTTTTGTTTTCCATAAAAAAAATGTGCCGCGCCCCGCAATTGCGGGG
>JBJXFT010000066.1:0-5919 GCA_046155725.1 Saprospiraceae bacterium
TAAATGCCCGACACCCGCGCTGTAAATGCCAACTTTCCCAAAAGCCCCGTGCCGATTTGCACCGAATGCTTGCGCGTCCCGAACGAGCCGAGTGTATTGGTCACCGTGGCGAACTGTTCACTTTCCACTTTTGAAAGGTCGAGGTTCACACTTGCGCCAAATGCGCCTGCGCCGTTGGTGCTGGTGCCCACGCCGCGCTGCACTTGTATTTCCGAGGCGCTGGCCGCGAGGTCGGGCAAATCCACCCAATAAACGATCTGGCTTTCTGCGTCGTTGAGCGGCACCCCGTTGATGGTCACATTGACGCGGGTGGGGTCACTGCCCCGGATTCGCAAGCCCGTGTATCCTGTGCCTGTGCCGCCATCGGAAGTTTCCACCAGCGAAGGCACGGCGGAGAGCAGGTACGGCACATCCTGCGCGTGGCTCTGTCGGGCAATTTTTTCGGCTGAAAAATTGGAGTGCGGCACAGGGCTTTTGGCATTGGCGCGGGTGGCTTGAATCACGACCGTTTCCAACTGCTTGCTCGAAATGGTGTCAGGAAGAGGGGTTTGGGCAAGCAATTCGGGAACGAAAAAAACGGAAAGCACCGCCGAACGAACAGCGTTCGGTACAGAACCCTGCCAAGCCGTGGCGGGCAGAACAACAAAATTGAACATTGAAAATGAATAAATTGAGTGAAACATCCGCCTACCGAAGGGGCTTCGGAAGCGTAGTGATGCCACTACCCCGTCTCAGTTCCTTACCCAAAATTACTTGGGCAAGTTCGATGGGTGTAATCTCAGTCGGGAGAGGTGTGACCTTCTCCCAACACCCCAATGATTGGGCGCAAGGTTCAAAAACTCTTGGGGGATTGCGCTAAGGAACGCGGACGAAATAACTTACCAAATTTGATGTGATTCCTTTTCACCCAAACGGCCTATCTTTTTGATTAAATAGCCCCACTATTCGCACAAAAAGATAGTTGTCTGGGCAAAAACCAATCTACCTGAAACTGACAAGTTATTTCGTCCGCGTTCCTAAAATTGCAGTTTGAAAATGCCTCACTGCCCCAACCTGCCCACCGCATCTTCCGTAGAGCGGAGCCTTTCGCGGCAAAATCGCATGAGTTCGGAGGCTCGCTCCATCTTAATGGTCAGGTCGTCAATGCCCACCGAGCCGACTTGCAAGTCGGTCACGATTTTCTGCAGTTCGGTCCATGCCGATTCGTAGGTAGGTTCTTCTGGGTTCTTATTTTTCATAATCAAAAGAATCCCTCCGCTTTAGAGGAGGGAATAGGAATGCGTTACTTTTCAAACCACACTTTCTCGTGGTTGTTGGCATCGCCGTTGTAGTTGATGAGGATTTCCGCGCCAGCGGGGATCGGTTTTATACAGTAAAAATCAATGGTTTGGGCCTCGAAGTCCATGCCGTACTCGGCGTTTGGGGTGTAGGAATGGTTGTAGAGCGAGCCATAGCCGAGGCAGAAAGCAAACCATTCGCCGCGCTCGCCCCAGTCAAAATAGTAGTCGTCAAGGATGGTTTTGCGCACATCGGCCAATTCTTCTTTTGGGAACAAAATGAGCGGGCACACCTCAATGACCTCGCCCTCCTCAAGGTCGCGGCCAGCGAAAACACCCTTGCCGTGTATTTCGGAATAGGCTACGAAGATGGGGGCTTGTTGGAGTGACACGAGAGGGTGAGAGGGTGAGAGGGTTTACACTAAATCTTCAAAAACCTCCGGCACAGAGATTTGGATATTGGTGACGGGGTCAGTGAGGGTGTCTTTGTAGAACAAGTGCGTCTCGCCGTTGGGGAGCAGGAGTTGGATGGCTTTGAGTTCTGGCACCACAATCCAAGCAGACTGTACGCCGGCTGGGAAGTAGATGTCCCAGGCCTTGCTGGCAAGTTCGTCGAGGCTTTGTCTGGGCGAAAGGATTTCGATGGTGGTGAGGGGCATTTCGATTTCTTTGGCGGTTACTTCCCGCACGTTGAGTTTCTTTTTATGGTAAATGCAAATGTCTGGCGTAGTAGAAGGAGCAGTGGCAAGGCTCAGCTCGCTGGGAAATTGAAATTGGCCAGAGTAGAGTGTTTTTAACAAAAAAATGATTTGAGATTGGAGCGAACCGTGGATTCTGTTAGGCATAGGCTTATTGCGTTCTATTTCGTAATCGGAGAGCGCCGTGGCGACAATGGGTTCTTCCGCAAGGAGTGGTTCGTGCATAACAAGGTGATTTTTGCTGACAAATGTAAGTGGATTTATGCTGCTTTTGCCCCCGCTCTTTGTGCCGCTTCTTCCCGCTGGCGTTTTTTCTCGGCGTAAGCCACGGCAGCCTCGCGCACCCACGCGCCTTCTTCCCAGGCTTTGCGGCGGGTTTCCACGCGCTGGCGGTTGCAGGGGCCGTTGCCTTTCACCACGTTCCAGAATTCGTCCCAATCTATTGCCCCAAAATCGTAGTGGCCGCGCTCGGCGTTCCATTTCAAGTCGGAGTCTGGGTGTTCGAGGCCGAGCACTTTTACCTGTTCGGCCACCATGTCCACAAAGCGTTGGCGGAGTTCGTCGTTGCTGAACCGCTTGATTTTCCAGCGCATGCTTTGTTCGCTGTGTGTGGATTCGCCATCGGAGGGGCCGAACATCATCACCGACGGCCAATACCATCGGTTGACGGCATCCTGCGCCATTTCGCGCTGCTCCGCCGAGCCGTTGGCGAGCGTGAGGAGCACTTCAAATCCTTGGCGCTGGTGGAAACTTTCTTCCTTGCACACCCGCACCATGGCGCGGGCATACGGGCCGTAGGAGCATCGGCAAATGGGGATTTGGTTCAGGATCGCCGCGCCGTCCACGAGCCAGCCGATAGCGCCCACATCGGCCCAGGTGATGGATGGGTAATTGAAAATGGAGGAATATTTGGCCTTCCCAGAGTGGAGTTCTTCGTACATCTCGTCGCGCTCCATGCCGAGGGTTTCGGCGGCGGCGTAGAGGTAAAGGCCGTGCCCGGCTTCGTCCTGTACTTTGGCGAGGAGGATTTGTTTGCGCTTGAGCGAGGGCGCACGGGTTATCCAAATGCCTTCGGGGAGCATCCCGACTATCTCCGAGTGGGCGTGTTGGCTGATTTGGCGGAGGAGTGTTTTGCGGTAAGCATCGGGCATCCAGTCTTTTGGCTCGATGCGGGTGTCTGCGTCCACCTTGCTCTGGAATAGTTGTTCGAGCGAGATTACGACAGCGGTTTGTTCACTGGACGACATGTGTTGTTTGAGTATTTTTTATGAATTGCCAGCCGTTCAAGCAAAACAGTTCGGGAGCAGGCAGCCCATACGGTTCTTTGCAAATTTGGCGACAAAGGTAATTTTGGGAATGAGGAATTATGAATTATGAGGGAATGAATTTTTGGCGGCAAACAAGCATTTGCGCATTTGCTCAAAATCAATTCTTGCCCAAAAGCCGCGTTGGGGCAACCTCTGCCGTTAAGCCAGCACCTTTTCATTCTTCAAACTTTGAGCTTCTTAGTCATTTTCACCAAACCATTTTTACCTTTGCGCCCCTATGAGAAAAACGTCTGGCTGGCCACTGCTCCTCGCGCTTGTTTTTTTGGCGAGTGCGTGCAAAAGCACTTTTGAGCGAACCCGCACGAGCGGCGACGCAGAATTGATACTCACCACGGCTTTCAAATACTACGAGAAGAAAAACTACCAGCGCGCGCTGACGCTTTTCGACTTGGTGCTCAATACCTTGCGCGGCGACCCGCGTGCCGAGAAAGCCTACTATGAGTACGCCTATTGCCACTACAACACCAAGCAATACTTGTTGGCGGCTTTCTATTTCAAAAATTTTTCCAACACTTTCACCAGTTCGCCGTTGCGCGAGGATGCCGCTTTCATGACGGCTTATTCCAATTACCAACTTTCGCCCACGTTTCGGCTCGACCAAAAAGCCACGGAGTCGGCCATCGAGGAGTTTCAGATTTTTGCCAACCTATTCCCTACTTCCGAAAAGGTGAAGCAGAGCAACGCGCTGATTGACGAACTGCGCCGCAAACTCGAAGAAAAAGCCTTTGGCGAAGGCCAACTTTACTACGACCTCCGGCAGTACCAATCGGCGGTCATTTCGTTCGACAACCTCCTGCGCGACTACCCCGAAAGCCCCGATGTGGAGCGTGTGCGCTACCTCATCGCCAAGGCCAGTTTCCTTTTGGCCGAAAATTCTATCGTAGAAAAAAAGGAAGAGCGCTATGGAGAGTGTGTGACGCGCTGCAACGATTTCCTAGAAAAATACCCTTCGGGGAAATATTCAAAAGAAATAAACCAGACTCGAAAAGACGCACAACAAGCCCAAAAGTCTGTCAAGAAAAAATTGAAAAATACCTGAACGCAAAATGATGAATGTTTGAATGATAAATGATGAATGCCGAACGAGGCACCAATCATCATTCTACCATTCATCATTCATCATTCAACCATTCATCATTAAATAAAGAATGAGCGATATCAAAACCAAGGCCCAAGGCCTCGACCCCAATGTGCAGCCCCGCGATGTGCTCGAACTCGTGGAAAAAACCGGCAACATCTACGAAAGCCTCGTCGTCATCAGCAAGCGTGCCCGACAGATTTCCAGCGACCTGAAATGGGAAATCCAGCGCAAACTCGAAGAGTTCGCCGTACACACCGACACCATCGAAGAGGTGCAGGAAAACAAGGAGCAAATCGAAATCTCCAAGTTCTATGAGCGCCTGCCCAACACTGCCATCATCGCTGCCCACGAATTCATGAACGATGAAATCCAGTGGCGCTATGTGGAAGAAACGGAATGAAGGTAGATGGCTTAGAGTAGTTTGATGGTTTAGATGATTCAGATTGCTCCGAAAACCCAAAACGCCCTCTGGCTTCCAGCCGCAGGGCGTTTTTTTTATGGCGGTGCAATCTCAGCAACCATCACCCAGCCACCGCGCTCTTCTTCTTTGAGCAGTTCAAAATCCCACTGGACTTCGCCCACCGTTCTGAAACCTGCTCGCTCGTAGGCCCAAACAGGCCCGCTTTTCATCACCATCAGCCAGATGGCTTCGCGGCCAAGTTCCGCGGCGCGTTGTTTGGCAAACTGGATGGCAACTTGCCCTGCACCCTTCCCAAAAAAGGCTGGCATCAGGTAAATTTTTTCGAGGTACAGCGCATTGTCGAGCGGGTAGCCGTGTACTGGTTTTTGCAGGATGAGTTTCAGAAAACCGACCGTTTGCACAGCCTCGTCTTCCGCCAGCCAATACTCTGTGTTCGGGTCGGCAAGTTCGGCGGCAAGGGTTTCTGCGCCGAAACACCGTTCCATGTACCAGTCCAGCCCGCCCGGTTGCCAGATGTGCCGGTAGTACGGCTCGTAGGTTTCGCGGCCCACTTTTTGGGCGAGCGCGAGGTCTGGCAACAAGAGTGGACGATAGTAAAACTGCATTTTTAATACGCTCTAAAACCAACTTCACTGGTCAATGGATGTCCAATTCGGGGAGGACAAAAGCAGAAAACGCGCGGGAAACGCCACCCAAAATTTTGCCCTCATGCGGCGGCTGGCCTTGAACCTTGAATCTGCGACGCAGAATGAACAAGTGCGCGCTATCTGATGATTACAGGCTCAAAACCCTTAGATTTCAATGCGTCTGCCCTGCGGAACCCCCGCTATCGCAAACCCCTTGTTAGCACTCGTTTATTTGTTTTTTACTTCATATTTCAATGGTTCGTGAAGAATTTTGTGCCTTTCCAATGGGATGAAAAAAGGCGCGTATGTTTGGGTTGCTAACACCTAACACATACACGCCATGACAGGAACAGGAGATTCCCTGAGTGCAATGATAGGGGACTTGATTGAGAATGGGGCGGTCCGCCGTCGAATTTTGCAAACCCTGTTTCCCCTGCTGCTGACCCTGCCTCGCCGGAACAATTTCAAGCAGCAGGCCAGATGGTGCG
>JBJXFT010000072.1:0-10724 GCA_046155725.1 Saprospiraceae bacterium
GAATTTTGACGTAGAGTTTTTTGCAGCCTAAAGAATCCAGCAGCCCGCGTTCGGCGGGCGAGATGTCGAGGGTTGTTTCCCACCAAAAAAAAGCAGGCACGAGCGGCTGCGGCGGGGTGGGAGCGCAAGCGGCGAGGGCGAGGAGGGTAAGGGTAAAGAGGAGCGGTTTCATGTTGTATCGAATGACCAATGACCGCCAATGACGACATATTGACCCCCGAAAGATGGAAACTTTCCAGAAGTTGATGCCAAGGGAAATTTGAAAGGAGCGCTCCCCCCGCCCCCTTTTTTGCCATCGCTTGCCAAACGCGCACAATCTTTTGCGGGCAAAAGTGCGGGGTGGCTATTTTCGCGCCGTTATTCTACCTACCTGGCTTTTTTCAAATCCAAAACTTTCCTTTCCTCATGTTCAAAAGACTCCTCACCCCACTGCTCGCGCTGGCATTTGTCGGCACGCTTCATGCCCAATCTGTCTGGTCTGATGTGCCGCAGAGCGGCATCCCGGCGGCAGGCGAGCGCCGCATCCAACCTTCCAAGTCCCGCGCCGTGCAGCTCGACCTGTCGGCCTTGCGGCCTGTGCTCGCCGCAGCCCCAGAGCGGTTCAGCCCTGCGGCGGAATCTGGCAATTTGCCCATACTCTCGCTCCCGCTGCCCGGTGGCGGCACGGGCCGTTTTCAACTTGAAGAAACGCCCGTGATGCACCCCGACCTACAGGCCAAATACCCCGAAATCCGCAGCTACACGGGCCGGGGCATAGACGACCCCACGGCTGTTTTGAAATGCGACCTCACGCCTTGGGGCTTCCACGGCATGGTGCGCTCCGCTCGGCAAGGCTCGTTTTTCATTGACCCTGCGGTGCATGGCAACACCGAGTTTTATGTCGTTTACAACAAAAAGGACTACCTCCCGAAACAGGACGGCGCGCTCTGGACTTGTGGCGTCCCCAGCCCCGAAGGGGCGCAAGAATTGGAACACGGCCAACCTTTGAGCCAGACACAGTTCGCCGATTTCCAAGGCGACACCAAGCTCCGCCGCTACCGCCTCGCGCTGGCCTGCACGGGCGAGTACGCTGCTTTCCACGGCGGCACCAAGCCGCTCGTGCTGGCTGCCATGAACACTTCGATGAACCGCGTGAACGGCGTGTACGAAAACGATTTCGCCGTCACGATGCAGATTGTTGCCAACAACGACCTCCTCATTTACCTCAACGCTGCCACCGACCCTTACTCCAATGCCGACGTGGGCACCATGCTCGGCCAAAACCAGACAAACTGCAACAACGTGATCGGCATCGCCAACTACGATATCGGCCATGTATACGGCACGGGCGACGGCGGAATCGCCGCAGCCATCGGGGTGGTGTGCGGCACCAGCAAAGCAGGCGGGGTGACGGGCATCAACAGTCCAGTGGGCGACCCTTTTGACATTGACTATGTGGCGCACGAGATGGGCCACCAATTTGGCGGAAACCATACTTTCAACAACTGTTTTGGCAACAACGGCCAAGCCTCCGCCGTAGAGCCGGGCAGCGGCACCACCATTATGGCTTATGCGGGCATCTGCGATGCCAACAACGTGGAACTCCACAGCGAGGATTTTTTCCATGGCTACAACATACAGGAAATGGGCGCTTTCATCTACACCGGCTCGGGCAACACCTGCGCCGTGAAAATCACCACCACAAACCACAACCCCGACGTGAACGCCGGCCTCAACCGCACCATCCCCAAATCCACGCCCTTCGCGCTCACGGCAGTTGGCTCGGATGTGGACGGCGACACGCTCAGTTACACTTGGGAACAGATAGACGCGGGCAACGCAGCCTCGCCGCCCACGCCCACTTCCGCGTTCGGGCCTTTGTTCCGCTCGTTCAAAGGCACGGCTTCGCCCACGCGCATTTTCCCGCGCTTGACTGATTTGGTCACCAATACCAATTACCTCTGGGAAGAACTCCCTGGCGTGGCACGTTCCATGAATTTCCGTGTGGTTGTGCGCGACAACGACTGGCAAGCCGGCTGCACCGACGAAGACGATGTGCAAATAACTGTGGCGGGAACGGCAGGCCCATTCCTCGTGACGGCCCCAAACACGAACGTGGTGTGGACAGTGGGCAGCCCCCAAACCGTGACTTGGAATGTGGCAAACACGACCGCCGCCCCGGTCTCCTGCTCCGATGTGCGCATCTCGCTCTCCCTCGATGGGGGCTTCACTTACCCGGTGGAATTGGCCGCCAGCGTACCGAACAATGGCTCCGCCAACATCACCGTGCCAAACAATGTGTCCAACAACTGCCGGGTTCGGGTGGAATCCTTGGGCAATATCTTCTTCGATATTTCCAATGCGAACTTCAGGATTGAACCACCGGCCGCGCCTGCGTTCCTCCTTGGCACTTCAACCAATATCCTGAATGTGTGCGCGGGCGAAAATGCACCTTTTGTTACCACCCTGACTTCTCTCGTAGGCTTTACCAGCCCGGTCACACTGAGCGTAACCGGTGTGCCAGCAGGGGCGACTGTCAATATTTCGCCCAACCCCGTGACCCCTACCGGCTCGGCAGTTATCACCCTTTCGAACATTACGCCGGCAATGGCGGGCAGCTACACCCTCACGTTGACGGGCTTGGGCGACACCCTCACCCGGACTACTACCGTGGCACTCACCCTATTGCCCGGCGCGCCTGCTGCCGCTGTGGCCAGCAGCCCCGCCAACGGCGAATCGGGCATAAGCACTACGGCCACATTGACTTGGGCAGCTGATCCTTTTGCCAGTTCGTATCTGGTGGAAGTGGCCACCAACCCTTCCTTCTCGGCAGGCTCTATCGTTTCCACCCAAACACCGAGCGGCACGAGCACTGTGGTGGGTGGATTGCAAATCGAAACGGTGTACTATTGGCGCATTCGCGCCAGCAACGATTGCGGTGCGGGCATTTATTCCCCCATATCGGCTTTCCAGACGGGCAAAAGCCTGTGCGGGCAAAATTTCAGCAGCACCGATGTGCCAAAAATCATCCCAGAGGTGGGCGCTGTAGCCCCGATAGAATCCAATTTGCTCGTTGCGCAAAACAAGCCCATCAATGACATGAATCTGAGCATCGCCTTCGACCACACTTGGCCCGGCGACGTTTTGGGCTGGCTGATTTCGCCTACTCAAGATACGCTCTTGCTCTTCGACCAGCCGGGCGTTCCTGCCACCTCGTTTGGGTGCAATGGGGACAATGCCAACCTTATTTTCGACACGCAAGCTGCGCAGGATGCTGCCGCGCTTGATGCGCAATGCAACATTGTGCCGCCTGCCTTGAGCGGCACATTCCAACCCATCCAATCGTTCGATGCGCTCAACGGGAAAAATGCTTTGGGCCAGTGGAAGTTTGTGATTGGCGACACTTACCCAAGCGACGACGGCGGCGCCATCACGGCTTGGAGCCTTTCGTTCTGTTTTTCAGAAGCCATAGCGGCGGGGAGTATTTTGGTCAATGACCCGCTCAGCGTGGTATCCGGCCAAAGCGGCGCCATTTTGCAAAGCCATTTGGACGTGTATTTGAGCGGGATTCCGGAGCAAGGCGTGTTCGTTTTGCTCAGCCTCCCGCAACACGGGATACTTAGTTTGAACGGCGTTCCGCTCGCGCTCGGCGGCACGTTCACCCAAGAAGACATCAACAACGGGGTGCTGGTGTACACCAACAACAACGACGGCTCGGCTACGGACGATTTCCACTTCGACGCGCTCGACCAGAACAACGACGCTTGGGTGCACGACGCGGTTTTCAACATCAACGTTATCGCCAACAACCTCGCAGCATCGGCAGCCGAGACCAACGCAATCCTCTGCAACGACGGCACCACGGGCCAAATCACCGTGACGGCCACGGGGCTTGACGGCACTTACACCTACAGCCTCAATGGCGGGCAGAGCCAAAGCAGCAACGTGTTCAACGGACTTTCGGCAGGCACCTACACGGTGGTAGTGACGGGCCAATTCGGCCTCACCATTTCCACCAACCCCCTCACGCTCGCCAATGCAGCGGCCATCATTGTCAACACTTCGGTGAATGCGGACGACCTGACGGTGAACGCCTCCGGCGGCACGGGCATCTTGGAATACAGCCTCGATGGGGTTGATTTCCAAGCCAGCAACGAGTTTCTCGACCTCGCCAACGGCGTGTACGCCGTCACCGTGCGCGACGAAAACGGCTGCACCGCTACGGGCCAAGGCATTGTGGCGGTGAATTCTTTGCTCGTAAGTTTGAATGTCCAGCAAACCGTCAGTTGCGCCGGAGGGAACAACGGCGAACTCAACGTGACGGTAGGCGGCGGGCAAATGCCCTTTTCTTACAGCCTCAACGGAGGCGCAAGCCAGCCGTCCAGCGTGTTCAGCGACCTCTCGGCAGGCACCTACACCGTGGTGGTGACAGACAACATTGGGTTCAGTGCCACCTCAAGCGAAGTGGTGCTGAGCGACCCGGCGGCTCTCACGGTCTCGACCACCGTCATCACCAACGACATCATAGTGAATGCCTCCGGCGGCACAGGCACTTTGGAATACAGCATTGATGGCACGACATTCCAAGCGGGCAACCAGTTCTCCAACCGCGCAAACGGAACCTACACCCTGACCGTGCGCGACGCCAATGGCTGCACCAAGACCGCGCAGGCCACCGTAGATGTGGCTCCGCTCAGCTTGAGCATAACCACCATAAACCTTCTGTGCTTTGGCCAGGCAACGGGCAGCATTATGGCCACAGCGACGGGAGGCATTCCGTTTTATGCATACAGCCTGAACGGCGGGCCTTTCCAAGGAGGGAATTTTGTCAACTTGGCAGCGGGGACTTACACGGTGGTCGCAAAAGACTTTGAAGGGAATCAAGTCAGCGTAGAGAACATCGTCATCAGCAGCCCCGACCAGTTGTTGGTGAATGCCGTGGTGGTGCACAACGACGCGACGCTCACGTTCTCCGGCGGCACTCCGCCCTACTCGTTCGGCAGCGACGCGCCCAACCCAGATTTGCAAAACTTGCCCAACGGCACTTACCACGTTACGGCCACGGATGCCAACGGCTGTGTGGCTACCACCACCTTTACGGTGAATGTGCCGCCGCTTTTGTTGACAAGCACGCACACCAATGTACTCTGTTTTGGCGGTAGTACAGGCTCTATCACGGCCACTGCAACGGGCGGGATCCCACCTTATATGTACAGCCTGGACAACGGGCCGCTCCAAAGCAGCAACGTGTTCCCCAACGTTGCGGCAGGGGTGCACACCCTGGTCGTGAGCGATGCCAACGGTACGCTGACCTTTGGCAGCGTGACGGTCAATCAGCCTAATTTGCTGACGGTCGCTGGAGCGGTGAACAGCAATTCCATCACCGCCACCGCTTCGGGGGGCACTTCGCCTTACCAGTACAGCCTGAACGGTGGTGCACAGCAAAGCAGTGGCACTTTCAGCGGTCTCTCTTCTGGAACGTACACCGTGGTGACCACCGATGCAAACGGCTGCACGGCTTCGGTGTCGAACCTCGTGGTGATGAGCGGAACCATAGAGCCTTCCGAGGCTTGGGGCTTGGCCGTATCGCCCAACCCAAGCACGGGCTTGTTTGTGCTCACGCTGCAAAGCGCGCCCGACGCGCTCCGCGCCGAAGTGTTCGATGCCACGGGCCGCTTGCTCCAATCGCTCGAGCTCCAGCCGGTTGGCGGTCAATTGACCACTACGCTCGACCTTCGGGAACTGCCGCAAGGCACTTACTTCCTCCGCCTCAGCGATGGTGAAAATTGGGGCGGGGTAAGGCTGAGCAAGGTGGGCGGTCAGTAGGGAGATTGTAGAGCGTTGAAAATATTGAGAGGGGTGAGGATGTTGAGGCTTAGCCCTTCAACACCCTCACCCCTCTCAACATTTTCGCACCTGTTTGCCACTTTACCACGCCTAAAATCACGATACCGCCGAGCGTTGGCTTCGCATATATGCACTCGTTTGAGAAACCTTTTTGGGGTTTCTTAAACGTGCCCAAAGGTCTTGCACGGACCTTGGCCAAGACATCGGAGCCAGCCTACGTTTAAGAAACCCAAAAAAGGTTTCTCAAACGTGGATCGTGGTTATGCGCAGCCGATGCGCGGCGGTATCAGGATTTTGAGTGTACTAACAGTTGCATATTCTTACCCTAAAAACTCGCCCGCACCATGCGCTCCGCGCCCGCCAAATCTTTTCGGAGTTCCACTTTTGAAAAACCCTTTTCGCGCAACAGGGCGGCCACTTCGGGGGCGTTGAATTCGTTGCATTCCAAAAACACAGACCCGCCGGCGCGCAACTTTTCCAGAGAAAAATCGGCGATGGCGCGGTAAAAAAGCAGCGGGTCGGAGTCGTCCACAAAGAGCGCGAGGCTCGGCTCGTGCGCCAAAACGTGTTCCGGCATCAGGTGCTTTTCTGTGTGGGGGATGTAGGGCGGGTTGCTCACCACCACATCGAGCAAGGGGAATAGAGCCCAAGTGGCGCGGTCAAAAATGTCACCGAGCAAAAATTGATTCTTCATTCCCAATTCCGAATTCCCAATTCCCAATTCCCAATTCCCAATTCCGATAGGATTCGCTCGGCATTCTCCACAGCGATGGCGAGCGCGGCAGGGCTTTTTTCCAAGCCGAACAATTGCAAGCCCGGCATTTTCTTTTTCAACGTGATGCCGATGCAGCCGCTCCCCAGGCCAATGTCGAGCAAGGTTGGGGAAGCCAATTTGTCCCCCTTTGGAGGGGGGGAAGGGGGAGGTAAATGTTCCAGCACCCACGCCACCAATTCCTCCGTCTCCTGCCGAGGGATGAGCACCGCAGGACTGACTTTGAATTTCAACCCAAAAAAATCGGCCTCTCCCAGCACATATTGCACAGGCTCGCCCGCCGCGAGGCGCGACAGAATTTTCTCAAACCGCTCCTCCTCGAACGCTCGCCCACGGTCGAAAGCATCCTCGAAAACGATGCGGGCAATGGCTCGCGCTTCCCCTTCGCCGTAGCGCGGGGAGAGTTGTTCGATGAGAAAAGCGCGGGCAAAATTGGAGCTCATTTTAGAAGTGCAAAGTGTTGGTAGCACGGCGTTTAGTTAAGCGGCAGAGCCGCCCAATATTTGTAGAAACCTGTACAAAGCCAAGTCTTGTAAGGTGCCGCGCACCGAAATATCCCGGTGCGCTGCACCTCCAAACGGGGGTGTCTGACAACTTCTACAAATATTGGGCAGCTCTGCCGCTGCCTCAAACCCTTAACTAAACACCATTGGCGTTTACGCCGTGCTACCAATCTATATCTCGATTGTAAAAACCGTCCCCTTTGGCACATTGTCCTCTACTCGAATGCTGCCGCCGTGGGCTTTTACCACCTGACTTACGATGTACAGCCCAAGCCCGGTGCCGGTGGTGTGGCGCGTTTCTTCATTCCCCATGCGGTAAAATTTCTCGAACACGGCTTTCTTTTCCGCATGGGGGATTCCCTGCCCTTGGTCGGCCACGCGGAAGCGGAATTTGCCGCCGGTGTGTTCGGCGCTGAGTTCGACAGGCGTTTTTTCGGGGGAATATTTCACGGCGTTTTCCAGCAGGTTTTGCACAATGGCGGCGAGGCCAAAGCGGTCGGCCTGCACAGGCGCGAGTTGGGCGGGCATTTTCAACCTGAAATCTGCGTCCGGGAATCGGACGCGGAGGCTTTCCACCACCTCTTGGGCCAAGGCGGCAAAGTCCAGCGGCTCTTGCAAGGGCCGCCAGTTGTCTTCCAGCCGGGCCGCCATGAGCAGGCTTTCCACGAGGTTTTGGAGCCTGCCGGCATCTTTGAGGCCGTTGGCGAGGAGCGGTGTGCGCTGTTCGGGGGATAGGTTGCGCTTGATCATCGTTTCGAGCACCAAGCGCAAGGAAGCGATGGGCGATTTGAGTTCGTGCGTGATGCTGAGCAGAAAATTGCGCCGCTGGCGCGCCAGCGTTACTTCTCTTGCGGCGCTCCGCCGAATGACCCACAAGCCCCACACCAAACAGAGGGTGAAAAAAAGCCCTTCGGCCACCACCATCCTGTGTCCGCTGTGCCAAGTTTTCTCGGCGGTTTTGTATTCCTTGGTGGCTTCGGGCGGGGTGTGGGGGTAACGCAATTCGATCAATTGCTTTTCGCGTGCAAACGCGCGGTCGTTTTGCCGCCAAAGGTGGAACGACCACCAACCAAAGGCCAGGATCATGTAGCCGATGACGAAGTGCGAGAGGGTGGTGATGGAGAGGCGTTTCATAATTTGATAATTTGGATAATGGGGGAATTTGATAATGGGGGAGTTATTAAATTATCCCATTATCAAATTAACCCTCACCATTCTTGGCACATCGGGTGGAGCATCAGCTCGTCCACGAGGACGTGCGGCGGGGCGTGGAGGATGTAGGAAACTGCTGCCGCAATGTCGTCGGCCCGGAGGTACTGCGCTTGTTGCGGCTGGCCCGGCTCGCTTTTGTGGAAATAGGTGTCCACCAAACCGGGGTACACCACGCTGACCTTGATGCCGAGCGAACGCAGCTCGCGGCGCAGGCTTTCGAAGAAAGCGTGCTGGGCGTATTTGCTGGCGGTGTACAGGCTGCCGTTGGCAAACGTGCGCTTCGACACATCTGACGCGATGCCCACGATATGGCCCGTGCCTGCCGCTTTCATGTGCGGCATCACGGCGCGGCTGAGCAGGAATGAACCTTTCACGTTCACGTCCATCACCCGGTCCCAGTCGTCTGCGCTGATTTCGTCGGCGGGCTTGAAAACGCCGATGCCCGCGTTGTTCACCAGACAATCAATGCGTTGGAAGTCACGCAGCACCTGCGCCACGGCATCGGCCACCTGTAGTTCGTCGGTCACGTCGCAAGCGATGGCGAGCGCTTTGCCGCCCGCTTCGTCAATCTCGTGCTCCAGTTCGCCGATCTCCTCGGCATTGCGCGCCAGCAGCACTACGAAGTGGTCTTCGCGTGCCAGCCGGCCGGCCACGGCGCGGCCTATTCCGCGAGATGCGCCTGATATGAGGGTGATTTTTTTCATTTTCAAAAAAGCCCGTGCAATTCCGCCTGCACCATTTCCAGCACCTTGGAGGCGTGTTCTTTGTTGCTCGTAAAATCGAGGTTGTCCACGTTGATGATCAGGAGCCGGCCTTCGCGGTAGCCGTTTATCCAGCCGTCGTAGCGGTCGTTGAGGCGTTTGAGATAGTCGAGGCTGATGCTGCCCTCGTAGTCGCGCCCCCGCGTCTGGATGTGTTCCACCAACGTGGGGATGCTGGCTTTGAGGTAGATGAGCAGGTCGGGGGCTTTCACCTGCGACACGATGGACTGGAAGAGCGTCATGTAGTTCTCAAAATCGCGCCGTTCCATCAGGCCCATGTCGGCAAGGTTGGGGGCAAAAATGAAAGCGTCCTCGTAGATTGTGCGGTCTTGGATCACGGTGCGGTTGCCCTGCAAAATGCGCAGCACCTGCTGGTAGCGGCTCGAAAGGAAGAACACTTGGAGGTTGAACGACCAGCGTTTCATGTCGAGATAAAAATCTGACAGGTAGGGGTTGCTCTCCGTGTTCTCGTAGTGCACATCCCAGCCAAAATGCTTGGCCAGCATCTCGGTGAGGGTTGTTTTGCCGGCGCCGATGTTGCCGGCGATGGCGATGTACTTCACCGTTTTTTTCTCAGGGGGCAATGCGGAAGCCATTATGGAATGATGAATGAAAAATGATGAATGATTTAGGCGGCGGCGAAGGTAGGAAAACCCCTTAGCCCAACTTTCGGAAAGTTCAACAGAGGGCGCGGGGGTTCAGCCTGCGTCTACTTTGTCGCTTTAAGCAGGACACCGAAGAAAGCGTAGAGGTGTTGTACGTTTGCCCTCATGGGCACCAGCCCTCTCTGCCCATGCCGCTCCTGCTCACTGCACATCCTTTCCCCGACGCGACTTTCGGCCTTTGGCAAATCGGCGAAAGCGAAGGGTTTTTCCGAGCCGACCTGCCGCTTTCGGCAGTCGAAGAGGCCGAACTGGCACAGCACCACAACCCGCTCCGCCGCCTCGAATGGCTCGCCGGGAGGTGGCTCTTGCACAAACTCAGCGGCTCTACGCAGCGGCTGGCCCTCGCCAAAGACGCTTTTTCAAAACCTTTTTTTCCCGAAAACCTACAACTCGCCTGCTCCCTGAGCCATTCCAAAGGGAATGTGGGCGCGCTCATCGTTGCCTCCAGCGCCGCTATAAAAGGGGCGGGCTGCGACATTCAAGTTTTGACAGAAAAAATGCCCCGCATCGCCCACAAATTCCTGAACGAGATGGAGCGCGATTTTGTGGCGAGCCGCCCAGAAGCAGAGCGCTTCGACTTGCTCCACTTGTTTTGGACTGCCAAGGAGAGCCTTTACAAAGCCTACGGCTTGAAGCAGCTGGACTTTCGGAAAAATATTTTTGTGCAAGAAATCCGATGGGACGGGCAAAATGGGCAAGCCGTGGGCAAGATCGAGAAAGGCGGTTTTCGGCAGCCGTTCGATTTGGTTTTTGGCAAAATCGCGCTCTCCGACGCGGACGCGCTCGTTTGGGCTGTTTGCCACGGGGAGTGATTTAGAACACCCTGTTCAAAATTTTTTTTTGAAAACACTAAGAAAGTAGACCTTATGAGGAAAAATTGATTAAACACCTGCGCTCTTGCACGAGGAGTAATTTCGGATCGGACTTTTGACTCTCAAGTTGTGCAAGGCGCAAGCCACAACCATCACCCTGTCCCTGATTTCCA
>JBJXFT010000073.1:0-29397 GCA_046155725.1 Saprospiraceae bacterium
GCACCATCAACGTGTCGGGCTTCCTGAAGACAGAGGCTGCCCAGGGCATCGAAGAGGCCATCGTGCACGTGGACGGGACGAGCCCGTCTGCGGTGCCGTTCTCCCATTCGGACCTGACGGACGCCGCCGGCCTGTTCGTCGTTGCGAACCAGGTGCCCACGGATGCGACCTTCACGATCGCGCCGGAGAAGGACGACAACCCGCTCAACGGGGTGACGACCTACGACCTGGTGCTGATCTCGAAGCACATCCTGGGCATAGAGCCTTTGAACTCTCCGTACAAGATGATCGGTGCGGACGCGAACAAGAGCGGCTCGATCACGACGTTCGACATCGTGGAGATCAGGAAACTGATCTTGGGCATCTACACGGAGCTGCCGAACAACACCTCTTGGAGGTTCGTTGACAAGGGCTTTGCGTTCCCGAACGTGAACAACCCCTTCCAGACGGCCTTCCCGGAGACCGTTTCGATAGCGAGCGCGTCTGTCAACCAGATGGACAAGAACTTCGCGGGGATCAAGATCGGCGACGTGAACGGGACTGCGGTGGCGAACGCCACGATGCAGGCAGAAGAGCGGACTGCGGGCGTGTCGCTGTTCGACGTTGAGGACCGCGACGTTGTTGCGGGCGAGACGTTCGAGGTGACGTTCAAGGCAGCGCAGGCATTGAAGGGCTTCCAGTTCACCGCCGTGCTGAAAGGCTTGGAGGCAGTGGGCGCAGTGGAGTCTGACAACGTGGGCGCGGGCAACTTCAACCTGTTGCCGGAGAACGCCATGGCGGTATCCATTGATGGTGCGCAGGAGTTCGCGGTGCGCTTCCGCGCCGAGAAGTCAGGCAGGCTGAGCGAGATGCTCGGCGTGTCTGGCACGGTGACCCGCGCCGAGGCGTACCCGCTGGAGGGCGGCAGGCAAGAAGTTGCCTTCCGTTTTGACGGCAGGACGATCAGCGGCGTAGGCTTCGAGCTGTACCAGAACGAGCCGAACCCGTTTGTGAACCGCACTTCGGTGGGCTTCCACCTGCCGGAGGCAGCAGAGGCCCCCTTGTCGGTGTACGACGAGACTGGCCGGGTGGTCTATCAGCAGAAGGGGCAGTTTGCCAAGGGCGACAACCGCATCGCGCTGGACCGCGCGCTGCTGAGCACGACCGGGGCGCTGTACTCCAAACTGGAGACAGCGACCGACTCTGCGACGAAGAAGATGATCCAGGCGAAATAAACGGCCTCCCCCAGCCCCTCCAAGGGAGGGGGGAAGCATAGAGAAAGGCTGGCGCCCCGCTTCGGCGGGGCGCCAGCCCTCTCCAAAAGTTGTTCGCAAGGGTTCTCTTTTTTGAGAAAAGACAACGAACAAAGGCGGCACGCGAGCCAAAGAAAAAGCCTGTCTGCCGACAGGCAGACCTGCCGCCGGAGCATACCAGGGCTCGATTTTACAAGATCATACTTTAAAATCGGTTTTTGGGATGGCCTCTCTCCTGTACGAGGAGGGGGGCTTTTTTTATTTCAAGAAATTGAAAATGCAAAAATGCAAAATGCAAAACCCTGCCTACCGGCATGCAGGCGCAAAATCATTGCGGAAGTGAGTCGCCGTTGGATGGCAACGTATCGAAAAATGAACTTACTTCCACCCATCACAAATCTGTCATCCCTCCTATCGTCGGGATGACAGATTTGTGAAGGTGGAAACGAACAACTTGTTTTTGAGGCGTTTATCGCTCACTTCTTTAGACAGGGCTTTTTATAGGAAAGCCCTGTTGTCACAATGACCAATGACAAGCAATGACCAATGCCTGCTTATCTTCGCCCACTTTTTAAAAAATATCTACGGGAAATAGTACCCGACTGCCTATGCGCGACTTAACAGACTTGATTGGAAGGATTTTCCTTTCCGCGATTTTCATCTTTGAGGCCATTGATTCCACCTTGTATTTTGATAAAACAAAAGAGCGCATGATGGAACACGGCCTAACTTGGAATCAAGATTTGCTGCTTTCAGGGGCCATCTTTTTGCTGATAATGGGCGGTCTGATGGTGCTTTTGGGCTATCGCTCTACCTTAGGCGCCATGATGTTGCTGGTGTACTGGGTACCCGTTACGTTTATTCTCCACGACTTTTGGAACACGGATTCGAAGACAGAACTGCGGTATCAGAGCGTCCTGTTCATGAATAACTTCGCCATCATTGGTGGCCTGCTTATGTTGGTAGGCAAAGGAAGCGGGCGATACAGTATAAAGCGCTTGTTCGCTACGACTCGGGTGCATTGAGAACACGGTGGCTCCCCCTCTCACGCTCAAAAGCGAGGCTCTTCAAGAAGCAATTCTTGTGTCAAAAATGCTTCTAACGAACAAATACGCAAGCCGTCGCCACGAAAGATGGTTTCTTGATGATTGTCCCCAGGCACTATAACGTATTTGAAATCAGGTTTTAAATCCTCGACGCTTTGGTAAAAGCCTTTTGTAATGACGGGGGTATTGGCGGCTTTTATCTCAATGCACCATGTTTTGCCTTCGGGAGAAATCAGGTACAAATCGGATTCGGATCCGGCATGGGTGCGATAGTAGAAATACTGCCAGCGAAACTGCGTCGCCAATCGAATTTGTTCGATGACATAACCCTCCCATGATGCGCCCAAGACCGGGTGTATCTGCAATTTGTCGGGCTCGGATATGCCTTGGAGCCGATGTAACAGGCCGGCATCTCGAAAATACAATTTTGGCATTTTGACCAAACGCTTGCCAAGGTTGACAAACCAGGGTTGCAGGCGATGGATCCAAAAGGCACCTTGCAACAAATCGAGGTATCGGTTGGCCGTCAAGGTGGCTATACCAAGAGACCCCGCCAAGGCGCTGACGTTCATCGTTTGGCCATGCAAATGAGCGATCATCAGCATAAACCGACGCATATTTTCCGGCTCGACATCCTGTTTCAACAGAATGCGCAAATCACGCTCAACAAATGCGCGGAAGTACTGATCTAACCATCGGTTGGAGGTTTCGGTATCAGGGGCAAGCGTTGCCAAAGGAAAACCGCCCCGAAACCAGTGTTCCCGCATGGTGACACCGCCAGACATAGCTTCTGTAAGCAGGAGCGGCGACAATTCGTGAAAGGCAACACGCCCGGACAGGCTTTCCGATGCGCCGCGAATGAGCTCCATAGAAGCAGACCCCAGCAAAATGAAACGGCCTGGCACACGGTTGCGGTCAATAAGTGACCGAAGCAGCGGGAATAGGCTGGGCATGAGCTGCACCTCATCTATTACAACGCAATGGTTTTCATGCGCTCGAAAAAACGACTCTGAATCTTGCAGGCGATAAATGTCGCTGGACGATTCGAGATCCAAGTAAAGCGTTGGCTTGCCTGTTTGAGCCATGAGCATTTTGGCCAGCGTGGTCTTGCCTGATTGCCGTGGGCCAATGATGGCCAACACCGGAAAGTAGCGCAGGTCTTTGAGGATTTCGGATTCCAAGTATCGCTTTATCATGCCACAAAATTAAGTTCATCCTTGAAAATTGCAACATGGGTATTCTTTTTTTTAAGGATTGATGTGTAGCGCGGAGGGCAAAGTTGGGTTTGCCGTATTGCCTCGGAAATAGCCCTGCCCCGTAAAAACACCTGAATTCACCAGCCCCGTAGTTCTGCGCTTACCCAGCCAAGGCTGCTCGCTGATCTTTGCCCCATCATTTCAAACAAGAACAAATCAAACTCGAACAGCATGAAAAAGTCCATTGCAATCATCGCCCTCTTTTCGCTCGGCAGCCTTTGTGCTCAAGCCCAACAAACCGCCACCTGGAAAGGCGGCACCGCCGGCAGAAAGTCGGACTGGAACTGCCCCAGCAACTGGAAAGAAGGCCGCGTGCCGAATGAATTTTCCCACGTTGTCATCCCTGATATTTCCAGCAGCACGTTTTGTTATCCCATTATTGACCAAGGTGAAGTGGAAGTACAGAGCCTGTTGTGCTCCCCGACCGCCCACTTGACGGTAAGAAGCAAGGCTCGCCTGATTGTGCTGGAGCCTGCTACTTATGGAGAACAAATTCGGAACCAGCACATGGCTGGCTTCGGGAGAGCGGCCACCATTGGGAATTAGAAAATCAATGAAACTAAGCATTTGTCTCAACCCCTGATTCGTGAGTATTAGCAATTTTAGTCGCCCCCTGTTGGCCTTATGGTCAGTAGGGGCATTTTTTCAAATAGGGCAGTTGCTACCTTTACCGCCCTCAAAATCAAAATCATTCGACTTCTGCTATGATATTACAAATCAAAAGCCTCGCCGAATACCACGAAGTGTACGCCCGCTCCATCGCTGACCCCGAGGGTTTTTGGGCCGAACAGGCCGCCACTTTTCAGTGGAAAAAACCGTGGCGGCAAGTGTTGAAATGGAATTTCCGCCAGCCCAAGGTGCAGTGGTTCTTGGGCGGCAAACTCAACATCACGGAGAATGTGCTCGACCGCCACCTCGCTGACCGCGCCAAGCAAACGGCCATCCTCTGGGAACCCAACGACCCCAAGGCCAAGCCGCGCAAAATCTCCTACAAGCAACTGTACCAGCAAGTCTGCCAGCTCGCCAATGCCCTCAAAGCGCAGGGAATAAAAAAGGGCGACCGGGTTTGCATCTATATGCCCATGACCCCGGAACTGGCCGTGGCCGTTTTGGCCTGCGCCCGCATCGGGGCGATTCACTCGGTGGTTTTTGCGGGTTTTTCGGCCATTTCCGTAGCCGACCGAATCAAGGACGCGCAGTGCGCGGCGGTCATCACCTCCGATTTCAATGCGCGGGGCGCAAAGAATATTCCCGTGAAATCCATTGTGGACGAAGCCCTGGCGCTCGGTTGCGATTCGGTCAAAACCGTCATCGTCCATAAAAACACCGGCGGCGCGGTGGCTTGGAAGGAGGGCGTGGACCTTTGGTGGCACGATGCCGTTGCGGGCAAGCGCAAAACTTGCAAGGCCCAAAAAATGGATTCCGAAGACCCGCTTTTTATCCTCTACACCAGCGGCTCGACGGGCAAACCAAAGGGCGTAGTACACACGCACGGCGGCTACATGGTGTACACCGAGTACACCTTCCGCAACGTGTTCCAATATCAGGACGGCGAAATCTTTTGGTGTACCGCCGACGTGGGCTGGATTACCGGCCACTCGTACATCATCTACGGGCCCTTGCTGGCGGGGGCGACGAGCCTGATGTTCGAGGGCATACCGACTTTCCCCGACGCGGGGCGTTTTTGGGATGTCGTAAAGCGCCACAAAGTCAACATCTTCTACACTGCCCCCACGGCCATCCGTGCCCTCATGGCGGCGGGCGATTCTTTTGTCAAAAACCGCCGCTTGCCCTCGCTGCGCGTGCTCGGCACGGTGGGCGAACCCATCAACGAGGAGGCCTGGAACTGGTACAATGAAAAAATCGGGAAGAAACGCTGCCCCATCGTGGACACTTGGTGGCAGACCGAAACGGGGGGGATGCTAATCACGCCAATTGCGGGCATCACGCCGACGAAGCCTTGTTTCGCCACCTTGCCATTGCCCGGCATTCAACCGATTTTGGTGGACACGAATGGCAGGGAAATCTTGGGAAACCCCGCCGATGGCGGGGCAAGCGTGGAAGGCTTGCTTTGTATCAAGTTCCCGTGGCCAAGCATCTTGCGCACTACTTGGGGCGACCACGAGCGATGCCGCCAAACCTATTTCGCCGCTTTTAAAAACCTGTACTTCACGGGCGACGGCGCACGGCGCGATGCGGACGGCTACTACCGAATCATCGGGCGCGTGGACGATGTGATGAACGTGAGCGGCCACCGCATCGGCACTGCCGAGGTGGAAGATGCCATCAACAAGCACGACAACATCGTGGAAAGCGCAGTGGTCGGCTTTCCGCACGACATCAAGGGGCAGGGCATCTACGCCTACGTCATCACGAACCACCCAGTGGAACACGCCGAGACTTTCCGAAAAGAGGTGCTGGATGTGGTGACACGGGAAATCGGCCCCATCGCCAAGCCCGACAAAATCCAGATCGTGCCGGGGCTTCCCAAGACCCGTTCGGGGAAAATCATGCGGCGGATTCTGCGGAAAATCGCCGAAGGCGACACTTCTAATTTGGGGGATATTTCTACGCTGCTGAACCCTGAGGTGGTGGAGGAGATAAATGTGGGGGCGAAGGTGGTTTGAAAGAAATCTATCTTTGTGACAATATGGACGCACTTGGAATTACCACTTCTGACAATAGGATACATTTTGCAAAAATGGACACGCCGCTTTTGGTGGGGAGTTTTCTGCACACGGTATCCAACTTGGTAGAAAAAAAAGGGTACGAAGACATTGTCATTGACTGTCATGACGTAGGGAGGGCATTCCCGAACATCTTGGTTCCGATTGCAGGAATTGTTGATTATTACAACCAAAAAGGCATTGATTTTCAGTTTGAAAATTTGTCCTCCTTTCTGGAAAGGAGCCATTTCTCCGCACCACTTGTCGTTAGTAAAAATCAAGACTTGCTACAAGGAAACGTCTTGAACCTTGTATGGCGCTATGAAACCGACAGCGATACGTTTGCGCTGAGCACAGAAATGCTGCGATCAATTTCGCAAGAAGTTGTGTGCGAAGAAGGAGTCATTGATGCCATGCTTTGGTGCATGAATGAGATCATGGACAACGTGATCGTTCACTCCGAAAGCCAATCAGGGTTTGTAATGGGGCAAATCCACAAACAAACCAAGCACATCGCTTTTTGTGTGTACGACCATGGACAGGGGATTTTCAACTCGCTGAAAGATTCCCCTCATGCACCCAAGACTCCTTTGGAGGCCATTCAACTGGCGATTCAGGAAAGTGTAACGCGCGATAAAAAGGTAGGACAAGGGAATGGGATGTGGGGGCTTTCAGAGATTGTAAAAAACAACTCTGGGCGAATCACAATCATTTCTGGTTCTGGGCTGTACATGCGCTCTAACGGCGACGTGACGGTGAATAATAAATTGACCTCTCTTTCTCCCAGCCATGGAGCATGCTTGGTAGATTTTCAGTTGAATTATAGCAAAGAAATATCGTTGGCAGAAGCATTGAAAGGGCATAAGCCTGTCAATTATCGGACGGAAAGTTTTGAAGATGACAATGGAGCTGTCACATTTCGCCTGGCCGATGCAAAGACAGGCACTGGCACGAGAGAATCCGGGAAGAGAATTCGGACCGACCTGATCAATATGTTCAACGACACCAAAAAGGGCATCGTGATTGACTTCGACGGACTTTCTGTGGTGTCTTCCTCTTTTGCCGATGAATTGGTAGGCAAAATGCTTGTCCATTTTGGATTTTTTGGCTTCAACCAAATCGTGCGCTTGAAAAACATGAACCAGACCATTCAGGCTATTGTCGAGCGTTCTGTGGCACAAAGAATGGCTGAAGCATTTACTTAGGCTCGCGGAACTTCCTACCCGATCATTTGTTTGGGGGCGATAATTTTGCAGCGATACACGGTCCACTAAGCATAGTCCAAAACCGCCGCGAACCGCCCACCGCCCACCGTTTATGACATTCGAGCCGAAAGACGTATTCCGCAAGTTAGAGTTTGACAAAGTCCTCGATTTGCTTGAGAAAGAGAGCCTCACCCCTATGGCAGCGGAAGTCCTCCGCGCCGTTGCGCCCCTCACCGATTTTTCCAAAATAGACAAAGCCCTGCGCGAAGCCCGCGAGTTCAAACTCATTTTGGAGAACAAAGACCGCTTCCCGCTCGAGCGGTTCCCGGACATACCGCCCAGCCTGAAAATGCTCGACATTGAGGGGTTCACCCTTCAGGCCGAGGCGTTCCAAGGCATCTTGCGGGTGCTGGTCATGATGCGCGACGTGTTCAAGTTTTTTGCCGGAGGCGCAAAAAAAGAGATTTACCCAAAACTCTACGATGTCACGCGCGGCCTCTCGAACGACGAAGGGCTGATGAAATCCATCACCGCCGTCTTCGACGAAAAAGGCGAAATCCGCCCCGACGCATCGCCCGAACTGATGCGCATCCGCCGCGACATCCAGCAGAAAGTACGGGAATTGGATGGCCGCTTCCGCCAAATCATCCAAGAATGCCGCTCCAAAGGTTGGCTTTCCGATTCGCCCGAATCCTTCCGCAATGGCCGCCGGGTGCTGAGCGTGCCTGCCGAGCACAAGCGCAAAATACGGGGCATCATCCACGACGAGTCCGACACGGGGCGCACGGCCTTCATCGAGCCGGAAGCCGTCATCGAAATCAACAACGACATCTTCGACCTCGAGCACGACGAGCGGCGCGAAATATTCCGAATCCTCCGCGACCTGAGCGAAACCTTCCGGCCTTACAGCCCGCTCCTGCGGAGCTACGCCGAGGTGCTCGTCCATTTCGACGTGTTGCGTGCCAAAGCCTCGCTCGCCCTCTCCATGCGCGCCGGGATGCCGATTTTGAAAGAAAAACCCATCATCAACATCCGCAAAGGCTACCACCCGCTTTTGTACCTGAAGAACAAACAGACGGGGCGCAAGACTGTGCCGTTCGAGCTGCGGCTCCATCCCGAAGACCACATCCTCATCCTTTCTGGCCCCAATGCCGGGGGCAAATCGGTGGCGATGAAATCCGTCGGCCTCCTGCAAATGATGGTGCAGAGCGGCTTGCTCGTGCCGGTACACGAACTGAGCGAGTTTGGCATTTTCCGCCAAATCTTTGCCGACATCGGTGACCAGCAAAGCCTCGACGACGACCTTTCGACTTATTCTTCTCGCTTGCAAAACGCCCGCGTTTTCCTCCAAAAAGCCGACCCGCAGACGCTCGTGCTGATTGACGAAATGGGGAGCGGCACCGACCCCAAGCCAGGTGGGGCCATCGCAGAGGCCATTTTGCGCCAACTCCACCGCAAGGGCGTGTACGCGGTGGTCACTACGCACTATTCCAACCTCAAGGTTTTTGCGTTCCGCAACCCCGGCATCCTGAACGGGAATATGCACTTTGACAAGGACACGCTTTCGCCGACCTACGAACTGCGCGTGGGCCGCCCCGGCAGCAGTTATGCTTTCGAGATTGCCGAAAAAAGTGGCCTCGCCCGCGACCTCATCAACTACGCCCGCAACCGCACTGGCTCCGAAACGGCGGTGGACGACATCCTCATAGAACTGCAGCGCGAGAAGCAAGAATTGGAGGAGAAACTCAGCGCCGTGAAGCACAAAGAACAGTCGCTCGAACGCCTCATCAAGACTTACGATGGCATGAGCCAAGAGCTCGACGTGAAGCGCAAACGCCTGAAACTCGACCAAAAAGAACACGAACTGCGCCTCAGCGCGAACACCAACCGCGAGGTGGACAAACTTATCCGAGAACTAAAAGGCGAAAAAAACCTCGAAAAGGCGCAGGAAGCCTCCGCCAAACTCCGCCAAGAACGCACGGAAAAAGCCCGCCAAGTGGACGAGGTGAATGAGGAGGTGGTGCGCTTGGAGCAAAAGGCTTCGCCTTCTTTGATGAGCCGCCCCATTGCCGTGGGCGATTTTGTGCGGCTCCGCGCGGGCGGGGCTACCGGGCAGGTAGAAGAGGTAAAAGGCCAAAAAGCCACGATACAGATGGGGGGGCTTCGTATCACTGCCGCGTTGCGCGACATACTCCCTGCCGCCGAGCCGCTGGCACAACCCTCCAGCGTGAGCGCTGCCGACATCCAGCGCGTGGCATCGTTCGACGCGAAGGTGGACATCCGAGGCATGGCGAAAGACGAGGCGCTTCAAGTGCTGGAAAAATTTGTGGACAACGCCCTGCTCACCAGCGCGAACACCATCCAAATCCTGCACGGAAAGGGCACAGGCGTGCTGCGCAATGTGGTGAAGCAAAAACTGCGGGAGTACGGCGGGAACATCGCCCGCTCTTATCACCCGGAAGATGGCGGCGGGGACGGGGTCACTATGGTGGATTTGGCTTGAGGCGGGGGAACGACCGCTTTATCACTGAAAAATGATTGCAACATGGCAAAAAGAAAACCAGTCACCGCACTTCCCCTCATTTTCGAGCGGCCCAACTCTTTGGATGAGGGTGGTTCAGAAATCCTCATTTATCAGACCCAAGACGGCACCACAAAAGTGGATGTGCAGATCACGGATGAAACGGTATGGCTGACCCAAGCTCAAATTTGCCAATTGTTTCAAAAAGCAAAGTCAACCATCAATGAGCACATCAAAAATATTTTTGAAGAAGGCGAATTGGACGAAAATTCAGTTGTTCGGAAATTCCGAACAACTGCTGCCGACGGGAAAAGTTATGATACGGCATTCTACAACCTTGATGTCATCATCTCCGTGGGCTACCGCGTAAAGTCGCACGTCGGCACACATTTTCGCATCTGGGCCACCCAGCGCCTCCGCGAGTACATCATCAAGGGTTTTGCGCTGGACGACGAACGCCTCAAAAAAGCGAGAAACAATTATTTTGACGAGCTGCTGGCACGCATCCGCGACATACGAAGCAGTGAGCGGGTGTTTTACCGAAAAGTGTGCGACATATTCGCCACCAGCATTGACTACGATGCCAAGACCAATCTCGCCAATACTTTTTTTGCCACCGTTCAGAACAAATTCCATTGGGCTATCCATGCGCACACCGCTGCCGAGCTCATACTGCTGCGCGCCAATGCCGACAGACCGAACATGGGGCTTAGCAACTTCCCAGGTGAGCGCATCACAAAAAACGATGTGACGGTGGCAAAAAACTACCTCTATACCGACGAACTGGACCAACTCAACCGCATCGTCAGCCAATTCCTTGAGTTTGCCGAACTCCAAGCCATGCAGCGCAAACCCATGCACATGCAGGATTGGGCTACCAAGCTGCACAGCTTTCTCACCCTAAACGACCGTGAAATACTTGCCCACGCCGGAAAGGTCAGCCACGTCGAAGCCGAATCTTTTGCCCTCTCCGAATTCGAAAAATACCGCGCCGCCGAAACCGCGCTCCTCGAAAATGCAGCGGATGACCTTGACCGCGCCATTATCAAAATCAGCCCGCCCAAACCAAAAAAATGATGCCCTCCACGGCAAAGGCACAGACGCGCTCCAGAAACCCCATGAAGACCGCAGAGGGGATAGGGGGTGACGATGGTGGATTTGGCGGGAGGGAATAGTGGAACAACCGCCTTTATCCCAAAATACAATTGCAATATGGAAAATAGTCTTTCAAGCACCCCGCCTCGGCCCGTTTTCGAGCAGATAAAACGCTTGGACGAAAACGGCACAGAATACTGGTCAGCCAGAGATTTGAGCAAAGCGCTCGAATACCTGGAGTACCGCAATTTCCTGCCCGCCATCGAGCGGGCAAAAGAAGCCTGCCAAAACAGCGGCCAAATTGTGGCCGACCATTTCGTGGATATCCACGAAATGGTCGTTATCGGCTCAAAGGCCGAAAGGCAAATTGAAAGCGTCCAACTATCCCGCTACGCCTGCTACCTGATTGTCCAAAACGCCGACCCCGCCAAGGAAGTCGTCGCGCTCGGCCAAACGTATTTTGCCGTGCAAACCCGCTTGCAGGAAATCCGCCAAATGGAGGAATACAACAGCCTGCCCTCCGACGACGAAAAGCGGCTTTTCCTGCGCAATGAACTTCGCCGGCACAATGCACAGTTGGCCGATGCCGCCAAAAACGCGGGCGTGATTGATGCCATTGACTATGCCATCTTTCAGAACTTTGGCTACCAAGGCTTGTACGGCGGGCTGAACGCCAGAGACATCCACGCTCGCAAAGGGCTCAAAAAAAGCCAACACATCCTCGACCACATGGGCAGTACCGAACTGGCCGCCAACCTCTTCCGCGCCACCCAAGCCGAAGACAAACTCCGCCGCGAAAACATAAAAGGCAAGCCCCAAGCCAATCAGGCCCACTTCGAAGTAGGTCGGAAAGTGCGCCAAACCATCCAGGAGCTCGGGGGCACCATGCCCGAAAACTTCCGCACGGAGGACAGCATCAAAGCATTAGAAAGCAAAGAAAAAAAGAAACTCAGCCCGCCCAAACCCAAACAATGATGTGGTGCATGGCAAAGGCACAAGGGCACGCCACCAAAAACTCCACGAAGAGAGAGGGAGTATTGCCCGCTTTTACCATCCCGAAGATATGGGCAATGGGGTTGGGGAGAAAACGTGACCGCCCCGCAGACCCGCTACTGCACTGCCTGCACCCCGTCCACGATGTACTCCGTATCGCCCTGCCAGAAGAAAGTCTGGTAGCGCTGCACATAGTGTATCCGGACTTGCTTGCCTTCCAAGCCTTGCAGTTGGCTGGAAATCTTCCCGTTCTTCACCGAAAATTCCCAAGCCGTCATCATGCCGTTGGGCGAGAGGTTGAGCGTGCCTTCGTGGGTTTTGAACAACACGCCTCGGCGCGAGATTTTGACCAATTGGCCGGAACGGTAGCCGTCGGAATAAGAAAGTTGGCTGTAAGCAAAATAGCCAACGCACACGAGGAGGAACACGCCGAAGATGACCCACAGGATGCGGCGGCCTATTTTTTTGGCGGCCTGCTTTGCTTGGCTGAGTTGTACGGACATGGGTGAGAGTTGTGAGAGGGTGAGAGAATGTGAGAAAAGTGAGCGGCACGAGGGGTTTTAAAAAGACGCTGAAGAGTGTTCAGAAAACGGTCTCAAAGGAAATCAATCTTTTTTGCAAGCCTCGATTCTGGTTTTAAAATGAATGACAAGATGCTGGTAAATACTGTTCCAAGCCATAATGGATTTGCTCCAATCGTCCGGGACGTTTTGGAAGGTCATCAAGAGTATCTTTTTGAGGAGGGCCTCCACTCTTCTCACGTTCCCACCCCGCTCACGTTCTCGCCCCGCTCGCTTTCTCACCCCGCTCACCCTCCGCCCCCAGTGCGCTATTTCCTCACCCTTTCTTATCGCGGCACACACTACGCTGGCTGGCAAACCCAGCCGAACGCGCCTTCCGTGCAGGCTACTTTGGAAGCGGCGTTGAGCACGGTTTTGCGCCAGCAAATAGCCCTGACCGGCTGTGGGCGCACCGACGCAGGGGTACACGCCCGATACTATGTGGCGCATTTCGACGCCGAAAAACCTTTGCCGCCCACTTTCCTCAATGGCCTCAACAGCCTGCTGCCTGACGACATTGCCGTTCACGAAATCCGCCCCGTGGCCCCCGATAGCCATGCCCGCTTCGATGCCTATGAGCGCAGCTACGAGTACCACCTTGCGCTGCGCAAAGACCCGTTTTCCACCGAGACGGCGTGGCACTACCCGCAGCACGCGCTTTTGGATTTTGAAAAAATGCAGGAAGTGGCCGCCTTGCTCCCGCGCTACACGGCGTTTTTTCCTTTTTGCAAATCGGACAGCGGGCTGGAAAATTTCAACTGCGACGTGAAGGCCGCGCTCTGGCAAAAACGCCCGGAGGAGCAGCGATGGGTTTTCCACATCAGGGCCAACCGTTTCCTGCGGGGCATGGTGCGGCTCATCGTGGGGGCGAGCGTGCAAGTGGGCAGGGGGCAGTTGGCAGTAGCAGATGTGCAGGCGGCGCTCGACGAACAAAAGCCTTTGAAAAAAAGCCTGAGCGTGCCGCCTCAGGGTTTGTTTTTGACGGATGTGAAATACCATTCTAACTTTGCCCCATGACCTTCTCCTCCAAACTCATCGAGAAAGCCGTAGAGGCATTCGCCTCGCTCCCCGGCATCGGGCGCAAAACCGCGCTGCGGCTCGTGCTGCACCTGCTCAAACAAGACAAACCGACCACAGAGCAATTCGCCGCCGCGCTCACCGCCATGCGCGAGGGCATCCGCGAGTGCCGCCAATGCCACAATCTTTCGGACGCCGAGCTCTGCGAAATCTGCGCCGACCCGCGCCGCGACCGCTCCTTGGTGTGCGTGGTGGAAAACATCCGCGACCTGATGGCCATCGAAGACACGAGCCAGTATCGCGGGCTTTACCATGTGCTGGGCGGCATCATCTCGCCCATCGAGGGCATCGGCCCCTCCGACCTGAACATTGAATCGCTGGCCCAGCGCGCCCAACAGGGCGAAATCCGCGAAGCCATCATGGCCATCAGCCCGACCATCGAGGGCGAGACGACGATTTTTTACCTTTCCAAAAAATTGCAGCCCTTGGGCGTTCAGGTGAGCGCGATTGCGCGTGGGGTGTCGTTCGGCGGCGACCTGGAGTATGCCGACGAACTTACGCTGGGGCGCAGCATCGTGACGCGAACGCCCTATTCTGAGAAGTAGCGGATTTGATAGGCGCCACTCATTTTCTCCCACCGAATTGTACTTTTGCCCGCCGATTTATTGCCGGAACAGTCTTTCTAAGACCTGATTTTTATGAAGCAATCCACCATCCAAGCCCCAGTCTCCATCAGCGGGGTGGGCCTGCACACAGGCCGGAACGTGACCCTGACTTTCAAGCCCGCCGAAGCGAACCACGGTTTCCGCTTCCAGCGCGTGGACTTGCCTGATCAGCCCGTCATCCCGGCGGACGTGAAACTCGTAGTGTCCACCAACCGTGGCACTACGCTCAAGAGCGGCGAGGCGCAGGTGTCCACCGTCGAGCACGTCCTGTCGGCGCTGGTCGGCTTGGGCTACGACAATGTGCTGCTCGAAATAGATGGCCCCGAAATGCCCATCATGAACGGCACCTCGATGCCTTTCGTGGAGGCCCTGCGCCAAGCAGGGCGCAGGGAATTGGAGGCCGAGCGCGAGTTTTTTGAAATCACGGAGCCTATTTCGTACAAAGACGAGGTGACGGGGACGGAGTTGCTGGCGCTGCCCGCCGACCATTTCGAGGTGACGGCGATGATTGACTTCAACTCCAAAGTGCTGGGGCCGCAGTTCGCGGCGATGAACGATCTGGCCGATTACCCTTCGGAAATCGCGCCTTGCCGCACGTTTGTTTTTTTACACGAACTGGAAAAGCTGCTCGACCTCGGCTTGGTGAAAGGGGGCGATTTGGACAATGCCATCGTCATCGCCGACCGGCGGATGGAACAGGGCGAACTGGACAATTTGGCAAAAAAAATGGGCAAGCCCAGCATCAAGGTAGAGACCGAAGGGGTGCTGAACACCGTGAAACTCCTCTTCCCCAACGAGCCTGCGCGGCACAAACTGCTCGACGTGATCGGCGACCTGGCGCTGATCGGAAAGCCCATCCGGGGCAAGATAGTGGCCACCAAGCCGGGCCATACGGCCAACGTAGAGTTTGCCAAAATCCTGAAAAAACACCTCATAGAGAAACGCCGCTTGGTGGGCATCCCCAAATACGACCCCGAAAAAGAACCGATGATGGATGTGAACGCCATCATGCAACTCTTGCCGCACCGCTACCCTTTTTTGATGCTCGACAAGATCATAGAGATCAGCGAAACGCACATCGTGGGCGTGAAGAACGTGACGATGAACGAGGCCTTTTTCCAAGGACACTTCCCCGGAAACCCGGTGTTCCCAGGCGTTTTGCAGATAGAAGCCTTGGCCCAAACGGGCGGCATACTCGCGCTGCACAGTGTGCCGGACAAAGGGAACTGGGACACTTATTTCCTCAAAATTGACAACACGAAGTTCAAAGCCAAAGTGATGCCGGGCGATACGCTCATCCTCAAAATGGAACTCCTCGAACCCATCCGGCGCGGCATCGTGCACATGCAGGGCACGGCCTACGTCGGCAGCAAAATCGTTTCGGAAGGAGAACTGACCGCGCAGGTGGTGCGTCGCAGTGAGAGGGTGAGAGAGTGAGAGGCGTGAGAGAGTGAGAGAGTGAGAGAGAAACCACTAAACCGCCTAAGCCATTCTAAACCATCTACCCAGCCTTAGAGAATGAATTATTCAGACGGTTTTCGAGATGTACACCCCAATGCCCGCATTGGCAACAACGTCCATATCGGCAACTTCAGCACGATAGAAGAAGACGTGTCCATCGGCGACAACTGCTGGATAGGGCCCGGCGTGACCATCATGAACGGTGCGCGCATTGGCGACAATTGCCGCGTGTTTCCCGGTGCGGTGCTGAGTGCGTCCCCGCAAACCAAGGGTGTGCTGGAAGAACCCGCTACGCTCGAAATCGGCAGCGGCACCATCATCCGCGAATGCTGTACGCTCAACCGGGGCAACCTCGCTTTTGGCGGCAAAACCACCGTGGGCGAAAACTGCCTCGTCATGGCTTACGTCCACATTGCACACGACTGTCACATCGGCCACGACTGTGTGCTGGCCAACAACGTCACCCTCGCTGGGCACATCCATATCAGCGAATGGGCCACACTGGGAGGCATGGTGGCGGTGCACCAATATGTGCGCATTGGGGCGCAGGTGATGATTGGGGGAGGTTCGCTGGTGCGCAAAGACGTGCCACCCTTCATCACAGCCGCCCGCGAACCGCTCTGCTACGCGGGCATCAACTCCATCGGACTGCGCCGCCGGGGGTTTACAAAAGAAGAGATGCACCACATCGAGGACATCTACCGAATCCTGTATGTGCGCGGCAACAGCGTGAAAAAAGCGCTGAAAATCATCGAGACCGAAATACCCGACAGCGAGCACAAAACCAGCATCCTCGAATTTGCGCGTACCTCGAAGCGCGGGATTATCAAAGGGTACCGGGCGTGACCATCCAACTGCAAAACATCGGCAAGCGCTACCGCCTCGAATGGATTTTCAGAGGGCTGAACAGCCGCTTCCGTGCGGGCGAACGCTGGGCCATCCTCGGCCCGAACGGTTCTGGCAAATCCACCTTGCTCAAAGTCCTTTCCGGCCACCTTACCCCGTCGGCGGGGGATGTTTTTTTTGAAAACGAAGGCGCAAAAATTCAAGAGGAGGCGGTGTTCAGGAAAATCAGCTACGCCGCGCCCTACATCGAACTCATCGAGGAATTCACGCTCGAAGAAGCCCTCCGATTCCACGCCAAACTCAAGCCCCTGCTCCCCGGCTTCACGCCCGCCAGCCTCTACGAACTGCTGGCCTTGCCCCGCGCCCGCCAGAAAGAAATTCGCTTTTTCTCCTCCGGCATGAAGCAGCGGCTCAAACTCGCCCTCGCTGTTTGCTCCGATACGCCCATCCTGCTCTTGGACGAGCCTGCCACCAACCTCGATGTGCAGGGCGTGGAGTGGTACAAGAAATTAATTTCGGAATATGCTGCCGAGCGGCTGGTGGTGATTGCCTCTAATGATCCACATGACGCGGAGTTTTGCCCACAGCATTTGAACATCGTGGAGTATAAGCGTTGAAAATGGAGGTATGTCTTCTATTTGAAGTAGAAGAATTTGCGAAAAAACCAGACTTTTGTATTTCAAAAACGCATTTTTGACAAGCATCCCTGAATTATGGCCAGAGATAAATTTCATTTTGAATTCCGCCACGCTATTGAAAATGAAGGTTGGAAAATCACAGATGACCCATTGGTTTTAAAATCGGGAAAAATTCAAATTCATATAGATTTGGGGGCGGAATTGCTAATCGGGGCGGAAAAAGATGGAGAAAAAATTGCCATTGAAATCAAGACTTTCGGCAACCCTTCTTTCATCACGGCATTTTACGAAGCCGTCGGGAAATTTATCGTCTACAGAAACGCACTGGAAATGTTGGCCTCAAAACGGGTACTTTATCTGGCAATTCCCAAATCTATTTTTGAACGGTTTGAAAATGAGCCATTGGTAAAAAGAGTTTTTGAAATTGAAAAAATCAAAATCATTGTCTATAACCAAAGAAGAAAAAACATCCTAAAATGGATAAAGTAAAAAAATACGAAAAAGCGATTTTGTCAATTTTAGATGATTACGCTAAAATTCGATACGCAAACATCAGCGCGACCAACCAATTATTGGCCGACACCAAAAATCATCGCTATCAAATCGTCACCATTGGTTGGGACGACGATAAATTTATCCACGACTGCCCGATGCACTTTGACATCATCGGGGGGAAAATTTGGATTCAGCAAAATATGACGGAATGGGAAGTCGGTGAAATGCTGGAAGAACAAGGGGTGCCGAAAACAGATATTGTTATCGGTTTTCTGCCCGAAGAAATTCGGGAATATTCAGACTATGCCGTGAATTGAAAGAGGAGGCGGTGTTCAGGAAAATCAGTTACGCCGCGCCCTACATCGAACTCATCGAGGAATTCACGCTCGAAGAAGCCCTCCGATTCCACGCCAAACTCAAGCCCCTGCTCCCCGGCTTCACGCCCGCCAGCCTCTACGACCTGCTGGCTTTGCCCCGCGCCCGCCAGAAAGAAATCCGCTTTTTTCTCCTCCGGCATGAAGCAACGGCTCAAACTCGCCCTCGCCATTTGCTCCGATACGCCCATCCTGCTCTTGGACGAGCCTGCCACCAACTTGGATGTGCAAGGGGTGGAGTGGTACAAAAAACTCCTTTCAGAACACGCCGCCGAGCGCCTCGTGGTCATTGCTTCCAACGACCCGCACGACGCGGAGTTTTGCCCACAGCATTTGAACATCATGGACTACAAAAAATGAGGCGCTATGAAACATCTTTCCCTCGCGCTGCTTTTGCCCATTTTCGTCTTGGCTTTTTGCAACCAATCAAGCCAGACAACTACTTCTACGAAAATGGAAACCCAAGCACAAGCCCCCGAACCTTTACCCGCCGAAGCCTTGGCGAAGGAGGGCAACCTCAACTCCCCCAAAATGCACGGCCTCACGTTCGTAGCCCCGCCGGAGCCTTTTCCCGCAAACCCCATGACGGCGGTGAAGGCCGTGGGCGCTAATTGGATTGCCGTCGTCCCCTACGCTTTCACGCGGCAGGATGTGCCAAATGTGCGCTTCAGCGAGCATGGCGGCCAATGGTGGGGCGAACGGCCCGAAGGTGTGCGCGAAACCATCCGCGCGGCACACAAACACGGCATTAAAGTGATGATGAAACCCCAAGTCTATATCCCCTACGGCTGGACCGGGACGCTCGACTTCAAATCGGACGAAGACTGGGCATTGTGGGAGTCGGCCTACGAACGGTACATCCTGCGCTTTGCTGCGCTGGCCGATTCTACGGGGGCCGAACTGTTTTGCATCGGCACGGAATTCAACAACGCCATCCAAAAACGCCCGCAGTTTTGGACGGGTCTGATTCAGAAAATCAAAGCCGTGTACGGCGGCAAACTGACGTATTCGTCCAATTGGGACGACTGGGAACGGGTGCCGTTTTGGAACGAACTGGACTACATCGGCCTCGGCGGGTATTTCCCATTAGTGGATGCCGCCACGCCAGAGGTGGAGCAGTTGAAAACCGCGTGGAAACCCATCCACGAGAGGTTGAAAAAGTTGAGCAAGGAAAAAGGGAAACCCGTTTTGTTTACCGAATTCGGCTACTTGAGCGTGGACGGCTGTGGCTGGCGCAACTGGGAATTAGAACGCGGCATCGAAGGCCGCAACATCAACGAGCAGGCGCAAGCCAATTGCCTTGAAGCGCTTTTCGCCACTTTCCAGCCGGAGGGTTGGTGGGCAGGCGGTTTCCTTTGGAAATGGTTTCCGAATATGCGCGGCCACGAGGGCTACCCGGAACGCGACTATACGCCGCAAGGGAAACTGGGGGAGGGGGTTTTGAAAAAGTGGTACAGGTGATTGCTGATTGATAATTCTTGATTGCTGATTGATAATTGCTGATTGCGCGTAGTGCCAGGAATTAGCAATTATCAATCAAGAATCAGCAATTATTTCCTGTTGCCGTCTTGCTTGGCGAACACTTTTTTGAGCAGTTCGGTAGTGCGCGATGTTCTGTTGCGGCGGATGTTCCTCTCTTCTTCTTCGATTTTTCCGAACAGGCCTTTGAGCGCCTCCTTGGTCACATAGTCGTCGAGGTCGCTGTTGACTTTGGTGACGAGCGGGATTTTGTTATAGGCATCGGCGGCTTTTTTCCAGAGGTTGTTCGCGCCGATTTTGTCCAAAGAGGCCACGATTTTTGGGTTGAACTTGTCGTAGAGCGGCTGGCTCGTGGTGCGGTTGAGGTACTGTGTGGCGGCGTTGTCTGTGCCCATCAAGATATTGGTCACGTCATTGAACGTAAGCCCGCGAATGGCCGCGACGAAAATGGGCTTGGCCTCTTTGGCCGCGTCTTCGGCCCCCCGGTTCATTTTCTCTAGCAGTTCGCCTTCGATGTTGCTGAACCCAGGCACGTTTTTGAGTTTGTCCGTCACCTTGCGTACATCAGATGGAAGGAGGATTTTGTACGCGCTTTTGAAGTAGCCGTCGCGCTGCGAGAGCGCGTCGGCGCCTTTGCCGATGCCGTTGGTGAGCGCTTCTTTGAGGCCGCGGCCAATTTCTTCGAGGCTCGGCTCGGTCAAGACGTTGTTCGCCACTTCTTGCAAAACATCGCAAGCGGAGAAAGACAACAGGGCGGCGAAGAGGGAGAAAATCGCAAGTTTTTTCATGGTGAGAATGTGTGTTTGAATTTGAGCCGTAAAGACTACCGAACATCGGCAGGGTCACGCAAAGGAAACATTAATGCAGCATGGAACGCCAAAAAAGCGGCCACCGCTTCATCCTCTGAGGTCATTTGCCCAATACTTTTCTATGGCAACACCCCATCCCGTTTCAGCAGATCCATGTACTTCATACTTCCCCTTTTGTTCGGGTGCATAAAGTCGCCAAAATCCGCCGGGTCAGTCAGCGCAGCGCGGTAATCTCGCACGGCGAGGCCAGTCGCTTTTTCAACTTCTGCCTTGAGCGAATCAAGATTTTTGACCTGAAAGCCAGGAAAGTACGGGCTGATGACCAATTCCACCCGTAGCCCAGAAGCACGAGCCGCTTCCACGGTTTCTTTCAATTTTTGAATCAAATACGGGTGGATTTCGAGGTCGTAGGAATGCTTGGAAACCTCGGCGGCCAAAGCCTTCGGAATCTCCCGGTCCAGCAGCCAATCCTTGTCCGACTTGTTTCGGTGAAACAGCGCGCGCTGGAAAATCTCGTTGTTGCAACGAAAAAGGGAAGAGACCTGTCCGCCCCACCACACCTTGGGCAATTTGCCGCGAATCAGCGTATCGAGGTGTTTTGATTTATTTGAAAAAGTCAGAAAACCCGCCAACAGTTCGTCGTTCTCGCGGTCGCACATCGTGATATCGAGCAGCAGAATCTGCGGGGTAGGGTAGCGGTCGAGATAGTCGAGCGCAAGGCATTTGGCCGCGTCCATCGGAAGGCCGTTGTAGCTTAGGTTGCAGGTGGTTTTGTCCGTGATTGCTTCGATGTATGGCTGGTAAAAAATCAGCCCGCGCGAGTTCCCCAAGAGCAAAATATCAGCCACCGCCCCGCCCCGATAGAGCCGGGAATAGCGGAACTGGCTCTCTTCGGCCTGTTTTTGCAGGGAAAACCCGGCGATTCTGTCGCCCGCAAAAAGCAGGGCGAAGAAGGAGGTGTACCAGAGGAAGTGTTTCATTTTTTTTCAAACAGGAAGTGCCGTGGTATGTTCGACGCAGACCCTGCGAACCCTGCCACAGCGTGCGGTGCGATTTGCGTCCTTGGAGAAAGAATGAGGTTGCCCTCCTACCGCAGCACCGTAACATCCCCCTTCACCAGCAACTCCCGCCCATCCACCAATTCCAGCTCCACCCACCACACAAACACAGCGGGGTTCACCGGTTCGCCGCGATAGTCGCCATTCCAGCCTGCCGAAAAATCATTGGGCCGGAAATCTTTGTTCTGAAAAATCAGCGAACCCCAGCGGTCGAAGATTTGAAGATTCTTGATGAGGGCGATTGATTCGTCGCGGGCAAAAATCAAGAACGTGCCGTTTTCGCCATTGGGGTCGTCGGGCCAAATCACGTTGGGGGCGTAGATATCCACTTCCCGATCCACCCTGATGATGGTGCGCGCCACGGATTTGCAACCTTCTTTCGTGACAATCGTGACCGTGTATTCCGTCGTCCTGAACGGCTGCGCCACCGGGCTGAGCAATTGCAGGGTGCTGTTCCCCTCGAATGTCAAGCCGTCCATGGGATTCCAAATCACCGTTTCCACGAGCGCGAGGGGGAAGGGCGGCGGCACTACTGCCTGGATTTCTTGGTTTTCTCCCAACCCAATTTCAAACAAAGGCGGGCTCGTCACGAGCGGAATGAGCGGGCTTGGCACGACCACGGGCTGCATCACTTCGCAGCCATTCAGGTCCTGAATCACCAAATCATAGTTGCCCGGCGCGAGGTTGTTGAATTCCTGAGAAGGGAAAAACGTCTGCCCGCCGTCAACGGAGTAGGCGAAGGGGCCAATACCTCCGTTGACCTGATCCACCGTGAGCATCCCCGGCGTGCCGTTGCAAAGCGGGGGCAGCAGGTTGAAATGGAAATCCTTCGGCACATTCAGTTCGCGCAGCACGGCGATTTGCGCCGAATTGGTGCAGCCGTTCACCGTTGAGGTAATGCTGAGCAGGTAAAGCCCCGGCTCGTCCACCGTGGGGTTTGGCGTGTTTGCCCCCGAAACGATGTGGCCGTTCGCGGTCGTCCACACCACGCTGGCTTGCGCAGGCACGGTGCTTTGCAAGGGGAATTGCAACACCGAGCAAGTCAAAAGCGGCGCGGGCTGCACCTGCACGAGGGGCGTTTGGATATTCTCCGTCACCGTGACGGGCATGGTGCTGGAGCAGCCGTTGGTGTTGTTCAGAACCGTGAGCGCGTAAGTGCCGGGAGCATCCACCGTCGGCGTGAGCGAGGTGCCGCCCGCTACGATGTTTCCGTTGGTGGTTGCCCAAACAATGCTGGGTGCGTTGCCAGAGCCTGTTGCGGTGCCGATGAGCGTTGCCGAAAGCACGACGCAAGTCAGCGTTTGCGGCGGAGTAATGGCGAGTGCGGGATGCTGCACATCTTCCGTCACGTTCACGTTGTCAACTTTGGAGCAGCCGTTTTGGCTGTCAAAAACCGTGAGCACATAGTCGCCCGGATCGCCGATGCTGGGGGTCAAAGTATTCCCGCCGGAAATGATCTGGCCGTTGGCCGTTGACCACGAATAGGAAAAGTTGGCTCCTTGGCTTGAACCCGCGCCGTTGAGGGTATTCGTCTGCGTGTCGCAATCAAGCCCGACGCTCTGCCCCGCCTCGACGGCAGGCAATTGCACATCTTGCGGCACGGTCACGCTGGCGCTTTGGGTGCAGCCGTTGGCGGTGTTGGTGATGAGGAGATTGTACACGCCTTGCTCGTCCACGATGGGAAGTTGCGGGTTTTGTGCAGTCACAAAATTGCCCGTAGGAGAAGTCCAATTGTAGTCAAAATTTGCGCCCACGCTGGAAGCCGTCGCGTTCAGCGTCACTTGCTGAACCGCACAAGTAAGCGTCAAGGGATTGGCGATGATTGCCGTTGGTAGGGCAACATCCTCGAAAACCTCTAACTGGTCAGTACCTGTGCAGCCATTGACGGCATCGGTGACGGTGACCAAATAATTGCCCAGAGCGCCGATGGTAGGGCTGGCCGTGTTGCCGCCCGAAATGATTTGCCCATTTGGCGTAGCCCACACATACCCAATGTTGGTGGAAGAAGACGAAATGATTTGGGCTTGCAAAACTGCGCTCGTGATGACGCAGGTAAGAAGATTGTCCGCTCCAGCATTTACCACAGGCGACTGAATATCCTGCAAAATGGCGACGCTGGCGGTTTGGGTGCAAAGGTTCATTGTGTTGGTCACGGTCACGACGTAGGTGCCGGGCGCGTCAATGCCCGGCGTGAAGGTGTTTGCGCCGGAAGAGATGTTTCCATTTCCAGTAGCCCAAGCATACACAAATTCAGGCCCAGTACTCGATCCCGCCGCGCTCAAAGTGGTGCTGGTGAACGTGCAAGTGAGCGTTTGCGGCAAACCCGCCGAGGCCACCGGGCCATTGGCATTTTCTGTGATGCCCACTTGGCTGCTCGCCGTGCAGCCGTTTTGGGCGTTGGTGACCAAAAGGTTGTACGCCCCCGGAGCATCCACGATGGGCGAGAGCGTGTTCGCCCCAGCCGAGATGTTGCCATTGGCAGTCGTCCAGAGGTAATTAAAATTCGCGCCCATGCTCCCGCTTCCTTGCAGGGCAAGCGAAGTCAGCACACACGTCAATTCATTGGTCGGGCCAGCATTCGCCACAGGTCCGGCAAAGTCCGCCGCAACGCTTACGTCGTCGGTGGCGGTGCAGCCGTTTTGAAGATTGGTAATGAGCAAATGGTAATCGCCCGCCTGATTTATCACAGCCGTTGGGCCATTGGTCGGCGAGATGAAATTGCCCCCCGTGGTGGTCCATTGCAGGGTGAATCCCGGCCCGGAAGGATTGCCCAAACTGCCGATGCTGCCCGTGGGGTTGAAGCAATTGATCAGGCCGTTTGCCCCTGCTTGGACGGCCGGCGGCACGGTGTCTTGCCCGACCGTCACCGTCGCCACGTCGGTGCAGCCGTTGGTATTGTTGGTGATATTGAGCGTGTAAATACCCGGCTGATCCACCGTGGGTTGCAGCGTGCCTTGGCCCGACAGGATGCTGCCCGACCAAACGTAAGTCAGGTTGCCCGTTTGGCTGGAAGCCGTCGCGTCAATCACCGTTTGCTGCGTGGCGCAAGTGAGCGTGGCGGGCGCAGCAATGAGCGCATCGGGCGCATTCGCGTCGTTCACCACCACGGTGGAAGAAATTGCGGTGCAGCCGTTTGCCAAGTTCGTCACTTGCAAAACGTAGGTGCCAGCCATGTTCACCGTGGGGCTGAGCGAGGTGTTTCCGCTCAGGATGTTTCCGTTGGCGGTCGTCCAATTGTAGGTAAAATTCCCCCCAGCGGAAGAGGCCGTCCCGTCGAGCATCGTGGACAGGATCAAGCAGTTGAGCAGGCCGTTTTGACCCGCATTGGCGGTGGGTGGTGCAATGTCTTGGTTCACCAAGACCGTGAGCGTGGCGGTGCAATTGTTTGCCGTGTTCAAAAGGTTCAAGGTGTACGTTCCGGGAGCGTTCACGGTGGGCGTGAGCGTGTTCCCGCCGCTTAGGATGTTGCCGTTCGGAGTTGTCCAATTGTACTGGAAAGTCGGGCCGGAGGAAGATGCCGAAGCGTCAATGACCGTATTCCCCACCACACAGGTCAAAATATTGGGCGGCAATGCGCTCACGTTCGGGATGTTCACGTCGGCAGAAACCGTGACGGAAGCGGAAGCAGTGCAGCCGTTTAGCGTGTTTGTCACCAACAGGGTGTAGTTCCCAATGGCAGATGCGGCGCTGCTGGCGGCATTTGTCGGGCCAGCGAGGATTCCATTGGCGGTCGTCCAGAGGTAGGTGAAATTCAGTCCGTTGCTGCTCCCCGAACCGTCAAGCGTGACGATTCCCTGCGTACAAGTGATGAGGTTGGTCGGCGCAATTTGCGCGTTCGGCAGCGCGATGTCTTGCCCGATCACCACACTGGCCGTGCTGGTGCAGCCATTGGCCGCATTGGTCACGGTGACGATGTAAGTGCCGGGCAGGTTGACGCTCGGTGCCCAAGTATCGTTCCCCGAAAGGATGTTTCCGTCGGGCGTTGCCCAAGCCGGCGAAAGGTTGGGGTCAATGGGCGCAGGTACCGGGCCGATGGCGAAATTTTGAACCGCGCAAGTAAGCGTGGCCGAAGGCCCAGCACTTGCGAGTGGTGGGGCAATGTCTTGCGTCACCGTCACCGTATCGTTGGTGACACAGCCCGTGGCAGTATTGAGGATGCTCAAAATATAGATGCCCGGCGCGTCCACGATGGGGTTCAAAGTGCTATCGCCCGAAACAAAATGCCCGCCTTGCGTCGTCCAAATCAAAGGGAAACTTGGGCCGCTGCTCGAACCGCTCCCGTTGAGCGTCGTTTGGGTCACGGAACAAGTTAGCGTCGCGGGCAGATCAATGACCGTAGTGGGCACAGCCGCAAAATCCAGCACCGTGTTCGTTGAAGTCGCGCAAACCCCCACCCCGCTCACCGTCACGCTGTAAGTGCCGGGCACCGAGGTCGCTATGGACTGGGTTGTTTGGCCCGACGACCAATTGTATTGGGGGAAATTCCCTCCAATCGTTATCAGAACCGCCGTGTCGCCGGGGCAAAGCGGCGTGTTGAACACCTGAATGACCGGCGGGAAAATGGGCGTTACCGTCGCGCTCGAAGTACCCGTGCAGCCAAAACTATTGGTGACCGTGACGGTGTAAGTGCCCGCCTGGTTCACGATGTTGGTGATGCCCATCACGTTGTTCGACCAAGAATAGTTTGAAAAACCGCCCACCACCCGCAGCGTGTCCACTTGGCCAGGGCACATCGTTGGGCTGCTGACGGAAATATTGACCGCGTCCACCGCGCCAGATTGGACGCTGACCGACCCAATGCCAGTACACCCATGAGTGTCCGTTGCCGTCAGTTGGTAGGTGCCGGGTTCTGTGATCGTGATAGGGGAAGTTGTTTCACCATTATTCCACTCATAGGAATTGTAGAGGCTCGGGTTTACAATCGAAAGCATAGCCGTGTCGCCTTCTGGGCACATCTGGTTCGGCCCGGCAATGGCGGGCACAAAAGGCGGCACCTGGATAATGGTTATTTGATCGGTGGAAGTACAGCCAAAAGCGTCCATGACGGTAAGCGAATATACACCTGGGCCGGAAATGGGGTACGGCTCTAAAACCCCATCGGGGTTGGGCGGCGTCCACGTAAATTCTTCAAAGTCTGAATAACCGTTGGCGTTTGTGGTCAGTTCGGCATAGCCGGCTTCGGGGCATATCACCGTTGACCCAATGATGTCAATATTTGTTTCAAAAATCGGCTTGTCCAAAGTGATTTCGTTGTAGGCGTGCCAGATTTCGCAAGTATGACTCGTAGCGCTCCAACTCCAAGTGCCGGGCGGCTCAACGGTAATTTTGTGTGCTGTAATGCCATTCGACCAAGGTGGGGAAAGGGGCTGTTGTACCCCCGTCCAAGTCCAATAGATGTATGCCGACAAGGTGATTGTGTGTGTGGCACAATTGGTATCAATGACGGTCATCGTGCTGCAATGTCCCATCAATCTGGAAAGCGAATCGGGGTCCGGCACGGCAATTTCTCTTGCGGAAGCCCATAAGGGCAGCATCAAAAAGCCAAGTGCCAGAAATTTGAGCGACAAGTATTTGGTGTAGAAAATTGACATAAGAAAAAGGCGATTGTTTGAAAAAAGTTGGTTAGCCTGCCCAAGGAAAGCTTGGGAGGAGAAAACAAAAGATGATTATCCAAGAAGATCGGCAAAGGGAAAAAAAACGGCGGGCAAATTTATCAACTTTGGGGAGGTACACGCCGGAAAATGTAAGGTATCAAAAAAGGGGTATTGGCTGCGAGAAAAACCGCCTTCCAGCGTATGCGCTGCCACGCCTCGTTGCGTTAATTTTTTAACACAACCGCTTTCTCGTTTTGGCTTTCCGAGGAGGATTTTTTTCAAAAATATCTTTCAAAAAAACGCTGCGCGGCTTTTTCTGGAAAAATTGCTGCGCCCGCACACACCGAACATCATTCCGCAGCAGTCCATGTTTTTTTAAGTTTTTGAAACGACCGCCAGCATTTCCCTCATTTCAAAAAACATGATTTCGCGGCAATTCATTTTCCAAAAATTTGATGATTCACCCCTTGCAGTTTTGGGCAGGCCGTGCAACGAAGTTTGTTTTGCAAAACTTTAACGGCAAAACCTTAAGGCTTCTTAACTTCCTCTTAACCGCCCTCGCTACATTTGCTGCGCTTTTCGCAGGGCGAACCGCAGCAATGATGGCTGCTGACCAAAAATGATACAGAAACCACGGATTGATGTGCTGATTCCGGCTTGGAACGAAGAGAAAGCCCTGCCCTTGGTGCTGGCCGACCTCCCAAAAGATTGGGTGCGACAGGTGATTGTGTGCGACAACGGCTCTACCGACAGGACTTCGGAAGTGGCAGAAGCGGCGGGAGCGGTAGTGGTGAGCCAGCCTGAGCGCGGATATGGCAATGCTTGCTTGGCCGGGATGCGTTACCTCGAAAACCTGCCACCGTCCGAGCAGCCCGAAATTGTGGTCTTCCTTGACGGCGACTATTCAGACTTCCCGGAGGAACTGCCAAACGTGGTGGCTCCGATTTTGAACGACGGCAAAGACATGGTGATTGGCTCGCGGCGGCTCGGCGGCATGGAAGCAGGAGCGATGACATTCCCACAGCGATTCGGAAATTGGCTGGCTCCGGCAATGATTCAGATTTTTTACGGCTACCGATTCAGCGACCTCGGCCCATTCCGCGCCATCCGATGGGACAAACTGAAAGCCTTGGGAATGCGCGACAAAAACTTTGGCTGGACGGTGGAGATGCAGGTGCGGGCAGCAAAAATGAAACTCAACTGCGCGGAAGTCCCCGTGCGCTATCGGAAAAGAGCGGCAGGGCACAGCAAGGTTTCAGGAACAATACGCGGTTCGGTTTTGGCGGGCTGGAAGATTGTGACGACGATATTCAGATTGCTTGTTTGAGTTATTTGGTTATTCAGTTATTGGGTTATTAAGTCACGTTCGGAGTGCTTAGCCTCAATAACCTACTAACTCTCTAACTCATTAACTTAAAAAAGAAACAACTCACCAACTCAAATATGTACGGTCTGCATTCTCTTTTCGAGGCATTTCAGTATCAGGCTTTTGTTGATTTTGGCTACCTGATGCTGCTCATCTATTTCCTCGCCATGAGCGGGGTGACGGTTTACGCCCTCCTGCAATTCCACTTGTTGTACCTCTACAAAAAGTACCACAAGGAGAACCCAGAGATTCGGTACAGTCAATTCAGCGCCGACGACCAAGCGGCGCCGTTCGTGACGGTGCAACTGCCCATGTACAACGAGATGTACGTGGCCGAGCGCATCATTGACTATGTGGCTGCGCAAGAGTACCCCAAGGATCGCTTCCAAATCCAAGTGCTCGACGACTCCACCGACGAAACGGTGGGCATCGTGGCCGCCAAAGTGGCCGAACTGAAAGCCAAGGGTTTTGACATCGAGCACGTGCACCGTGTGAACCGTCAAGGCTACAAAGCGGGTGCCTTGCAAGAGGCCATGCCTTTGGTGCGAGGCGAGTTCATCGCCATTTTCGATGCAGACTTCACGCCCCGCCCCGATTTCCTGCGCACCACGATGACTTATTTTGAAGACCCAAAGGTGGGAATCGTGCAGACGCGCTGGGAGCACATCAATGCCGACTACAGCATGCTGACCAAACTCCAAGCACTGCAACTGAACGTACACTTCACGGTGGAACAAGCGGGCCGCTCGTATGGCAACCTGCTGCTTCAATTCAACGGCACGGCTGGCGTGTGGCGCAAAAACGTCATCAACGAAGCGGGCGGCTGGGCGAGCGACACGCTCACGGAAGACCTCGACCTGAGCTTCCGCGCCCAAATCATGGGCTACAAAATCCAGTATTTAGAAAAACTCGGCAGCCCCGCCGAACTGCCCGTGGACATGAACGCGCTGAAAGGCCAGCAATTCCGATGGAACAAAGGCGGCGCGCAGAACGTGCGCAAACTCATGAAACTCGTGTGGAA
>JBJXFT010000085.1:0-25077 GCA_046155725.1 Saprospiraceae bacterium
AATCAGCAATCAGCAATCAACAATCAGCAATCAGCAATCAACAATCAGCAATCAGCAATCAACAATCAGCAATCAGCAATCAACAATCAGCAATCAGCAATCAACAATCAGCAATCAGCAATCAGCCAATCTCCCAATCAACAATTTGCCTGTTCCGTTGACTCCTGTGGCTTTGCCGGAGCGCATTTTTGCGCCGCGCAAAGTGCCTGTGTGGGCGAAGGAGCCTATTGCAAACAAAGTCGAACCGGTTAAAAGCCAGCGCCTTTCGCTCGGGCTGTCTTTGGCCGGGTCGGCGTATCAGCCCGACAGTGTTGGCCGTTGGGCGGGCTGGGCTGTGGGATTTTTTGGGGATTATCGTTTGAACAAAAACGTGTCGCTCTCGCTCGGCGCCCACTGGCGTTTTGTGCCGGGGGGCAGGGTGCCGGCGGCGGCGGCAGATTCTTCAAAACCCAACGTGGTGGATCTGGTGCGCTATTCGTTCGGGTTTCAGCGCGAGCAATGGCAGCGCAAAACGCAGGGCTTGCACTACCTCGAAGTGCCGCTCTCGGCGCGTTGGCACAAAGGCTCGTGGGGAATGGAAGGCGGCGGCGCGGCGGGCTGGCTCTTGGGGGTACAAAACCGCGTGACGCACACCAGCGAATCGTCGTTGGGAGGCAAGACTACCGAGGTGAAAAAGTTTGTGAAGGGCGACGCTGCGCCTTACAACCAAGCGTATTTTTCGGCGTTTGTCGGGGCAGAGTACCGGCTGAACAGCCGGCTTGCGCTGATGGCGCGGGGGCAGTACCGGTTCACGCCGGTGGCCAGAAACATTCCCGATGCGCCTCGGAACAAGGGTTTGGGGAATGTGGATTTGGGGCTCCGGGTACGTTTGTTCTAAATGACAAAAATTATGAGAAAAATACTCCTTCCCATATCGCTGGCTGCCTTGCTCTGGTCGGCTTGCAGCAAGTCCGAATTCCCCAGCGGCGGATTTGAAAACCCCGTTTTTAGGACGGGTTTCGAGGCTGACCCTCCCGTTTCTTGGACGGCAGGGGAGGGTGGGGCTTACCTTTTCACCCGTGTGGAACAGGGCGAGGGCAATGTGCTGGTCATGTCTGGCGCGTTTGCCGATGCCGGTTGCCCGATGGGCGATTGCCCCGGCAGCATGCGGTTTGAATTCAGAAATGAGTGGCCTGAAAGTTTTGTCCGCCCCGATTCCATTTTCAAAGCAGGCAAGTCTTGGACATACAAATCGCCTTTTGACGACAGCCTTTCGCTCCACACCGTTGCCCTACAATGGGTCATGCCCGATGGCGCGGTGTTCCGCTCCGATATTTTGCCCCAACCGCAAGACTCCTCAGGCACTTCGCCCCACTTCAACATCCTACATTCAGAGCCTTGGGAAAAGAATGAGCGCGACGAGGCAACTTGGAAAATGGACGTAAGTTTTTCTTGCTGGCTGTTTGACACCGTACACCAGAAAGAGCGAAAAATACTTGGCTCTGGCGTGATTGCCGTGGGGTATCGGTAAGGCTCCGCTCAAATTTTGAACACCATCCCCAAGGTAGTCCGCCGGATTTGGCTGGTGTTGCGCCCGCCGAGGATGTAGCCGCCGCTGAGGTAAAAGCCCGTGCGGCCATTGTCGGAGTAGTAGGCGGTGCCGCCGATTTGGGTGTACGACACGCCGTAGGCCTGCGGCAAATCGGGCAAACCCGGCACATAGTCCGCGCCGCCCGAAGTGTGCTGCCACTCCGCCCATCCGTCGAGGTAAAAGTGGCGGGCCGGAAAGCCTACTTTCAACAAAAATGTGGTGAAATTTTGTGGCTCCATCGGCGCATAGTCGGGCCTCTGCTTGCGGATGGTGGCGATGTCTGCTTCCCGCAAATGGTCGAGCCTGAAATGGTAGCCGCCCGTGAGGTTGAGGAAAAGGCCGAGCGGGGTTTCCCATTGGACGATGAGTTTGGCCGGCACAGTGACGGCTTTTTGGCCCAGCGCGCCGGTGGCGGTGGGTTCGTAGTTGCCGATGGGGAAGGTCGCGCCCGTTCCGGCGAGGATGCCGAGTTTGCCCGCAGCACCTATTTTTTTGTAGACGGGGCGGTATTTGACAAACAAGCCCGCGTCTTGCAAACCGCTCTGAATGGGCGTGAAAACTGCCGCCGCCGTGGCCACGAGGTCGAATTTTTCGGTCAATCCGTATTCGGCAAAAAGGCTGAACAGCTGGCCCTTGTAGGTTTCGTCGTAGGTTTTGCCGCCGGCTCCTTCAAATTTTTGGGCAGCATTGAACGAAAACGAAGGGGCGAGGTCAAGCCCGCCTTTGCCTTTGAGGTAGCCGTCGAGCGGGCCTTGGGCGGCAGCAAAAAAGGGGAGGAGGAAGAAGAGAGTGCGCATTTTATGAACGAGGAACTATGAACGAGGAACTATGAATTATGCCCGCCTTTGCTAAGGCTACGTTTACTAAACCTCCAAGGTCTATCGATGATTACCCACAGAATGAAGGTGCGTAGCACCGATGATATTTGTAGCACCGGTTTTGCCCTTTTGAAAAGGTGCAGCGCACCGAAATGTACCGAAGAAGGTGCCGGTGCGCTGCACCTCAACGACAACTTGATGCTACGCCTACAAATATTGCCGGTGCTACGCACCTGATTATCAATGGAGTTATTCTGTGGGTAATCGATAGACCTCCAAGGTTTAGTAAACGTATCTGTGCCCCTCAGCCCTTCTTCTGTTTTTTAAACTTCCCATCTTTCCAAGCCTTGAAAAACTGCCCCCAAGCCAAAGGGCTGAAAATGTTCATCGGCGGCGTTTGGCCGATGTAATAGTATTCGCGGGCTTGCTGACGGAGGTAAAAATTAGCGCTCTCGCGGCCCCCGTAAGGCACTATGTCGGGGTTTTTGCGGGCCTCGGCGAGGTAGTCGTTGGCGAGGTTTTCCGTGGCGCGGCGTTGGAGTTCGGGGGTCACGTCCATTTTCAGGAACTCGATTTTGAAATGCTCTTTAGAAGGCCACGGGAAAATGACCGCCTCTGGCAACAAGATGGTGTCTTGGCTCATCAGTTGCACAATCGCGTAGCGGTCTTGCGTGAGCGTGTCGGGAATCCTGACGGTCACGGGTTCCAAGCCGATGCAGGTGAATCGCACCTTTTCGCCCTTTTCCACCACAATGGTAAAAAAGCCACGGTAGTCGGCAAAAGTGCCCCGGCGTTTTTCAGGAACCGAAATGGTAGCGTAAGGCACGGGCACCAAACGCCCGTCGGCCTCCGTCATCACCAAGCCGGAGAATTGGATGAGCGCGGGTTCAGTTTGCGCATTGGCGCGAGCGAGCAGCGTGCAGAAAAATAGGAATGCAAGTAGTTTATTCATGTCGTGAGTCAAAGGTACGGCGGCAAAACGTTTGGCTGGGTCGTTTCGTCCAATGGGCAAAGTGCAGCTTAACCGATTGATAACAGTAGCATTCAATTACCTTTGCCCGCGTTAAGGAACGCGGATGAAATAAGGTGCCATTTTGGGGAGGCGGTTTTGGTGCTGTCAAGGCGCGAGGAGGGCATTTAGTGGTGCTAAAAAACCGACGAGCAACGAAGGCAGAAGCAAAACAAGCCCGCCAAAATGGATACCTTTATTTCGTCCGCGTTCCTTACCGTTTCTGTGTACAAAAACATACTCATCAATGTTCAAAAAAGCACCATTTTTCCTCTTCGCGCTGTGCTTGGGCGCAGCCACCCTCAGCGCGCAAACTGCGCCAAAGTACGGCCACATGAACCTCGGCAACCTCCTCGAACTCTTGCCCGACACCAAAAAGGCCAATGACGACCTCAAATTTTTTGCCGACAAGCTCGCCGCCAAAGACGACTCTCTGGGCCGCAGCCTCCAAGCCGCAGCCGAAACCCTCCAAAAAGAGTACGATGCAGGAAACCTAACCCCCCTGCAAGCACAACAGCGCCAAGCAGAGCTGCAAAAACAACAGGAGTTCCTCCAAAAATTTGAACAAGAAGCCAATCAAATGGTGACGACAAAACGCGAAGAACTCCTCAAGCCCATCCTCGGCAAAGTGGACGAAGCCATCAGGGCCGTGGCCAAAGAGTCCGGCTACGCCATGATATTCGACACTAGCACCGGCGCGATGCTCTTCGCCACCGATACCGACGATGTGACCGCGCTGGTGAAAAAGAAACTGGGCATCAATTGAGATTTCCGTAGGCGGGGCAATCAGGCTTTCCAAACGGTGGGACGGCACACAGCCGCCCCACCGTTTTTTTTCGCGGCCATCTCAGAGCATGTTGGGGATTTTCTGCTGGTGGTAAAAACGAGGGCTTTTTTTGTCAGTCTTTGCGTTTTTGAAGGAGCATAGTTAGCACTACGCGACTGAAAAAAGGTAAAAAATGACGAAAAAAGCACCGTTTTTGACCCAGCGAGAAAATCTCCAGCATGCTCTCAAATGCTCTGGCTACTTTTGAGGTTCGCTTCGCTCAAAATGATACAAAAACTCTCGCTCAAAGATTTTGAACACAACATCAGCCCCAGCACTTGGGATGCTGCCGACGACCTCGTGCAAGCCGGGCGCGTCAAAAACCTCCGCGAAGTAGAACGCCATTTCTGGGTGGCATCCGTGGAGACCGACGAAGGCAACTACGAGGCGGAAGTGATGATAACCCCCCACAAAATAAAAGCCTACGCCTGCGAATGCTTCACCGAAGGCCGGCGGCTCATGTGCCCACACATCGCGGCCACGCTTTTGAAAATCAGGCAATTCTACGAACAGCGCGAAGAAGCCCGCCGCGCCAAAGCCGAGCAAAAACCGCCCAGCGAACTCACCCGCTTCACCGTCCAGACCGCGCTCGAAAACGCCTCGCCCGAAAACCTCAACGACTTTGTGCGCGACTACGCCCGCCGCGACCGCGATTTTTCCCTCGCGCTCAAAACCCGCTTCGCGGCCAACATGACCGAGGCCGAAAACCCCTACGCCTTGGTGCTCGACTCGGTACTGCCAAAACCAGCGGCCAAAACCAAAATCAGCGAACCCGACTTCCGACGCTTGCGCAAAGTGCTCGACGGTCTGGAAGAACAACTTGCGCTGGCCCAAACCCTCGGCGACTTTCGCGGAACGTTCCAGATATCCTCCGCCATTTTTTTGAGAATCAACCCGTTGCTCGCCAAAGCAGAAGGAAATCGGCGGAGCGTGTTGCTGCATTTTTGCCAAAAATCATTTGACTCATTTGGCAGCATCAGCACCAGCGCGCCCTCGCCCGAACTGCGCGAAACGGTGTGGGAAATGCTTTTCAATCTCGGCACCACCAGCCTTTTTCCGCCCGAAATGGAGCGCGAGGCGATGCGCTTCCTGAGCGAATCGGCCACAGACGAAGCCAAATTCGGGCGGCTGCGCGAAATGTTCGACCACACCCCCCACCCTGCCCCGGCTTTCGTGCTCCAACTTTTCCTCGCCGCACAGGCCGCGCGCAAAATGCCGGAGGCCGCCGTGCGCGTGTTGGCCGACTACGCGGACAAGCCCGACATGGTGAAGGCCGCGTTCTTGCAACTTTACTACCTCCACCATTGGGAAGCGGCCACCCTCGTGGGCGAGCATTTTTTGGGCAAAAACATTTTCCCGCCCGTACACAGCCGCGAACTCGAAAACGTGCTGCTCTACATCGCCGAACAAACGGGCGACCGACCGCGCCAAGCCGCCCTGCTCCGCCAGCGATTCCTGCTTACAGGGAGCTCCGACGTTTTTGAAAAACTCAAAACGGCTGCCTCAAAACGCTGGCTCACCGAACGGAAAACCTTGCTCGCCGAACTCCGCACCAAGAGCGATTGGCCCAAAACGGCTGCCATACTTTCGTCCGAAGGCGACCTGGAAAATTTGGCCGACCTGATTGAAAATCATGGCGACCTGACCATGTTGCAACGCTACGAGGCAGCGTTTTTGCTCGAAAAAAAGGAATTTGTGCAGGCGCGGTACAGCGCATTTTTGAGCCAATATCTGGAGGAGCATTTTGGCACACCAGCAGCGCAGCACGTGCGGTTGCGGCTATCCGATCTACTGCACAAGGGCGAAACGGACATGGTGATACAGATTATCCGCGAACTCACGGCGCGATTCCCAGAGCGCCTAAGTCTGCCAGCCGAATTGGCGGAATTGTTCCCACGGTCGAAGCGGAAGATGATTTGAGATTGACAGGGCGAGTTTCTCGACCCCTCAACAATCTCAACAACCCCTCAACCCTTCTTACCTTTGCCGAATGGAATTTTTGAAACAGCACGTCGAGGCACTCATATTCGCATCTCCGCAGCCTGTGGCCGTGGCCGATTTGAAGGCCGTAATGGAAGAGGCTTTTCAGGCCGAAATCAAAACGGCCGATATTCTGAAAGCCCTTGGAGACTTGAAAGCGCAATTCCAACAGGAGCAACATTCGTTCGAACTCGTCGAAATCGCGGGGGGATGGCAGTTCCTCACCAAAGGCGCGTACCACACCACCGTTGGGATTCACCTGCGCCAAGCCACCAAAAAGCGCCTTTCGCAGGCGGCGCTCGAAACCCTCGCGCTCATCGCCTACAAGCAGCCCGTGAGCCGCCCCGAAATAGAGGAGATACGCGGGGTGAACTGCGATTACGCGCTCCAAAAACTTTTGGAAAAGGAGCTTGTTCTCATCACCGGGCGCAGCGAAGGCCCGGGCCGACCGCTCCTGTACGGCACTACGGAAAAATTCATGGACTATTTGGGGATCAACAATTTGACGGATTTGCCGAAGCCCAAGGATTTCAAAGACGAAGAAAACAGCGTGGGGGAAATGCCGGCTTTGGAGGAATCCGTGGCAGTGGGCAGTGGGCAGTAGCAGTGGCAGTGGCAGTAGCAGTTCTGCTCGGCAAATCCTCGTCGAAGGCCGTCACGGCATTCATCATTCATCATTAAAGCATTCATCATTAACGTGGAAACCGCACTTGTCAACCGCGTCGCAAACAGCGGCCTCGTCACCATTGATTTGGAAGAAATGTACCCGGCGGGCGAGGTCGCGCCGTTCGATTTGAAAGGCTATCTTTTCATGGAGTTGATCCTGAAAGAAAAGGACTTCCGCGACGCGCTCAATGCCCTCGACTGGGAACATTACCGTGGGAAAAACCTCGCCGTATTCTGCTCCGCCGATGCCATCATCCCGCTTTGGGCCTATATGCTGGTGGCCACACACGCGGCGCCGTTCGTGCAAGACATGGCGCTGTGCGAGCCTGCTGATTTTGCCGAAAAAGCGTTCCTCAAAAAAATCGCCGCGCTCGACATCCAAGACTACGCCGGCAAACGCATCGTCGTCAAAGGTTGTGGCGACAAGCCCGTGCCGCCCTCGGCCTACCTCGAAATCACCCATCGCCTCCAACCCGTGGCACGGAGCATCCTGTTTGGCGAACCCTGCTCTACGGTGCCAGTGTACAAGAAGGCGAGAGAAATGTGAGTGCGATGGAATGGGCTTTCCGAGAGTGGCTACTATCTCTACGGCGGGCGGTACCAATCGCACGAAAGCCTTTCCAAAAGACTGGCGCAAGAGCGCGGCGGGATGCGGCGCGGACGTGCGCTTACAGCCACCGCCAAAATCGGCGCAGGCTCGGTGCAGTTCGACGTGTGCGAGGACTTCGAATGTTCCAAAATCGAGTTCATCACCCCGTGATGCGGGCGGTTTCCGTCAGAACGACAAAAGCGGCGTGTTCTGTGGCGTGTTCCGGCACTTGCCCCGCTTTAGAAGTCACACCATTTCAAAAGTGTCACTTCTTTCCGCTAAGATTTGTACAAACATGACCCACATCGCCCGCCTATTCTTCCTCTTCGACCGCTTCCTCGGCGCAACGCCCATCGGGAACGGGAACATCAACGACACCTACCGAATTGATTTTGAAATCGGGGGCGAGCAAAAAACCGCGCTGCTCCAACGCCTCAACCACCGTGTGTTCCAGCAGCCAGAACTGGTGATGGACAACACGCTGCGCGTTTGCCAGCACCTCGCGGCACAAGATTATCCCTATCAAATTGCTGCGCCATTGACCGCGCTCGACGGGGCTTTTTTGCAAAAAGATGCAGCGGGCAACTACTGGCGGGCGTTCCCATTCCTCGAAAACTCGTTCAGCCCGGAGGGCATTTCTGACCCGCACATTGCCTACGAAGCGGCGCGGGCTTACGGCGCATGTGCGCGGGCATTGCGCGATTTTCCCGCACACACGCTGGCCGAAACCATCCCCGGCTTTCACGACACTGACCGTCGTTGGCAGTCTTTTTTGAAAATTTTGGAAGAAAACCCCGCCCGTCGCGCCGCCGAATGTCGGCCCGAAATAGAGGCCATGTTTTCCGCCAAACCTGTTTTTGACAAAATCAGCCAACTGAAGAAATCGGGCGCGTTGCCCCTGCACGTAGCGCACAACGACACCAAAGCGGGCAATGTCCTTTTTGATTTGACGAGCCGAAAAGCATTGGCGGTCATTGACTTGGACACGGTGATGCCCGGCACGCTGCTTTCCGATTTCGGTGACATGGTGCGCACCTTCGCGCCTGATTGTCCAGAAGAATCGGCTGCAAAGCCAACCCTCCGAACCGATGTGCTGGACGCGCTCACGCGGGGTTTCCTGGAAGAAACCGCCGATTTTTTGACCAAAACGGAAAAGGAAAATCTGATGCTCGGCGCAGCGTGGATCATCGGCGAGCAAGCCCTGCGCTTCTTGACCGATTGGCTGGCAGGTGATGTGTATTACAAAACAACTTCGCCGGAACACAACCTGGTGCGGGCGCGAAACCAGCTGGTGCTGTTGAGAACTATGAACGAGGAACGATGAACACCGAGCGCGGCAAACGTTCATAGTTCCTCGTTCATAGTTCATCGTTCACTTTTTCGCGGGAACGCGATGCTGAACACCGATGACTTTTCGCCCCGGCTGTTCAGCGCGTAGCAGTAGCCCTCCTCCATCCAAAGGGTTTTCATAAATCCCTGGCGGAGGTTTTCCTCATGGTAGAGGTCAATGCAGATGACGCGACCACCGTAGAGCGCCGTGATATCGGGCTGGAGCGTGTGACCCACCACCATGCGCTTGGCTCCGGCGAATTGGAGCACGGCGGTCATTTCCTCTTTGGTGGCGAGGTTCTTGGCCGCGCCGCGATACCAAAAAATGCCTGTTCTCAAATCGAAAATGGCTTTTGCGTCGTCGCTGGCCATGGCTTCGTTGGGCTTGCCGAGGTGCTGGCGGCTGATGCGGTTTATCTCGGCGAGGCCGAGGCGGGTTTGGGCAAGTTCGGGGCTGATGCCGCCGTGACAGAAAATGTAGTCGCCGATTTTTTCCACGGCATTTTTCGTGCGCAGCCAACGGCCCAGTTCGGAGTTTTGGTCGAACCACCGTTTGTATTCTTCGCCGATGAGCGTGGCGTTTTCCAAGTATTTCTTGCGGACGTAGGTAGTGTTGCCCTGCAAATTGAGCACTTCGTGGTTGCCGAGCAGGAAGTGGACTTTGCCTCCGGCGGCCTCGGCCTCGGCCTCGAGTTTGTAGAGAAGCCAGAGGCATTCGGTCACGTTGAGGCCCCGGTCGAAGAAGTCGCCGAGCAGCACGAGGTGGCCGTTTCCGAAGGTCCAGTTGAACTTTTTGTCCATGACTTTCGCGCCGAGGAGCATGGTTTTGAGCGCGAGGAAGTTGCCTTCGATGTCAGAAAGTGCGAGCAAGCGGGCTGGAGTGGGATAGGTGGTAGGCTCTTCTGCCGCCATGCCGTGGAGCAGAAAGGAAAACGAGTCGCCGGTTTCGGGGACTTGGCAGGTAAGCGAAACGTCTTTTTTTTCGCTGAAATGCAGGGTTTTGGCCAGCACGTTGGTGTCGCGGCGCAGCACGTATTTCACCGTTATTTTGCTTCCGCGATAGAAAACGTGCGGCCCGTCGGTGTCGGCATCTGAATGGTCGTCAGGTTCGCCGTGGAAAGCAGCGAGTGCAACGGGTAGGAAAAAAAAGAGGGAAAAGAGCAGGCGAAAAGGCATGATTTGGTGTGGGCTATTTTTGATTTTGATAGCGGCGGTGAAGGTACGGCGATTGCCCCATTCGGGGCTTCTATCGGTTATCCGCAAACTTCCTACTTTTGCCCGCTCTCTTGCGCAACCCATGGACTTTTTTACCCGCCTTTTTGGATTTCAGAAAACTCCGCCGCAGCCCGACATCCCGTTTGGCCGCTACACCGATGCGTACAAAACAGACGCGCAACAACAGGCATTCGACCGCTCGCTGGAAGCATTCGAGCAGGGCGAGCACATGGTGGCGTACCGCGATTTCCTGACTTTCCTGAAAGACGAGGACGCAAAGGAGGCCAACATCCAATGGGAAGAGCAGGGCTCGGAAATTCGGTTTGAATTCTGGCAAGGCTCGCAGCGCATCACGGGCTTCGCCAATGCCGAAATGGTAAAGGCCGAAAGTAAGGTGGCCCGCGCCGACGACCTCAATGTGGGCTTTATGCGGCGGCTCATGGAAAGCAATTTCAACCTAAAGTTCAGCCGCTTCGCGCTCGATGCCGACAACAACCTCTGCATCGTATTCGACACGCGCACGGTGGACGGCTCGCCGCTCAAAATCCTCCACGCCCTGCGCGAACTCGCCATCCACGCCGACAAGCAGGACGACCTCTTGCTGGGCGAATTCACCGCCCTCCGCCCCACCGAAGAGCGGAGTTATGGCAATATCCCAGAGGCGGAGAAAGAAGCCAAACACGCCTACATCCGCCGCTCCATCGAAGCCACTTTTGCCGAAATAGACAAGGGCAAGCCCGACCCCAATACTTTCCCAGGCTCGTATGCGTACCTGCTGCTCGCGCTGGCGTTCCGCCTCGACTATCTCGTCAAGCCCGAGGGCTTCATGATGGATTTGCTGGAAAAGGTGTACGCCGCCTATTTCACCAAAAACAACCTTACGCCACAGGTGAAAGTGCAGCAGATGCGCCGCGAATTTCAAAACCTGCTCGACCGGCCCAAGGAGGAGTTTTTCAAAGAAATGTACCGTACGCGCAGCACATTCGGGGTCAATCCCGCCGTGCCGCACGGCACTTTGGCGAGCCTCATCGAGGGCGAACTGCCCAACATGGAATGGCCCCTGCAACAGGGCCACGATGCGCTCGCGCTGGCCATACCGCAGTATGTGGCGGGCTTCACGCTATTCCATCAGGCTCCGCCCAAGCCCGACCGCGCGCTGCTGCACTTGTTTTTTCAAATTACCGAAGCCCCGTTTTTTCGCGAACTCGGTTTCCATATCCCTTTCACCGACGCGGAAGGGCGGCTGCAAAAAGCCGAGATACTCAAAGAAATAAAGCACATCGCAGACCGCAACCGAGCGCAATACACCCGCTTCCGCCCCGACACGAGCCGCCTCGATTTTGCTTCGCACACGCTGTTCGGCAGGTCGTTTTTGGGGATGCTCAAAGGCTTGGATTTGACGAAAGAATAGCGCAGGCAACTTCCCGAAAGTTGTCAACTTTCGGGAAGTTTGACTTCTCCTGCCATCTATCTCTTGGCGAAACCACTCCACCCATGCTCCTCCGCATTTGCCTCCTCGCCAGTTTGTTCGCCCTGTCTGCGCCCCTTGCGTTTTCTCAAAAACTCCTCTCGCTTGCTCCCGCCGACTCTTTGCACAAAGGCCGACTTTGGGCAGCAGCGGGCACTGGAACTGTCGGGTACGGTGCTTCCTTGGCAGGGCTTTACAAGGCGTGGTATTCCGATTATCCATCGGGCAAATTCCACACGTTCAACGATTTGCGCGAGTGGGATCAGATGGACAAGATGGGTCACTGGCTCATGTCGTACCATGAAAGCCGATGGGTTTTTGGCGCAGCCAAGTGGACGGGTATGCGCCCGCGCAAAGCGGCTTGGGCGGGCTTCGCCGGCGGGCAACTGATACAAACCTCGCTCGAAGCCTTCGACGGTTTCTCGGAACAATGGGGCTGGTCGTGGAGCGATGTCGGGTTCAACACGCTCGGCTCTGGCCTTTTTTTGTCGCAGCAACTCGGTTGGGGCGAGCAGCGCATCTCCATAAAAATGAGCGCCATGCCTGTGCGCTACTCTGCCGAACCAATTTACCCCGTCAACCCATCGGACAGCCAAGCCTTCACGACTTTGCAGCAACGCGCCGACGAACTCTACGGCACCGGGCCGACAAATTTGTTTTTGAAAAACTACAACACGCTCGTGGTATGGGCGTCGGTCAACCCGCGATCCTTTCTCGGCGAGCGGGCGGCATGGTGCCCGCGCTGGCTCAACCTCGCGTTGGGCATGGGCGCCGACAATATCTTCGAGGGTTTCGGTTACCAATGGCAACAAGACAAATCCTGTACGGGCGGCGACTGCCTCACTTATCGCCTCGACCCCCAGCGCTACCCGCGCACCCGCCAGTTCTTCTTCTCGCCCGATATTGACCTGACGCGCATCCGCGTGAAAGGCCGATTCTGGAAAGCATTGCTCTACACCGCCAACATTTTCAAAATCCCTGCGCCTGCGCTGCAATGGACTACCCGAGGGAATGTGCGCTGGCATTGGGCGTATTTTTGATGGCTTAACTAAAACCTCTCACGAACACATCCAAATCCCCCGTGTCGGGCAGGCGCAGTCTTTTACTCAGCCGGTGGCGGCGGCGGTACACGCTGTCTTTCGAGATGCCAAGTGCTCAGGGGGAGCGTTGGTTCGGGGCAGAACTAAATTCAGGTTGGACAGGGCAGTCAGTTTTTTTCATCTTTGGGGCTTTGTCCGGGTGATTGTCCGGGTGATAAATTTGTTATGTCGCTTTTAACGTCAGTTCTTTGCCCCCACAACCGATTACACTGATGCAAAGGCTGCGCTCGCGGCCTTCGCTCAGTCGCCCCTGCTACAGGGCATTTCTCCCAAGCGATATTTTCTGGCCCATCAGGTGTCAATGCCGCCCCCGACCTCCCGACTCGTCGGAAGGTCGGGGGCGGCATTGCACGAGCCGCTCAGCATTCACCATTTTTCAAACATCTTCTTTTATGTCCGCCATTTCCAACCTCGTTCGGCAAACCCCGCCACAAGACCGCAAACGCTTCATCGTCCAGTCATTTCTGGACAACTACGGCGACCTGATCACCAAAGAAGCCAGCGCTTGGCGCGGCAAATTCCGCAAGATGGCCGAAACGCCTTTTGCTTTCTTCCGGGGCAGCGCGCCGCTTTTTTACGCCGATATGGCCCGCGACGAAGACCCGTTTTTGAATGAGCAAACCAGCCGCGTCTGGATTCAGGGCGACTTGCACGCCCAAAATTTTGGCACCTACATGAATGGCAAGGGCGTGCTGGTGTTCGATGTGAACGACTACGACGAGTCTTATGTCGCGCCCTTCACTTGGGATGTGAAGCGGTTTTGCGCCAGCCTCGCGCTCATTGGTTACCAAAAAGCCATGAGCGATGCCGACATCCGGGAAATCGTGGCGCAGGGAGCCAGAAGTTACGCCCGCCAAGTGGCGCGTTTTGCGGCTGGGGCCGACAAAAGTTTTTCCCTCACCCTCGCCAACACGCAAGGGCCGCTCTTGCAGGTGCTGCGCAACGCCCGCCTGCTCACCCGCGTGGCCCTGCTGGATATGGAAACAGACATCGTGGACGGCGACCGCCGCTTCAAAGCCACCAAAGCCATCTTGGCGGTGGACGACGTGACCCGCAAAAAAGTGGAGGCCGCCTTTGCGCAGTACCTCAGCACCATCCCGCAGCGCAAGCGCCGGGCCATTATGAACTACGAAATCAAGGACATCGCCCAGCGATTGGGCCTTGGCATCGGCAGCGCGGGCCTCACCATCTACAGTGTGCTGCTGGAGGGCGATACCCAGGCACTCGAAAACGACATCCTGATTTCCATGAAAGTAGCCCGCCCTGCTGCTCCGGCTATGCAGGTGAATGATGCGGCTGCCGCCGACTACTTCGACCACGAAGGCCACCGCACGACCATCTCCCAGCGAGCCTTGCAATCTGCCTCCGACCCCTTCTTGGGCTACACCACTTTTGACGGCACGGGGATGTATGTCATGGAGGTGTCGCCATACGTAGCCGACTTGGACTGGGCCAACATCAATGACCTCGACGACATTCTGGCGACGGTGGAATTGCTCGGCCAGTGCATCGCCAAGATTCACTGCTGCTCCGACGATGACAGCGACCAGACGCTCATCACCTACTCCATCGAGGCGGCCATCAACGGCGTGATAGACGGCCAGGAGGCCGACTTTGTGCAGTACATCACGGACTTTGGGGTGCAATACGCCGCCTGTGTCCGCGCCGACCACCAACTTTTCGTGGATGCTTTCCGCAACCGGGAGATACCCGGCTTGTAGGCGCTGCGGAAAAAATCGCGCTGGGCTGAGCGCTTCGCTGTGGCGGCTCAGCGCGGATTGGCTTGTTTTTAAAATAAAAAATCAGTGATTTTCAATCGCTTTATCTCTTTTTCATGAAACACTTAGCGGGCCACTGTGGAGGTTGGAGAAGAGATGGTGCTGTTCGATTTTTCGGCGAAGAACTTGGCCAACGGGCTGTACTTCGTGACGCTGCGCTCGGAGGGCGCGGTGCTGACGAAGCGGCTGGTTAAAGTGGAATAATGAAACCCTTGAGATCGGTGGAGAAGATTAGAAATTTGAAGAAGATTGTTTTCCTGACCGCCCAGCGTTGCAAAATGCTGGGCGGTTTTTGTTGCCACAGTGGTTTTGCCCTTTTTTGAGCCTTTTTAATACTTCGTTTACCCCTTGCGGAAAGGGCGGGCGGGACTTTTGTGCCATCAAACAAAGCAGTGGGTACGAAGGCGACAAGCGAGTTTTCATTTCTAAGACTTGTTCCTCCTCCTCTCCCTTCTGATGGTTTGATGTCAACATTCTTTCACCATTTTCACATCAAGCGATCATGAATTTTCAAAAGCAACACTCAGGGCAAAACACTCCTTCTTTCCAAAAACCCGGCAGCACCTGGCCGCAACAAGGCTGTCTCATACTCTTCGCGCTCTTCTTTTTCTTCTACGTACCCATGCTCTCCGCTCAGGTAACTTGGGACGGCTCGACCAGCACCAACTGGAACATTGACTCCAACTGGGACGGCAACATGATTCCGACGGCTACGGATCATGTCATTATCCCCAATGTGGCGAACGACCCCATTATCCTAAACGGGACGATGGCGGTAGCCAAGTCCATCAAGGTAGAAAACAGTGGATCATTGACCATCAAAGCGGGCGGTAAGCTGACGATCAGCGGTGCTGTGGATGATGGCCTTTGGAATGTCGGCACGGTGATCAACGAAGGCGCCATCAACATTGACGGGACGGGTGATAATGGCATTCACAACTTCATTGGTGCTGTGTTCACGAACAAAGCCGTGATAAACATCGGTGCTTTGGCGAGCATCGGCGCGGATGGAATTTCAAACACAGGCACCTTTACCAATCAAAGCGGTACTATCACAGTGGACAGGGTAGACGGATTTGGCTTTAACAACGGTACCGATTGCCTGTTTGAGAACAATGCGGCGATTCGCCTCGGAGCTACGGCGAGCATAGGCGGTGGCATTGGCAACTTGGGTATTATTCTCAATAAAAACGGCTCGATCAGTATTGACCGAACGAACACCTTTGGCATTTTAAACCATACTACGTTCACCAACGAAGCGGAGATTACCATCGGGGCGTTGGCAAGCATTGCCAAAGAAGGCATTTTTAACGGAGGTATTTTCACTAACCAAAGTGGCTCCATAAGCATTGACCGGACGGGAGAGGAGGCCATTGCCAGTTGGAATGCTGGCACATTCTTCACGAACAAATCTGTGATCACCATCGGAGCTTTGGCGAGCATCGGTGGTGCTGGAATCGAGAACCTCTATGAATCCACTTTCGTCAACGAGGGCATCGCCATCCTCAACATTGATCGGACTACCGGGAATGGCATCACAAACAATGAGGACGGCACATTTACAAACAAAGCCACCATCAACCTTGGAAATTTGGCGAGCATCGGCAAAGATGGCATTGCGAACACAGAGATGGGCACCTTCAGCAACGAAAGCGGCACCATCAGCATGAACAGGATAGGCGACGACGGTATTTTCAATGGGAGTGATGCCACATTCACCAACAAAGCGGCGATCAACATCGGGACTACCGCAAGCATCTCGCGGGACGGTATTGAGAACTTTGCGACTTTCATCAATCAAAGCGGCTCTATCAGCATTGACCGAACGGGCGGACGGGGTATTGACAACAAGGGCGGTGGCGGGTCATTCACGAACAAGGCCACGATCACCATCGGGGCTGTGGTCGGCATTGGCGAGGACGGCATTTCCAACTTAGCCACCTTCAGCAACGAAAGCGGCTCTATCAGCATTGACCGGGTGACCTATCACGGTATTTCTACCGGCAACACCTTCACGAACAAAGCGGCGATCACCATTGGCGCTTCGGGGAGCATCGGTGGCGACGGCATCAACAACACCGGGCCGTTCACCAGCGAAAGCGGCACCATCAGCATTGACCGCACAGACCAAGATGGCATTGACAATTACCTCACCACGTTCACGAACAAAGCCACGATCACCATCGGGGCATTGGCAAGCATTGGCGAAAATGGGGTTGAAAACCATGAGGCCACGTTCAAAAATGAAGGCAATGCGGTCATAAACATTGACCGGACGGGCGAGGCAGGCATTGAAAACTTCAATGGCACCTTCACCAACAAAGCAATAATTACCATCGGAGTAGTATGGGGGAGCATTAATGACGACGCTATTTCCAACGGTGCCCCCTCCACGTTTATCAATGACGATTGCGGCATCCTTTCCATTTTCGACAACCTGAAAAACGAAGGCTCCTTCACCAACAACGGCCTGTTCAGGGTAAACACCGCACAAGCCCACACCAACACCGCCCTGACCAACCACGGCGTCATCGAATACCCGCAGGGCAACCCCATCCCCAACGTGACGAACAACGACCTTATCGTGGCGCCCATTAGCACCGAATGCGGCACCGTCTTCACCAACGCTTTGCAGATCGGCGGCGCCAACAACTTTACCGCAGGCGGCATCTGGTACAAAAACCAGAACCTGACCGTGCAGGGCGGCACCTACAACCAAGGAGCCAACACGTTCACGGCCACCAACCTGCCGGGAATCGGTACGCACACCCTCTACTTCTCCGTCAACGACGACGTGAACGACTGCCTCCGCACCGTGTCCATAAAGGTCACCATCGCCGACAACCAAGCACCGAACATCACTTGCCCAGCCAACATCATCCGCAGCACCGACCCGAACCTCTGCTCGGCGGTGGTCAACTACACTACCCCGATTGTTTCGGACAACTGCTCCGGGGCCAGCGCGGCATTGGTGCCGCCCAGCCTGGCGAGCGGCTCGGCATTCCCGAAAGGTATCAGATTTGTCACTTGGGAAGCCACCGACGGTGTGGGCAACACCAAGCGATGCACCTTCACCGTCACGGTGAACGACACGCAGAAGCCCACCATCGCCTGCCCTCCCAACAAGACCCAAGGCACTGACCTCGACCTGTGCAGCGCGGTGGTGCACTACAACGACCCCGTCCCCGCCGACAACTGCCCCAACGCCACGGCCATGCACCTTAGCGGCGGCATCAGCGGCGCACAGTTCCCCAAAGGCCAGACCACCGTGATCTGGAAAGCCAGCGACGAGGCGGGCAACACAAAGACCTGTACCTTCAAGATCACGGTGAACGACACGCAGGCGCCCAGCATCTCTTGCCCCGGCAACCAGAGCAAAAACACCGACCCCGGCCTGTGCAGCGCGGTGGTGGTCTACAACACGCCGACCGCCACGGACAACTGCACGCCGCCACTGCCGACGGTGGCGAAAGTGAGCGGCCCGGCGAGCGGATCGCCATTTTCCATCGGAACGACCAATGTGGTGTGGAAGGCCACCGATGCGTCGGGCAACACGAAGACTTGCAGTTTTAAGGTGACGGTGACGGACAACGAATTGCCCAAGATCGTTTGCCCCGACCCGGTGGTGGTGGCGGGCGGCGGCACGCCCTGCAAGGGGGTGGCGGTCTACCCCGACCCGACGGTCTCGGACAATTGCGATGGCAACCTGACCCCGTTCCTGCTGAGCGGCCTGGCGAGCGGCTCGCAGTACCCGGCGGGGGTGTCGAACAACACTTGGCGGGTCATTGCAGGCAACGGCCAAATCGCGGACTGCTCGTTCACGGTGACGGTGGAATGCCCGGAAGGAATGATGAATGAGGGAGTGATGCCCTCCTCCGCCAAGGCTACGGCGGGTAAAAATGATGAATCGCGCGCGGCCTATTCCGCATTTTTACCCGCCGTAGCCTCAGCGGAGGAGGGCCGAATTCCGAATTCCGAATTCCACCTCGCTCCCAACCCCACAAGCGGCCTTGTCTGGATAAACCTGTCCGTACCGAGTGCGGCTGTAGCGCAACTGAACGTGATGAATCTGCTCGGCCAGTCACTGCTCCAACGCGCCCTGAACCTTTCGGAAGGAGAGAACGAATTTGACCTTGACCTGCAACTGCTGCCTACCGGCACCTACCTCGTTCGCATGGTGGTAGGCAAAGATCAGCGCGTGATGAAGTTGGTGAAGGAATAGGTGCGTTGGTTTTTCGGCATCTTCAAAACATTCCCCTCCACGGCCCTTGGGCAGTGGAGAGGAATGTTTTTGCTGCGCCACCCTGATTTGTCTCAAATATTTTGGCTTATGAGCCTACCCGAAAACCGGCCCGACGCTACGTTTATTAAACCTTGGAGGTTTAGTAAACGTAGTAACCCTACGTTGCCCGATTTTTCCGGGCAGCACAGTGCGCTTGCTGGCCAGCCCAACCAGAAATTTAATACTGCGCTGCGCACACCCTCTACCGATTTGTCCCTACGTTTGCGTCAAGTTTAGTTTCTAATCCGCTTACAAAATCTGTCGCCAATTTCACGGGTTAAGTGTAAAGGCAGCACTGGTCATACCACCTGCTCAGCCAGTCGAACAAACGAGTTCTCCTTTTTCGCTGGCGCATTTCTTCCCATTTTTTTTTGCTCAAAAACCGAGGTCGGCGCGTTGCGTCGCGCCGTTTCAGAAATCGTCTTCCGCGCCCGTCTTAGGAACGAGTGGGAAACCGCTGAAACGAAGCAAAATGCCAACTCAAATTCTTGCGATTCAATGGGTTGAGTTGTTCATCGTTCATCGTTTATAGTTCATCGTTTATAGTTCATCGTTTATAGTTCATCGTTTATAGTTCATCGTTTATAGTTCATCGTTTATAGTTCATCATTCCCTTATCGTTGGGTTCGGGTGCTCTTGTTTGTTCAAATCATTCCACCACGATCACCCCAAAACGCTACAGTCGTCTTGGTTTCATTTCCTTCTTCAAATTTTCTCAAACAGCACTTGCCATGAAAAAAAACGTACGCTCTTCGGTTTTGGCCCCTGCTTTCGGGCATAACTCCCTGCTCTCTTTTCGGATGAAATCCTTTGCCGCCGCTTGGGTGTTCGCTGCGGCGATGCTGGTTAGTGGGGGAGTTTGGGGGCAGATATCAATTGCTGCACTGCCATATACTCCTGCAACTACAAATTTCAACAGTTACAATCCAAGCAATGCTGCCAATTTAACCGCTACAATACCGACTGGCTGGACTGCTGCTTCTTCTGGCACTGCTGCTCATAATGGACAGGGGACAGGCACTTCGGCTACTGGAGGGTATTGGGCATATGGTGCATCAGGGGAGTTCTCGTTAGGCGCGTTACGTTCTGGTACGCCTGGAAATATTACCTACACTGTTTCATACACAAATAACAGTGGCGCTACGATAACGTCATTGAGATTAGGGTGGGATTACGAGCAATGGAGATACGCAAATACTTCAGGTTTCAATTGTACTGGAACTGGTTCACTTTCCGGTAATGCCATATTAGATGGCAAAGACTTTGCTGGTGGGGCTACCGGTACAAATGGAGTAGTTTCAGTTACATCCATTGCAAGCTTTAATCTTACTGGTCTTAATATTGCCAATGGGCAATCTTTTGGGATTTCTTGGGTAACAACCGACATTTCAGGTTCTGATAACGGCATATCTATCGATAATTTCTCGATTACTGCAGTAAATTGCTCCGCCCTGACCATCACCGCCACCGTTGCCACCAGCCCAGTCTGCGCAGGCGGCGATATTGACCTCAACTCTACGCCCGCAGGCGGCACGACCCCTTACACCACATTTGCTTGGGGCGGCCCTAACAGTTACGCTTCGTCCGTCCAAGACCCGGCGGCATTTGTCTCCACGTCTTTATCCGGCGGCACCTATACCGTGACAGTAACGGACAATGCTGGCTGCACGGCGAGCAATACGGTGGCTGTGACGGTCAATGCCCAGCCCACTGGCCCGACCTTGCTCGCCAAAACCCCCAACGTAGGCACCATCTGCACCGGTCAGGGCGTAAGCGCAACTTTCAACCCAGGCACGGGCGGCACCGTGGAATGCGACGACGATTATGTGGTCATCATTGACGGCGGCAGCCCGGTGGCCTACACCCCCGGCAGCACCGTCGGCGCAGGAGCGACCATGAGCATTGTGATACAAGGGCGGCGGGACTGCACCATAGGCTGCAGGAGCTGCCCAGGCGGTGGCACAGGCTGCACGGGCACGGATTATGTAGACTTAGCCTCCTGGACGGTAGTGGCCGACCCGACCGCGCCAGCCCTGAACACGCCCACCCCCGCCAACGGCACCACCGTCTGCACCGGGGCTTCGGTCAGTGCCACCATCACGCCTGGTACTGGCGGCACTGGCACCTGCACCGATACCTACCAGTTTTCCACTGACAACGGCAGCACTTGGAGCGCCTACACCTCTGGCGCGCCCATCACGGCTGGTACCATGACCGTCAAAATCCAGGTCAAGCGCGACTGCGACGGCTTGGGCTGCGACGGCTCTGCGGAGACATTTGCGGTAATCGCCAGTTGGCCCGTCGTGGCTGACCCGACAGCACCTGCCTTGAACGTGCCAAGCCCTGCCAACGGCACCACCGTCTGCACCGGCGCTTCGGTCAGTGCCACCATCACGCCCGGCAGCGGCGGCACCGGCACCTGCACCGATACCTACCAGTTTTCCACCGACAACGGCAGCACTTGGAGTGCCTACACCTCTGGCGACCCAATCACGGCAGGCACGATGACGGTGAAAATCCAGGTCAAGCGCGACTGCGACGGCTTGGGCTGCGACGGTGCGGCGGAGACTTTTGCGGAAATCGCCTCTTGGCCCGTAGTGGCTGACCCGACAGCACCTGCTCTCAACACCCCCACACCGGCCAACGGCACCACCGTCTGCACTGGGGCTTCGGTCAGTGCCACCATCACGCCCGGCACTGGCGGCACCGGCACCTGCACCGATACCTACCAGTTTTCCACCGACAACGGCAGCACTTGGAGTACCTACACCTCCGGCGCGGCCATCACGGCTGGCACGATGACGGTGAAAATCCAGACCAAGCGCGACTGTAGCGGCATAGGCTGCGACGGCACGGCGGAGACGTTTGCGGTAATCGCCAGTTGGCCCGTAGTGGCCGACCCGACCGCTCCGGTCTTGCTCTTGGCTACGCCCTCCAGTGGCACCTTCGTCTGCGAAGGGGCCACCGTCAGTGCCACCATCACGCCCGGCAGCGGCGGCACCGGCACCTGCGCCGACACCTACCAGGTCTCCACCGACAACGGCAGCACTTGGAGTGCCTATACCTCTGGTTCGCCCATCATAGCAGGTACCATGACCGTCAAAATCCGGGTGAAGCGCGACTGCGACGGCCTCGGCTGTGACGGCGCGGCAGAGACCTTTGCAGAAATCGCCAACTGGCCGATCAGTCAGGAAATCAACGTGCAGGGCAACTTAGTGACCATCACAGACGGCGACATCAGCCCCAGTTTGGCCGACCACACGGACTTTGGCACTACCGCGCCCAGCGTCCCGATTGTGCGCACGTTCACCATCCAAAACTTGGGCGGACAGCCGTTGACCATCACGCCCATCACCAAAAGCGGGGTCAACGATTTCACCGTCGGTGCCCTCAGCCCGGCCAGCCCGATACCTGCGGGCATGAGCGCGACCTTCACCGTCACCTTCAACTCGGCAGCGGGAGGCATACAGACCTCTACGATCACCATCGCCAACAACGACTGCGGCGGCGGTGAAGACCCCTACACCTTCGAAATCAAAGCAGAGGTGGTGGTGGGATGCAGCTTCCCGGTATTCTCGCCATGCCCCGCTCCGCTGACAGCGAGCACAGCCGCAGGGCTTTGCACTGCAGTGGTGAGTTACACCGCCACGGCCACAGGCTCCCCAAACCCAACGCTGGCCTACGTCTTCACCGGCATGACTACGGGCAGCGGCACCGGCACCGGCACAGGCTCCACTTTCAACAAGGGTGTGACCAACGTGGTCATCACGGCCACGAATATCTGTGGGTCAACCACTTGCTCGTTCACCGTCACGGTGAACGACGCCCAGAAACCGACCATCACCTGCCCCGCCAACAAGACCCAAGGCACCGACCTCGGCGAGTGTGAGGCGGACGTGACTTATCTCACCCCGACCGCTTCGGACAACTGCAATCCCGCCCCGACGGTGATGCACATCAGCGGCGGCACCGGCCACATCACCGGCAACCCAAACAGCAGCGCCACCTTCCAAAAAGGGGCCACCATCGTGACCTGGAAGGCTACCGACGCTTCGGGCAACACAAAGACCTGCACCTTCAAGATCACGGTGAACGACTTGGAAAAGCCCATGATGAACTGCCTTTCTGACATCAACGCGAACAACGACGCGGGGCTGTGCTCGGCGGTGGTGAGTTACACGCTGCCGACGTTCACGGACAACTGCCCCCCCACGAGCGGGCAGTCGGTGAAGATCAGCGGCCCGGCGAGCGGCTCGGCATTTTCTGTGGGGACGACAAATGTGGTGTACCGCGCCACCGATGCCTCGGGCAACACCAAGCAGTGTACGATGAAGGTGACAGTGACCGACACCGAGCCGCCCACGATTGTTTGCCCTGACCCGATTGTGGTGACGGGCAGCGGCACGCCCTGCACAGCGGTGGCAGTCTATGCCACCCCGACAGCCTCCGACAACTGCTCCGGCAGCCTGACTCCGTTCTTGTTGAGCGGTCTGGCGAGCGGTTCGTCGTACCCGGCAGGGGTGACGACGAACACCTGGCGGGCGATAGCGGCCAACGCCCAGAGCGCCGATTGTTCGTTCACGGTGACGGTGCACTGCCCGGAAGGAATGATAAATGGAGGAGGGATGAATGGAGGAATGATGAATGAGGGAGTGATGAATGATGAATCGCGTGCGGCATTCCGCATTCTCAATTCCGCATTCCCAATTCCCAATTCCGCATTCCACCTATCGCCCAACCCTACGAGCGGCTTTGTCTGGATAAACCTGTCGGTACCGAGTGCGGCCGTGGCGCAACTGAACGTGATGAACCTGCTCGGCCAGTCGCTGCTCCGACGCGCCCTGAACTTGTCGGAAGGGGAAAACCAGTTTGACCTCGACCTGCAACTGCTGCCCACCGGCACCTACCTCGTTCGCGTGGTGGTAGGCAAAGACCAACGAGTGATGAAGTTGGTGAAGGAATAGGCGCGTTGGCTTTTCTGCGCTTGCAAAAACATTCCCCTCCACAGCCGTCGAGCCATGGAGGGGAATGTTTTTGCAGGGGCAGCCCTGATTTGTCTCAAATATTTTGGCTCATGTAGCCTATCCGGAAACCAGCCCGACGCTACGTTTACTAAACCTTGGAGGTTTAGTAAACGTAGCAGCTCCGCCAGATGGTGAGCGGTTTTCGGATAGGCTCTATGTAGCTCCTTGGGGGCATCTTCATTTCTCCAACAAGCCCAGCCTTTGGGCAATCCCCTGTACCGCTTCAATAGGCAACTCCACAATTTCTGCCGTTTCTTCCAGGCTCATGCCCCGAAGGAGGCACTTTTCGGCAGTTTTTATTTTGGTTTCCTTCTCGCCCTCCTCCTTGCCGACTTTGATGCCCTCTTCTATGCCCATGTGCCAGCCTTCGTGTCTGCCTTCTTGAAACAAAGAGGTTTCAAGCAGTTTGAACTGTTCGCTGAAGATTTCGTAATTGTCAATGTACTCGAAATCCTCCGCTTCCATTTCCCGCATACTTAGGCGCCTCATGATTTCCACAAAAATCTCGTCTTTCGCAAACTGCTTAAAATCAGCCTCTACGTTGTCCCGGTTTTTGGATTTTTCTGCCAACTCAAACCATGCGGCGTACCGCCGAAATTTTGCTTTTTTGACGATGTTCGGCTGGAGCGCAAAAACGAGGCGGTTTTTGGGCAGAAAATCGAGTTCCTTCACCCGGCTGTCCATCTGGGCGAGCACTTCCGCACGCCTTTTCATCAAATCTGCCACGTCTTCGTTTTCCCAAAGCCCGTCTTCGCGAATAAACTCGGACAGCGTTTCCGGGGTCAGCGAGAAGGACAGAAAATCATCCGTGGTTTTCAGCGAATCGTCCGCCAACCAAATGAGGGTGACCACCGGCTCCAACTGGCTGTAATCCCGGATTTCCTTTTTAGTCGCCTTTTCGACCATCTGATGCAGCAGGAGGGCCTTCATCGGCATTTTCTCCAATTGGAGCGCCGTGTTCAGGCAGTGGTAGAGGTAAAATCGCTTCACGATATCCGTGTTGTACCACTGCTGCATATCAATGATGACATACTTGCCGTCAATCTTGCAGCGAAAATCGAACTCCACGCCAACGGATTCATTGGTGATGTTGTGCCGGGTGGGCAGCAGTTCGATGCTTTCGATGCTGGTGTCGAAAACGTCCTCCAAGAACCGCTTGGCGATGCGCAGTTCGGAGAACACCTTCCTGAAATACCGGTCGTGGTTGAGTGGCACGAGGTACATACGGTCATTTTTGAGGACAAAAATAAGCGGAAACGCTGGGCTTTGCACCGCCCGTGCGGTGGAAAAACTTCTCCATGCTGCAAAGGTGCTACGCTCCCCGATTTTCCGGGCAGCACAGTGCGCTTGCCGAGCCAGCCCAAGCAGAAAATTTAATGCTGCGCTGCGTACATCTTCTATTGGCTTGTCCTTACGTTTGCGC
>JBJXFT010000329.1:0-4351 GCA_046155725.1 Saprospiraceae bacterium
CGCTACGACTACCGGGTGTTCTGCTGGAAATCCGACCCTGCCGCCTGGCGGCTTTGGGCATCCGACCTGGAGCAGCAGCACCGCTCGAAAGTCATCGTTTCCGGCACGACCTTGCTTTCCCGCCCGCCGTTTGTGGGGGAATGTTTCAGGTTTCTTGGGTTTCTGATGCTTTACCCCGCACTAAGCCTGCGGCACTTGCGGCACCATATTCCCCAAATCGGTTTTTGGCGGGCCTGCCACCGTTTGTTGGAGGACTACAAGATTTTGCAAGCCCGGCCCGACATCCTGCATTTTGAGTTTGGCACTTTGGCGGTCGGGAAAATTTACCTCAAAGATTTTTTGCGCTGCAAAGCCGTGGTCAGTTTCCGGGGCTACGACCTCAATTTCTTTCAACTGGGCAACGAGCGGGCTTACCAGCAGGTGTGGGAACAAGCCGACGGTTTCCATTTTTTGGGCAGCGACTTGCTGGCGCGGGCGCGACGGCGGGGTTTTCCAGAGGGCAAAATTCTCCGGCTCATTTCACCAGCCATTGATTTGGAAAGTTTCCGCCCCTCCCACCCCACCCCTCCTGCCGCATTAGGAACGCCTATCCGCATCGTAAGCGTGAGCCGTTTGGTCTGGAAAAAAGGCCTCGGCTTTGGCCTGTTGGCCTTTTCGGGATTTTTGAAAAAAGGCGGGCGCGGCACTTACCACATCGTAGGCGAGGGGCCTGCCCGCGAGGAACTGCTTTTTTATGCCCACGAATTGGGCATCGCCGGGCAAGTGGTTTTTCACGGAAAATGCTCCCCTGAACAAGTGAGGGCCATTTTGGACGAGGCGGATATTTTCCTCCACCCGGCCATTTCCGAAGGCTTTTGCAACGCGGCCATGGAAGCGCAGGCCATGCAATTGCCCGTGGTTTGTTTTGCATCGGATGGCTTGCAAGAGAATGTGGCGCATGGGGAAACAGGCTACGTCGCGCCGCTCTGGGACTGGCCGCAACTGGCGCAACACCTCCATGACCTTTGGCAAAACCCTGCCAAACGGCAACTGATGGGCGAAAAAGGCCGCAATCGGGTGGCACAATTTTTCAGCGTGGAAAAGCAAATCGCGGCGTTCGACGAATTTTACCAGTGTGTGTTGAGGGAGGGCAGGGTTTAGCCCGCTACAAAAAAAAATAAAAGACCGCCGTAGTAGCAGGCTGAACCCCAATGGTGTTAAGGATTTTCAGCCCACGACTTTAGTCGTGGGAATGGTGCAGAGGCGAAGAAAGACCCTAACCGATTTATCGGTTTACGAGGTGAAACCGATGAATCGGTTTGAAAATGTATGGCTTCCGTACATACCCACTAAAGTCGTGGGCTGAAAACGATGCATATTCGCTTAAGTAGCGGGCTAAACCCCGCCCTCCCCCACCGCGCTCCCTCCCCGCCCGCCCTCTTATGCACCCAACACCCCCCATCGCCCTTATCTGTTTCCCTGTCGAAGGGGACTTGCCCGAATGGCCTTGGGAAAAGCGGGTATTGCCCGACAATCTTTTCCACGCTGCCGAAACGGTGAAGGCTTTTGCTGCGCAAACGGATGCAGAGTATGTGCTTTTCTGGGACTGTGCGCTGGGGCAGCCGAGCATTGAAACTTGCCTCGTCCTGTTGGAGCAGCCCGGCGAAGTGTGGCACGCGGGTTTGCAACTTGGCTGCGCGGGTCAGCCGGAAATGCTCAACCTCGTCAATCCCGTTTGGATGCTCAACCTCGACGCATCTCCCGCCATTGCTTCTGATTCTTGGCGCTTGAGCCTCCGGGCTTGTTTAGTGAAATGTGAAATCATCCGTTCGGTCGGCGTTTTTCGCGCCGATTATTCCTCTTTCGAGACATCGGGCATCGAGTGGGGCTATCGGATGTGCCGCGCTGGGGCATTGCTCCGCCACCAGCCGGAGTTTGTGAGCACGTCGGTTATTGCGCTCGAGATCCCGTTCAGCCTCCGCGATTCTTTGACCTTCGCGGCCACCCATTTTCCCCGCAAATGGTACGCTTGGATTGCCTTCCGGCTTTTGGCAAATGGCGCTCCGTGGTTGGAGTTTCTGCGCGCCTTCAAGTTTTCCGTTCACAAAAAAGCCATCGCCGTCCAGACTTTGGAAAGACCGATTGAAAGGGAAAAAGCGGCGTTCAAGCAAGAAGATTGGCAGGAGAAAGTGAGTGTGTTGATGCCGACTTTGAACCGCTACCCTTATGCCATCAACTCCATAGAGCAATTGCTGCGACAGACTGTGCGGCCCAAGGAAATTTTGGCGACCGACCAAACCGACCTGGAAAGCCGTTGGGAAGGCTTCGCCCAAAACTACCCCATCGTGCGGGTTTTCCCCCAAACCGAAAAAGGACAGTGCCTCGCTTGGAACAAGCTGCTGGAAGAATCCTCCGCGCCGTTCGTGCTGTTTTTGGGCGACGACGCGGACGGCATCCGCTCCGAATTCATCGAAGAAATGTGCCGCACCCTTGCATATTACAAAGCCGACATGGTGGCGAGCAACGTGACCGAAATAGGAGGCGCGCCCGACCCGCACAAGGAGCGCGTGGTGAAAATGGCCGATGGCTTTCCCATCACGTTGATTCGGAAAGAACTGGTGCTCCGGGCGGGGATGATGGACATGGCTTTCAACAAGGGCATCCGCGCCGACCAGGATTTGGCAATCCGATGCCGGATGCTGGGGGCGCACATGATTTTCGACAGCAGCATCCGCATCCTGCACCACCGCGCTCCGGTGGGCGGACTCCGTTGGCACAAACAGCGGGTGCTGACGCAGCATATTTCCAAAAAAGACCCTTTCAAAATCCGATACCCCGCCGAGACGGAGTACCACCTTTTCCGAAAATATTTCAGCCCGAAACAGCGGCGCGAACACGCCTACATCCTCCTGTTCTCCCAAATGTTCGTGTCAGGCTCGGCCTACAAAAAATTGCTCCGTGTGCTGTACTTCTTGCTCCATCTGCCAAAAGTGCTGGCGCGGTATTCCCGCTTGTACCGATGAGCGCGCCCATCCTCTTGCTCAGTTCCGAATTTCCCCCGCAGCCCGGCGGCATCGGCAGCCACGCTTACAATCTGGCGCGGGTGCTGGCCTCGGCAGGCTACGCGGTAACGGTGCTGACCAATGCGCGGGGCAAGGGCCGAGCAGCCGAGCAAGCATTCGACGCGGCATTGCCATTCCGAGTGAGGCGTACGCCCCGCTCCTGCATCGCGCTGTTCACCTATCTCAGCCGTGTGGCAGGTTTTCTTTTTTTCTTGTTCAAAAACCCTCGTTGCACCGTGATTGCCTCCGGCAAATTTTCCCTTTGGATGGGCGCGGCGGGCAATTTGTTTTTTCCCAAAAACCGCTATGTGGGCATAGTCCACGGCACGGAGATAAACCCCGATGGGGCATTTTCCAAATGGCTTACCCGCAAAAGCCTGGCGGCGTATGACCCGCTTGTGGCGGTTTCCAATTTCACCAAAAACTTGGTTTTGAAAACCTTGCCGCACCCGAATGTGGTGGTGGTGAACAATGGGTTTGACCCCGAAAAGTTTATGCCCCGCAACCCAGGGCAAGCCTCTGAAATGCTGCAAGAAAAACACGGGAGCCCCGCCCTCATCACCATCGGGAGCCTGAGCCAGCGCAAAGGCCAGCACAATGTGGTGCGGGCGTTGCCGATTCTCCGAGCGGTTTTCCCCAAGGTTCGTTACCACATCGTGGGTCTGCCGAATGGGCGCAAACATCTGGAAAAACTGGCCGAGGAATTGGGCGTGCGGGATTGCGTGGAAATACACGGCGCATTAGACGACGCGGCCACTTCCGCGCTGCTCCATGCTTCCGATGTGTTCGTGATGCTAAGCGAGAATACCCCCGACGGCGACGTGGAAGGTTTCGGGATTGCCATTTTGGAGGCCAACGCTGCGGGTTTGCCCGCCATCGGCTCGAGGGCCTGCGGCATTGAAGATGCCATTCGAGATGGGTTTTCTGGCAGGCTCGTGAATGGCCACGACGCGCAGGAATTGCTTTCGGCATTGAAAGGTATTTTGGAAAACCATTCGGTCTATGCTGCCAACGCCCGCCTTTGGGCGGAGGGTTTTACTTGGCAACAAAAGGGGAAGGAATACTTGCGTTTGATTTCATGAAACTCACCATCATATCGCATACCGAGCATTACCTCCGCGACGGACAGGTGGTGGGCTGGGGGCCGACGGTGCGCGAAATCAACCATCTGCTGGAGGTTTTTGAAGAGATTTGGCACGTTGCAGTGTTGCACCCCGGCCAGGCGCCCAGCAGTTCATTGCCCTACGTTTCAGATAAAATTCATTTCGTGCCGCTTCGCCCTTTTGGGGGGCCTCGCTTGACTGACAAGT
>JBJXFT010000126.1:0-2581 GCA_046155725.1 Saprospiraceae bacterium
TTGGGGTCGTCACACTGGCTGTGCAAGCTGATCTGTTGTAGGGCAAAAAAGGTAAGAAAAAGGAAAAATTGTTTCATGATTTTGGATTTGATGCTTTTGAAAAACGTGTCGAAAAAAAATATTAAAACCGCCGTGATTGGCTGCCCGGCCAAGCAGGGCAGCCCCCTACATTTCTTTTCTTGCCGTCGTTGACCGAAGGTTTGCAGCCGCCCCGCAACAGGCCGAACATATTGACCTTGAGCGAGAGCTCGTGCGCCCCGCCCCCATAAAGCCCAAGACCTCCCACGTTCAGGTCGTAGCTGTAGTCAAGCCGGAAAAGGTTGTCGCCGCCCCAGAGCGCGTGCTCATACCCTGCGGTGAACATCAGCGTGTGCGTGTTGGCGCCCTGCTCTGGCGAGCGCGCACCAAAGGGGTGCCGCAAAAAGCAGCCGACCATTGCGCTCCTGTACAACCCGTACAATCCATAGCCAATGACCCTGAAACGCCCCTGCCAAAGCACCTGCAGCTGCGGCGACCAATAGATGTAGTATTTTTCATGGCCTTGGTGGTCGCGCCACACCGGAAGTACCCCTCCGTAGTGAAAGGCAAATAGCCCCGGCAACCGGGCGCCGCGATCCTCAATAAGCGATTCGAGCGGGTTCAACGCATGGCGATAGCTGGCCCCAATACTCTGAAAGCCCTCGGCATCGCCAAACCTGTGCCCGAAACGCAGCGCCGCGCCCGCACCGAGGTCTGCAAAGCTCCGGGCATGGTAGTCAATCGGCGCACCCGTGTGGGCAAGGATTTTGCCCTCGATGGCGTGCAATTGGTCTGCAAAGGTCAGCCGGTCGAGGTCAAGGCTTTTTTGGCCGCCACCGAGGCTGGCGCCGATGTGCCAAGCAGCGTTTTGCCTTATCAGGTGGTATGCCGAGGCCGAGACGTGCAGTTCGTTGGTCTGTAGCAGCCCCTCGCCTTCCTCGTCGTGCAGCGCGACCACGCCAAAACCAAAGTTGAAAAACGGCGGATGAAGTTTGCCTTTTTTTGCACACAGGACGCGCTGCATTTCAGCAGCGGCCACATACGTGCGAAAGCCGCCTGGTATCCGATACCATTGGTTTCGATGGTTGAGGGTGACCGTCGTGCCTTCGTCAAGTGCGGTGAGCGCAGGGTTGAGCAGGGGCTTGTTGGCGTAGAACTGGGAGAAAATCGGGTCTTGTGCCAGCACAAAACCCGGAAGCAAGAGCAGCAGTAGGGAGGAGAATGTCTTCATGAAGCATTATTTATGGGCATCGCCCGGTTTGCATTCAATGGTAGCGGCCATGGTGAAAAATCGCGGATTTTCCACCACTTTAAGTCCCAAAGGTAGGCACAACGTAACCCAGATGCAATGACATATTTGTTAAATAAAACTCGCGCTGCGTCGCAAAAGCGGCACAGCGCGAGTTTGGTAAACTAAAAAACAGGTCACGGATTCTCCCCGCTCACTAAATCAGAAATCCCTAATCCACCAGCGTCACGTCGCCTTTGTAGAGCAGCACCCGCCCGTCTATCAGCCGTATTTCGGCATAATAGACAAATACGGCGGGGTTCATCAAAGTGCCGCGCGTCCGCCCGTTCCAGCCATGTTTGGGGTCGTTCGGCTGGAAGTTTTGGTCTGTGAAAACCATGTCGCCCCAACGGTCAAAGATTTGAAACTTGTCCACCTGCTGTATCTGGTCGCCGTCGGCGAAGATGAGGAAGATGTCGTTCCTGCCATCCTCGTTCGAGGGATAGAACACGTTCGGAATGTAGATGTGCGGACGGTTGTCTACCCGGATCAGCACCCGGTCAGTGGCTTGGCAGCCGTCCGTGCTAATGATGGTGACGGAATACTCCGTGGTTTTGAGCGGCTTGGCCGTCGGGTTCAGCAAATCAAGGATGCTGACACTGCCCCCAGTGCTGTCGAAACTCAGCCCATCCATCGGAGTCCACACGATGCTCTCAATCAAAGAAAGCGGGTAGGCGGGGGCAAGCACAGCGGTCAGTTCCTGCTCGTCGCCCAGTTCGATCTCGAATTGTGGGTCGGTCGTGATGAGCGGGTCGGGCGCTTTCGGCACCGTGAGCGGCTGTTGGAATTCGCAGCCGTTCGCGTCTTGGATGAACAGCGTGTAATCGCCCGGCGTGATGCTGGCAAAATCCACCGATTGCGCATAGTGCTGGCCGCCGTCAATCGAGAAAGCGTAGGGGCCAAAACCGCCCTGCACCTGCCCGAACGTGATGAGGCCGTCGTTGTCCTTGCAGCTCGGCTTCAGCAATGCAAACTCGAAATCGGTCGGCACATTTGTTTCCACAAAAATTTGAACGTTGTCGGTTTGGGAGCAGCCGGTCGTGGAGTTGGTCACCACCAGCGCGTAAGTGCCAGGCTGATTCACCACAGGGTTTGGCGAGTGTGCGCCCGACACGATGTGGCCGCCCTGCTGCGCCGTCCAAACGTAGGTGTAGATATTGCCGTTGGAGCCAGAGCCTTGCAGCGTGGCTTTCTCCACATTGCAAGTGAGGGTGAACGGCGGGCCAGCCTCGGCAAGGGGCAGCACGATGTTGTCGCTCACCTGCACCGATTGCG
>JBJXFT010000142.1:0-2765 GCA_046155725.1 Saprospiraceae bacterium
GGTGACGCGCGCTGAGGCATACCCGCTGGAGGGCGGCAGGCAAGAAGTTGCCTTCCGTTTTGACGGCAGGACGATCAGCGGCGTAGGCTTCGAACTGTACCAGAACGAGCCGAACCCGTTTGTGAACCGCACTTCGGTGGGCTTCCACCTGCCGGAGGCAGCAGAGGCCACCTTGTCGGTGTACGACGAGACTGGCCGGGTGGTCTATCAGCAGAAGGGTCAGTTTGCCAAGGGCGACAACCGCATCGCGCTGGACCGCGCGCTGCTGAGCACGACCGGGGCGCTGTACTACAAACTGGAGACAGCGACCGACTCTGCGACGAAGAAGATGATCCAGGCGAAATAAACTGAACAGAGAAAGGCTGGCGCCGCGCTTCGGCGCGGCGCCAGCCCTCTCCAAAAGTTGTTCGCAAGGTTTTTCTTTCGAGAAAAGACAAGAAGACAAAGGCGGTACGCGAGCCAAAGGAAAAAGCCTGCCGCCGGAGCATACCAGGGCTCGATTTTACAAGATCATACTTTAAAATCGGTTTTTGGGATGGCCTCTCTCCTGTACGAGGAGGGGGGCTTTTTTTTCTAAAGTTTGGCTAACTTTGCCCTTTCAAAAGCGTGTTTGCCCGACTGACAATGCCGCTTTCTTTGCGACGCTCCTCCTTTTTCTCAATTTGGCTGCCGACCCTGTTCGGCAAATGGAGCAGCCGCCCTGACCCCAAGTTTTTTCTCCCGCTCGCTTTCTTTTTTACAGACACCCGACAATGGGCCTCGTCTCGCGTGTAATCCTTTTGCCGTCAATGCCTCGCGCTTTGGCTTTGCTAATCTTTTTGCCCCCGGCTTTGGACATTTGGACAATAGACACTGGATTGGGAAATTCTCAACCCAAGTTGACCATTTCAACATTCATCATTTATCATTCATCACTCTAAAAATATGTCCCTCTCTCGATTCAATGCACTCCAGACCATGGAAAGCCGCGTGGAGCCTTTCCCGATGGAATTCGGCGAAGGCGCGATGGAAAACATCGCCTCTTATTTTGGCGAAAACGTATTCCACGATGAAGCCATGAAAAAGCACCTCCCCGAAAATGCCTACCTGACGGTGAAAGCGGCTGTGCAGAGCGGCCAAAAACTCAACCGTGAGATTGCCGATGAGGTGGCAAACGGTATGAAAAAATGGGCCGAATCGCACAATTGCACCCACTTCGCGCATTGGTTTCAGCCGCTCACGGGAAAGACTGCGGAGAAGCACGACTCGTTTTTCACGCTCACGCACGATGGGCGGGTGATTGAAGAATTCACCGGCTCGGCACTCGTGCAGCAAGAGCCTGATGGCTCTTCGTTCCCATCTGGCGGTATGCGCAGCACTTTCGAGGCGCGGGGCTATACGGTTTGGGACCCCAGCAGTCCGGCGTTCATCATGGCAGTGGGCGAAGGGAAAACACTTTGCATCCCGACCATTTTCGTGACGTATGGCGGCGAGGCGCAGGATTACAAATTGCCGCTCCTCCGCTCGCAGTCGTTCCTCGACAAAGCCGCTATGCCGGTGGCGCAATTGTTCGACAAAGAAGTGACCAAAACCTCGGCGACGCTCGGCTGGGAGCAGGAATATTTCCTCGTGGATGACGCGCTTTTCAACGCCCGCCCCGACCTCGTCATGACGGGCCGAACGCTGTTGGGCCGCCCCGCTGCCAAGCACCAACAACTTGAAGACCACTACTTTGGCTCTATCCCGGAGCGGGTGTACGCCTTTATGCGCGACCTCGAAACGGAATGCTACAAACTCGGCATCCCGGTGCGCACCCGCCACAACGAGGTGGCGCCGAGCCAGTACGAACTTGCTCCTATTTTTGAGGAAATCAACGTGGCGGTAGACCACAATCAACTCTTGATGGACTTAATGGAGCGGGTGGCGCTTCGGCACAAACTGCGCGTGCTGCTCCACGAAAAACCTTTCGCGGGCATCAACGGATCGGGCAAGCACAACAACTGGAGCATGGGAACGAACACGGGCGTGAACTTGCTTTCGCCGGGCAAAAACCCTGGCACGAACCTGCGCTTCCTCACTTTTTTTGTGAACACCATCGCGGCGGTGCACAAGTACGCCGACATCCTGCGCGCGAGCATTGCCCATGCGGGCAACGATCACCGTTTGGGCGCGAACGAGGCGCCCCCGGCCATCATTTCGGTTTTCATCGGCGAGGCGATGAGCCGATTGCTCGACCAGATTGCCGAAGGCAACACTACCGATGCAAAGGAGGTGAAACGCGCGCTCGACCTTATTTCAAAATTGCCGAACCTCGAACGGGACAACACGGACCGCAACCGCACGTCGCCGTTTGCCTTCACGGGCAACAAGTTTGAAATCCGCGCCGTGGGCAGCAGCCAAAACTGCGCAGGCCCGATGGCGGTGATGAACGGGATGATGGGGCTGCAATTGGTGGAGTTCAAGACTGACGTGGACACACTGACCAACAAGGGGATGGGGCAAGACGAGGCCATCCTGAGCGTACTGAAAGGCTATATCCGCGAATCAAAGGCCATTTGTTTTGAGGGCAACAACTACTCTGACGAGTGGAAAGCGGAGGCTGCGGAGCGCGGCCTGAACAATTTTGCCACCACCCCCGAAGCGCTCGATGTGCTGGGCAAAAAGTTGGCGCAGGACTTTTACAGCAATTCCGGCGTGATGAGCAAGGTGGAATTGGAGGCTTTCCACGCCGTTCAATTGCATGGGTACTGCACGAAACTCGACATCGAAGCAAAGGCTTTGGAAGA
>JBJXFT010000147.1:0-12983 GCA_046155725.1 Saprospiraceae bacterium
TAACCTGACTTCATTCATGTTCAAAAAAATCCTCCTTCCCCTCGCGGCCTTCGTGCTGCTCGCCTTCAACGCTTCGGCTCAGCAGCGCACCTGCGCCGCCGAGGAAGTGCTTGCCCGCCAACTGCTGAAAAACCCGGCCATGCTCCAAGAGATCAAAAACATTGAAAACCACACCCTGGAGTTCCAGGTGTTGCGGGCGACCGCGCCGTAGTGACCATCCCCGTGGTGATTCACTTGGTGTATTTCAACAGCACCCAGAACCTCACCGATGCACAACTCCTTTCGCAGATTGATGTCTTGAACGCCGACTTCCGCCGCACCAACACCGACGCGAGCAACACCCCCGGCGCGTTCCAAGACGAGGCCGCCGATTGTGAGGCGAACTTGTGCAAGATGTTGTCTGTGAATTCAGGCCTTACGACTCCTGCACTCCATTTAGTGCCGTTGAGGATTATTCAACTACGCAACAGGGTTTTGAGGTATTCCCGAATCCTGCCAGTTCCAATAACCCCATTTCGCTTCGCTGGAACGATTCGGAAGTAGAAAGGGTAAATATCTGCGACCTGCATGGCCGGATTGTTCAGCAACACGCGCCCGTTCCAGGGGCTAACAACCTGGATGTGCGGATTGAATCGCAGGGGATTTATTGGGTGTATTTAATAGGGCAAGGCAGAAGTCGAGCGGAGAAGGTGGTAAGTACTTGCTCCAAAATAAACGTGGTTATCTTTTTTCACAGCAAGCAGGTTGCCAAGCCTTTGTGAAATCAGCAACCATCAATCAATAATCAGCAATCACTTAGTGATGCAGCAGTGAATTAGATCTTGGTCGTCATTCCGTCATTGGTCACTTCGTCATTGCCACACTGCTGTGAATATGACGAAGTGACCAATGACGGAATGACGATGCGCCGAATCTCTACCTTTGCCTCATGCTCACCGCCCGCAACTACACCCCTGAGCCACGCCTCGTTTGGCTGATTGTGGCGATTGTTTTCGTCACCGACCTGTTTTTGCCCCGACAGTTCGATATCGCCTTCGCCTATTTGCTGCCCCTTTTTCTGGCGATTTTTTTTCGCAAAAAGAACCATGTGCTATGGTTGACAGTCATCACGACTACCTTGACGATTATCGCGGCAGCGTTCAAACCGCATGATTTTTCTTTGGGGGAAACCCTGCTCGAAAGACTCCCAGCGGTGCTGAGTTGCTGGGCTGCGGCATTTTTCGCACTGCGCTTTATCGTGCTGCGTGAAACCAAACAGCAGCAGGAAGGAAAGTTTGAGGCTTTGTTCCGATATGCCAGCGAGGGCATCCTGCTCACTGACCGACGGGGCATCATCATCATGGCCAACACAGCTGTAGAAACTCTTTTTGGGTATGAAGAAGATGAAATGCTCGGCCAAGCGGTAGAGATTTTGATACCCGGCCGGCTAAAACACCCGCATGAAAACCATCGGGAACATTATGGACAAGACCCTCGGCCGCGCCACATGGGCACGGGGTTGGACTTGCAGGGATTGAAAAAAGACGGCTCAGAATTCCCCGTTGAAGTAAGCCTTAGCCCCTTCCGAACAGCAGAAGGGGAGTTTGTTGTGGCATTCATAGTGGACAATACCAAGCGAAAGAACTACGAGGATTCGATTTTAGCACAAAAACAAGAACTCGACATACTCAGCGAGGCACTGCGCGAACTAAACGAAGGGCTGGAAAACAGTGTGGCCGGGCGCACCGCCGAACTCGAACAGGCCAAGAACGAACTGAGTGCCGCGCTCGACAAGGAACGAGAACTCGGCGAACTGAAAAGCCGGTTTGTCAGCATGGCTTCCCACGAGTTTCGCACACCGCTCACCGCAGTGCTTTCCTCCGCCGGGCTGGTGGGCCAATACGCGGAGCGAGAGGATTTTGAAAATGTGCAAAAGCACGCCTCGCGGATAAAAACTGCAGTGAACGGGCTGAACACGATCCTAACCGAATTCTTGTCACTAGGTCGGCTCGAAGAAGGCCACCTCCAACCGAAAAGGGATGTGGTTGATCTTCCCGCCTTTGTCGAAGAGGTGCATCAGGAAATGAAAAACCTATTCAAGACTGGCCAAACCTTGCACTATGCCCATAGCGGCGACAACGCCATTCACTTGGACGGCGGCCTGTTGAAAAACATTTTGATCAACCTGATTTCCAACGCGGTAAAATACTCTGGCGAAGGCAAGAAAATTTACGTGACCAGTGTGGTAGGCGAAAGAACATCCCGCATCAGCGTCCGCGACGAAGGCATGGGCATCCCCAACCCAGAGCAGAAGCACCTCTTCGGCCGCTTCTTCCGGGCGAGCAATGCGGCCAACTCGACACAGGGCACGGGGCTGGGCCTGTACATCGTGCAGCGCTACGCCGAGATGATGGGCGGTCGGGTAGGGTTCAGCAGCGAAGTGGAAAAGGGCAGCGAGTTTTGGGTGGAGTTCAGCCATTAGGCTGCTTCTTCCAACGCTAAGGCACTTGGGAAAAGGATGTTATTCTCCAAATGGATGTGCAGTTGCTGGTCTTCTTCAAACTCTTGGAGCAGGGCATACCACACGCGGAATGAGTTGCCAGCGTCTGCTGGCGGCGTGTAGTCGTTGCTTAGCCTACGGATGTCTTGCAGCATTTGGCTGGCGGATTCATGTTCCAGTTCCATCGCACTGATGGGGTTTTGCATTTGACCAAAGGGGGCAGCAGGTTTTTTCTGCCGGTATTGTCGGGCAGCCACCAGATTCTGGATGTAGGGAAACGGCACCCGCTCTTCTTTTTCCAAGTGCCTGAGCAATTCATCAGCCAGCCTCTGCGTGAGCGCGTGGATTTGTATTACCTCTGGCCATTTTTGCCCGTCCACCTGCCTCACTTTTTCGCCGTACACGCGGATGCGCGGGATTTGGGCGCGGATGTAAGCGTGGTGGGCGTTGACAATAAAATCAATCAAAAATGCCAAATCCCACTGCTGGAAATTCCAGTATATGCTCCCGGCAGGCTTTACCGATGCTTGCGTGAGCGCCAGTTCCAGCACCGCTTGATCCAGGTTTTTTTCTGCGCAGGCCTCGGCAAGTGTTTTTTTCCCGTCGCAGTAAAAATCAATACCGAATTGCCGAAAGACATAAGCCTTACGGTAGTCGGCGGCCACCATATCGGCCACGCTCGGTATTATATCGTTCGTCATTTTCGCTTGCCACGACTTGGCGTGGTCATTTTTGCCCGCCGTAGTTCCGAGGTTTCGGGACTACAGCGGGTAAAAAAAGTTTACAAATCCTTCTTCCTGAAAACCCGCACCGCCACCCCAATCGGCACAAACACCCAAAGCAGCAGCACGCCAAAGGCAAACCCGATGCCCCAGCCTGTGCCCAGAAACTCCCGGAACAAAGCCCCCGTGTAGCCCATCAGCGCGGAGATGTCCATTTGCAGCAGCACCACCACCCGCGCCAAGTCAATCGGGTTGAGCGCGATGACCGCGAGCATGGCTTTTTCCAGCGGGTAATCGGCGAAACTGAACATCAGGAACAGCACCAGCGCATCGTACAACAGGGCAAAGTAGAACCACAGCAGCAAGGCCGCGCCAATGCCCTTCGCCTTGTCGCGGGTCAGCACGGCAGCCAGCAGCGCGATGGACACGAAGGCTACCGAAAGCCCTGCGGCCACGATCACCAGCGTCAGCCCCGTAGCGTTGGGCGCATAGAGCGCCACCGGGATGCCGATGCCCACCACCACCGCCAATTTCATGGCTGCGGCCAAGCCGAGAAACTCGCTCCACACGATGACGCTGCGCCGGATGGGCTGCGCCGCCAGCAGTTCGATGAACTCGGAAGCGTTGTAAAAGTGGATGGTGGCGAACACGATGCTCACCAACGGCACCACAATCAGCACCACATTCAGCAGGCTGACCAGCCCCTTCGTGGCATCGCCGCTCAGGTTGAACAGCCCCAGTGACACGGCCAACAGGAGTACCGTGTAGCCGATGACCATCCGGTTTTGCAGGATGTCGTAGAGGACGTATTTGACGATGCGAAGCATAGGAAAAGGGTGAGAAGGTGAAAAAGTGAGAAAGTGAGAGGGGGCCGCACCCTCTCACTTTCTCACGTTCTCACCCTCTCGCATGATGTGCGCCAATGCGCGGTTGAGTTTGCCCTCGCCGGTGCGGGCTTTCAAGTCTTCGATGGACTGGTAAAACTGGATTTTGCCCTCGATGATGTACAGCACGTCGGTGGTCAGTTCCTCCAAGTCGCTGAGGATGTGGGAGGTGACCAGCACGAGTTTGCCTTTGGCTTTCTCTGCCAGCACTTTTTCCTTCAAAATTTCCGACGCTACGGGGTCCAGCCCAGCGGTGGGTTCATCCAGCACCAGCACTTGGGGATCGAAGAGGAAAGCGAGGCAGGCGCTCACTTTTTGGCGGGTGCCACCGGAGAGGGTGCGCATGGTTTTGTGGGCAAATTTTTCCACTTCGAAAGCCCGCATCAGGTCGTCGTCCAAGCGGCTGAACGTATCGCGCCGGATTTCCCGCACCATGTCGAACACCTGCCCGACGCGCATATTGTCGGGGTAACGCCCGATTTGAGGCATATACCCGATGTGCCGCCGGTAGTCCCAGGTACCCAGAATCGGCTGGCCGTTGAGCGTCAGGTCGCCGCTGTCGGGCACGACGAGGCCGAGCAGGCATTTCAGGAAGGTCGTTTTTCCAGAGCCGTTTGGCCCCACAAGCGACACGGCCTGCCCTGCTTCCATGCGGACGCTCACGCGGTCGAGCGCTTTGAGTTTGCCGAAGGACTTGGAGAGGTGGGTGGATTCGAGCACGGTTTTGAACGATGATGTAGGAACGATGAACTATGAACGATTATCACGCTCGGCGTTCATCGTTCATACATCATAGTTCATAGTTCAAGAATTATTTGGGCAGCAGCACCCCGTCAATCACATGGATGATGCCGTTGCTGGCTGGCACAGAGGCCACGAGGTTGGCTCCGTTGACGGTGATTTTGCCGTCTTTCACGCCGATGGTGACGTTGCCGCCGTTGGCCATCGAAAGCACCTGGCCGTCTTGCAGCATATCGGTTTTGTACACCGCCACCGCGACGTGGTACTGCAAAATGTCCGCCAAGGCCTCTTTTTTGTCTGGCTTGAGCAAGCCTTCCACCGTGCCGGGAGGCAGTTTGTCAAAGGCCGCATTGGTGGGCGCAAAGACCGTGAACGGCCCGGCATTGGAGAGCACATCGACCAGCGAGGCGGCTTTTACGGCAGCGACTAAGGTGGTGTGGTCGGCACTGCTGGCGGCTACTTTCACCACGTCTTTTTGCGACACGTTGTCTTGCACGGCAGATTGGCCAGCACCTGCGGCGGCGGTGTTTTCGGTTGTGGCAGATTGCGGGGCCGATGCAGTGTTGGTGCAGTTGGCGAACCCAATCACCAGCAACATTCCGAGGGTCGAGCGAACGAAAGTGTTGATTTTCATACGACTGTGTTTTAAATTTTGAAAAAATCGAATCTCGTACCAAACCTCGCATCGCGCCTAAACCTCGTAGGTTTTCAAAACCTACGAGGTTTCGAGGTTTGGGCTGAATCGGTGTCTTTGGGCGGCGGGCCATAGCGAGCAGGGTTTTCCTGCTGCAAACCTCATGCAAAGGTTTGGGCAAAAAAGGCTCCGCCCTGTGACCGCCGTTACCCCCTTCGATGACCTTTGTCAGGCTTACCTTTGCCAGCATATTTGACCCAGCCTTTGAGCGACTCAAAAACTATTCGAATCATTTGAACGGTTCAAAAACAGCACAAAATGGAGAATACTTCGCAGGTAATCATCTACCAGACCGAATCAGGAGAAACCAAATTGGAAGTTCGGCTTCAAAACGAGACCGTTTGGCTGACCCAAAAACTGATGGCGGAGTTGTTTCAAACAACCCCCCAAAACATCACTATTCACCTCAAAAATATCTTTGACGAGGGTGAATTGGAGGAAGCGGCAACTTGTAAGGAATTCTTACAAGTTGGAAAAGAAGGGGAACGCATGGTAGGGCGAAGCCAAAAGTTCTACAACCTCGATGCCATCATCTCGGTCGGCTACCGCATCAAATCGAACGTCGCCACCCGTTTCCGCCAATGGGCCACGCGCCACATCCGGGACTACATCGTAAAAGGTTTTGTGCTCGATGATGAACGCCTGAAAAACCCCAACCTGCCTTTCGATTACTTTGAAGAACTGCTCAAACGGATTCAGGACATCCGAACTTCTGAAAGGCGTTTTTACCAAAAAATCACTGACATCTACGCTACCAGCACGGATTACGACCCGACTTTGGAGACCAGCATCCTGTTTTTTCAGACTGTCCAGAACAAGATGCACTGGGCAATCACCGGAAAAACTGCTGCTGAAATCATTGCCCAACGAGCCGACAGCAGCAAACCCAACATGGGCCTGACCAATTGGCGGGGCGCAAAACCGAGAAAACAGGATGTCGGCATCGCCAAAAACTACCTGTCCGAACCCGAACTCGCAGCCCTCAACAATCTCGTGGAGCAATATCTCGTGTTTGCCGAAGGCCAGGCCATGCGCAGGATTCCGATGTATATGCGCGACTGGATTGAAAAACTGAACGGTTTTCTGTCCTTGAACGACAGGGATATTTTGAATCACGCCGGGAAAATATCACATCAGTTTGCCCTCGAACACGCCGAGATTGAATACTCAAAATTTCATGTTTTACAGGACCAACTTTTTGAAAGCGACTTCGACAAGGCCGTAAAAAAAGCGCTCAACCCTGAAAGTGAAAAATCCACAGAAGTATGAAAGACAAGAACCCATCTTTTAGCGACATTCTACTCTACACCACCCCAAATGGTGGTGTCCGGGTGGAAGTCTATATCGCGTTCGAAACGGTTTGGCTGACCCAAAAAGCCATTGCCGATTTGTTCGGTGTGCAACGCCCTGCCATTACCAAGCATTTGAAAAATATCTTTGAAAGCGGCGAATTGCAGCCAATTTCAGTTAGTTCCATTTTGGAACATACTGCGGAAGATGGCAAGGTTTATCAAACTCAATATTACAATCTGGATGCCATCATTTCAGTAGGTTACCGGGTCAACTCTCTGCAAGCCACTCAGTTCCGAATTTGGGCTACCCAAATGTTGAAGGAGTTTATCATCAAAGGTTTTGCTTTGGACGATGCCCGGTTGAAGCAAGGGAAGGCGCTGTTTGGGAAGGATTATTTTGACGAACTGTTGGAGCGCATCCGCGAGATACGGGCAAGTGAGCGGCGTTTTTACCAAAAAATCACCGACATCTATGCGCTTTCGGCAGATTACGACAAAGATGCCGCCATCACCAAAGACTTCTTTACGACGGTTCAAAACAAACTGCATTGGGCTATCACGGGAAAAACCGCTGCCGAGATTATTTACTCTGAGGCGGATGCAACCAAAATATTTATGGGCTTGCAGACTTGGAAAAACGCGCCACAAGGGAAAATCATGAAATCCGATGTCAGCGTCGCCAAAAACTATTTGCACGAACAGCACATCGAACAATTGAACCGGATTGTTTCCGCCTATCTGGATTTGGCTGAAAACAAAGCATTGCAGCAAAGGATGATGCGCATGGAGGATTGGAACAGATTCCTTGACGGGTTTTTGCAACTTTCAGACTACCCAATTCTCACCCACAAGGGGAAAGTGTCGCAGTTGGAGGCCAAACTCAAAGCCGAACAAGAATATGAGGTCTATCGGATTATCCAAGATCAAACCTTCCTCTCCGACTTCGACAAGGCCGTGAAAAAAGCACTCAACCCTGAAAACAAAACACCTGATGCCCAGGCCCCGTAGGTTTTCGAAAACCTACCTGGTCTGGGAGAAGAGGCGTTCATTTCATCAGCATCAGTTTCGTCTTTTTCCAGGCTTTTACCCCGTGCAGGATGTCCTTTGGCAGCAGGATGATTTCGCCTTTTCCCAGCGGGTACTCCATGCCACCAATAGTCACCGTTGCTTTGCCTTTGAGGCATTGGAGGTAGGCATTGCGCGGTGTTTTGTGCTCCGGGATTTCCTGGCCTTCCAGCAAAGCGAACAGGGTGAGGTTGAAGCCTTCCTCCCGGAACAGCACTTTGCTGTTGAATTTTTCGGGGCGAAAATCTAATTGGTCGGCCAGCATGATGGCGGCGCCGACTTCAGGTTGTACGAGCGTGTTTTCCATGATCTAAATTGGTAGTGGCTGCATGGCCGGTTTTTCATCCATCAATTGTTCGGGAGTCAGCGAGGGGATGATTTTCTCCGCCTTGTCCATGAGGTACACCATGAAACTGCGCATCAGCATCAGGCCGTAGGGCATCCGCTCCACCACCACTGCGTAGAGGCTGACCGGGCGGAAGGGCACATCGCCCACGCCATCGCGGTGGAGGTCATAGCCTTCGTAGCGGTCCCAGTAGTTGCCGTTGAAGGTGTTGAGCACGAGGCTGCCGTTGGTGGACACGTCGAAGGAGTTGCCCAAAAAGTTGTTTTGGCGAATCACGTTGGCATCGCAACTGGCCTGCACCCGCAGCGCCCAGCCGTTTTCGCGGAACTGGTTTTGCTCCAGCACGATGCGGCTCGCGCCTTCCATGTACACCGCCGCTGAGTTGTGCTCGAAGTTGTTTTTCCAGATGTGGCTGTCCGAAATATCCTTCAACAACAGCCCGTAGGCACTGCCGCCCCAGTTGTAACCAAACTCATTTTCAGTCATTTGCACCTGACGAGAGTACATCACCGCCACGCCCGCGCCGTTGTGATGGAACCAGTTGTGGTGGTAGTGGTCGTTGTGCGAAAACATGAAATGCAGCCCGTAGCGCAGGTTTTGCTCGCTGTGGTTGTAGCGGACTTCGGAGTCCGTCACGAACTCGAAGTAGATGCCGTCGCGGTGGCCCGTCAGGTGGTTTTCCTCCACGATGGCCCGCGAGCCTTTCCACAGGTGGATGCCGTTGCCGCTGTTCTGCTCCTCCTTGATGATGCCCTGCACGTCGTTGCGCGATACCCGGCAATCGTTGGTGTTGGAGAGGTAAATGCCAAAATTGCAGTCGCGCAGTCGGTTGTCTTCCAGCACCACACGGTCGGCGGAGAGGACTTTGATGCCCGCCACGTCGAGCGTGCTGAGTTGGCCGCTGTTGCGGATTTCAAAGCCCCGGATGGTCACATCGGAAGCCGTCACCGTGATGATTTCGCAGTTGTGCTGCCCATCCAGTACCGGGTAGCCGATGCCGATGAGCGTCAGCTGCTTGTCAATCGCCAGATTGCCCTCGGCGTAGGTGCCGGGGTGGACGAAAACGGTGTCGCCGGGCTGCGCTTTTTCTACGGCCGCATGGACGGTGGGGTAGGCATGGCCGGTGCCGACGTGGTGGGTGGCGGCGGAGAGGTGGAAAGCCGGGAGCAGTAAGACGAGAAAGGATAATAGTCTCATTGTCAGCGTTTTTTCATTCTGGAAGAATTCATGTTTTTATTTACTTGCTTCTACCGCGTTTGGCTTTTGCGACATAATCAGAAGCCCCACTTTCGACTACCCAACCTTGCTTCCTAATTCTGCGTAACATGGTTTTAACCAATCGCTCGAAGTATGCAAAAATTCATTTTCACCACTATTCTCTCCCTGTATTTCGTCGCCCAAGCGCAGGCTCAGCCCGGTACCGCCCTGTTCGACGATGCCGTGCTGCACGAAATCCGTTTCACCACAGTGGACACACTCTCGTTGTTCGATTTTGCCAACAAAGGCGATTATTTTCAGTGCAAGGTCACGATTGACGGCACTCTGGTGGACAGCATTGGCGTAGCTACGAAGGGCAACATCTCTTGGGGGGCACCCAACAACAAAAAGCCCTTAAAAATCAAACTTAACGAGTTCGCCTCTGGCAAAAAATACGACGGAATGCGTCGTTTCTTGCTGCACAACAGCTTCGAAGACCCGACCATGCTCCGCGAAAAACTAACCTACGATATCTGCGGCGCTCAGGGCCTCCACGCACTCCGAGCGGCTTTTGCCAAAGTTTATATCAACGAAGTGTACTGGGGTGTGTACACGCTGGTCGAAGCCAAAGACGACCTTTATCGAAACCGGTTTTTCAACAAAGACGGCGGCGTTGTCGAATCCTTCGAATTTGCCGACTTGTGCTACAAAGGCGATGCGCTGTCCGATTACGAATTTTTCGGCTCCTTTTCTTACGTCGTAGACAACGGCGACCCTGACCTTACCTGGAAGCGATTTGCCCAGATGCTGAAAAAAACAAATCAAAGCACCCTGGCTCAATTCCCCGATACCACCCGTGCCTACCTGCACCTCGACCACTGGATAACGTACTTGGCCACAAACGTTTACTTGATGAACTTCGATTCGTACATCCAGTTTCAGGGCAACCAACTGTATTTCTACGACACGCTCGAACAGCGTTTTCAAGTCATCCCCTGGGATTTCAACGCTTCGTTCGGGCTGTGGAATTCCAACAACCATACGGTAACGGACTATTCTGTGCAGAGCAGTTATTTGCTTCAAGCGTGTCTTTCAAAGCGTGTTTTTCAAAACCCAAGCTTGAAAAGCCAGTACATGCAAGCCCTTTGCAACCTGAAAAACACCTATGCCGAGCCGGACTATCTGAAAGCACGAATTGATTTTTTCAAAAACCTACTCGGCCCTGCGGTGACGGCAGATTGGCGCAAAATGTTCAGCGCCATGCTGTTCAATCAAACCCTCGAAACAGGCTATTTCAACATTTCTGGTATCGGCCCTCATGTGCCAGGGCTTAAAACTTTCGCAGACGACCGCTACGCGACTGTGTCGGGAGAACTAACCTCACTGGGTTTCCCCTGCGCCTCTCCGACGGCGGAACCTTCTGCGAGTAAACCCGACATCCTGCTTTCGCCCAATCCCACAGAAGGCTTAGTTACCTTGTCTTTTTCTAAAAATCAACCAGAAAGCACACTTTTGATTCTGGATGCTTTGGGCCGGGTCTTGCAAATCGAACACTTGAAACCCGAGGCGACAAACCTTCATCTGGACCTCTCGTCGCTCCCTTCAGGGGTTTATTTCCTGAAAATCAGCAGCGCTGCAAGCACGGCACGAGTAATAAAACTGTGACCCTTGCATAGCATCTCGAAGCGCATTGATGGCCGCTTCGAGATGCTATGCAGAGGCCGAATTGGGCTTTAAAAACCTACGAGGTTTGAGCGCGTTGAATCAATCATCATCATCACCTTTCCCGGCTTCCCCTCCAGCCTCGCCGCCGCCTTCGCCGCCATTCGCCTCCAGCCATTGCACCAGCACGTTGCGTTGGGCAGCGGAAAGATTGGCCTCCGGGTGCAGCCCAAGCCAAGTGTAACTCGGCAGGGGCATTTCGCCCTCCTGAACGGCTTCGGCGGCTTCGCCCAATATCTCAGCACGGTCGCCGGGCGGCAGTTTTCCAAATGCTGAGAAATTCAGGTGCTCGCGCCCTTCCTCGATATGGCTCGCCAGCCACCACGAAGCAGGGGCTACCTGAGCGTACCACGGGTACTTGCTCTTGAACGAGTGGCAGTCATAGCAGGCGTTCCTCAAAATCGAAAGCACTTCGGTCGGCGGAGTCGCAACGTTCTGAAAATCAACTGCTGAATCAATTGGTGGATTGGCCTGGTCGGGTCTGACAAATTGGATGAGCAGGAACAATCCGGCCAGCACCCAAGCGATTTTTTTGAACATTGGAAGCATTTTTATCAGTTAGGGGATGAGTTACTTCCTCTGGAAAATCCGGCGTTCGATTCCGGGATTTCAAATCTTTTCGGAAAATCCGGCTTTCAATTCCGGGATTTCAATAATTTCGTCCCATGATTCAACGCCATCTTTCAGACAAAGTCATCCAATTGGCTTCAAAATACCCGGTCATCAGCGTGACCGGGCCTCGGCAGTCAGGCAAAACAACCTTGGTGAAGCAGTTATTCCCGGACTATGCTTACGTCAATTTGGAAAACCCGGATGCCCGTTTCGCAGCCACGCATTCGCCGAAGGATTTTCTGAACCACCGCCGACGAGGCATCGTGATTGACGAAGCTCAGTATGTGCCAGAAATTTTTTCTCATATCCAGGTGTTGGCAGATGAGCATCAATTGAGTGGAGAATTCATCTTGACCGGCTCGCAGCATTTCCTTTTTATGGAAAAAATCACGCAGAGCTTAGCGGGGCGGGTTGCTGTTTTCAACCTGCTCCCATTTTCACAGAATGAACTCCAACACACTGATTTTCAAAAAGAAAATTTAAACGAGTACCTCTTCAACGGCTTCTTTCCACGGCTGTACGACAAACAAATAGAACCAGCCGATTTTTATCCCAACTACATTCAGACATACGTCGAACGTGACGTCAGGCAGTTGGTCAATGTGGCCGATCTGGATGTGTTTCAACTTTTTTTGCGGCTTTGCGCCGGTCGCATTGGGCAGTTGTTCAATCAAACAGAAGTTGGCTCGCTGGCAGGAATTGACCAAAAAACCGTGACCCGCTGGCTGTCTATTTTGAAAACCAGTTTTCAGGTATTCAGCCTGCCGCCCTATTTTCAAAACTTCAACAAGCGCTTGGTCAAAACTCCGAAGCTCTATTTTTACGACACAGGGCTGGCGTGTTCGCTCCTCGGCATTCGCTCGGTCGAAAACCTGCATACCCACTTTGCTTACGGTGCCTTGTTTGAAAATTATGTCATCGTCGAGATGATGAAAGACCATTTCAACCGGGGCATTCGGCCCGCTTTTTACTTCTGGCGCGACCAATCGGGCCACGAGGTAGATTTGCTGGTTGAAGGAAACGGGAAACTTTTCCCGCTCGAAATCAAATCGTCCCAAGTGATGCAAAGCAGTTTTTTCAAAGGGCTGCACCAGTTCAATGAATTCTCGGGCAGCAGTCCCAACGACACCTATTTGGTGTATGGGGGCGACCAAAATTATCAAACCGCCGAAGCGCACGTGCGTAGTTGGAACAATTTGCCGCAATTTTAAAACCCCGCCTTCACCGCC
>JBJXFT010000149.1:0-9507 GCA_046155725.1 Saprospiraceae bacterium
GCACGGTGACCTCGCCTGGCTCTACTACGCGCACGTTGTAGTTTCCATCGCTGCCCGTCATGCTGCCCTTGCCGATAAGCTGCACTTGGAGTTCATTGGCCGGCACGCCCGATACGGCCACGCGCAATGGATTGTCCACGCCGATGTAGAGCACGTTCATTTTTACGGCTTCCATTGCCACAGTGTTGGGCCGGTCTGTTGGCTGCTCTGTTTCCAAAACTGGGTGGTCAGAAAACACTTTGTCCTTGGGCTGGGCGGGTTTTGCCATTTCGCGCGGACGGGCAATTTTCGGATTTGGCTGCGCCGTTTTTTGTGGCGGCAGCGAGTCTGTGGCGAGCATTTCCATGGAAACTGAAGACTCGTCGCTGGGCAAGTTTTTGGCCGAAGGCCACCAAGAAGAAAGGCCGATGGCCAAGGGCAGCAACAGGGCAAGGAGGAAGTTCGGGCGGGCAGAGCGTTTGGGCGAGATGCCGGCGATATGGAGGATGCGTTCGGTGAAACGGCTTTTTCCAGTAGCGTTCATAACGAATTGAGTTGAAGGGTGAAGAAAAGAGAGTTGGAGGTCGGTCAGGGTTCGGGCGTACAGGATTGGGTCGGGCGTGTGCCGCATCACCACCTCGTCGCAGCAAAACTCGCGGCGGGAGCGCGCTTCCCGCGAGAGCAGCCAGAACAAAGGGTGGTAAAAGAAGCAGACTTCCAACGCCAGTTGAAAGAGGTTCAGCAGGTAGTCGTGGCGGCGGACGTGCGCCAACTCATGCACGAGCAAGGCTTCCACTTGGGCAGGCGAAAGTTGCAGGAGCATTCCCACGGGGAACAGCACCACGGGTTTCCAAAATCCGAGCGTGAGCGGCTCGGAGATGTGGGGCGATTCGAGGAGTTCGATTTTTGGGTTGATGCGCAGGCGTTTTGCCCAGCCGTCGCAGAGGCTTTGGAATGCTTCGGCGGCGGGCGACACGTTGCGGTGGCGCAGCCTTTGCGCCAGCCACCAGCCGCCGATGAGCCGCAACCACAGTAGCGCGGCGCACGCCAACCACGCCCAGCCGATTTGGGCAGAATGGGTTTCGAGCCAGATTTGGGCAGTTTCCAAGAGGGTAGGGGAGAGGGCGGCTTCAAAACTGCCCACCGTGTTTTCGAGGTTCAAAACTGCTTGCGAGGGAAGGTTTTCTGTCAAAAAAATTTCTTGTGCCGCGAGGGTCGCCCGTGCAAACTCGCCAGCGAAAGTGACCGCAGCCCAAATGGCCGAAACGAACATGGCGGCCAACGAGAGGAGGTAAACGGCTTGGTGCCGACGGCTGAGCCTCCATTCCAGCAATTTGAAAACGAGCCAGATGAGGGCGATTTGCCACAAGGAGTGGACGACTGCCCAGCCAAATGCTTGGGCAAAAGGAGCGAGGGATGCGAGTGGGTTCATTTTTCAGAAAGTTGTTGGTCGAGCCAAGTTTTGAGTTCCTGCAATTCTTCGGGGCTGGCTTTTTCGTTGCCGAGCGCGTGCATCACCATCTGGAGGGCCGAACCGCCGAATGCGCTGCGCATCACCCGGCCTGCGAGCTGGTGTTTTACATCGGCTTCGTGCACGGTGGCGCGGTAGAGGTGCGAGCCTTCCACGATTTCTTTTTCGAGCGCGCCTTTTTCGGTGAGGCGCTGCACTTGCTTGAGCACGGTGGTGTAGCCCACTTCTTTGCCGGCGGCTGCGATGCGCTCGTGGATGGCGCGGACGGTGGCAGGCTCTATTTCCCAGAGGACTTGGAGGATTTCGAGCTCGGCCTGCGATGGTTGGTAGGTCATTTTCGATTGATACGATTGATACGATTGGTTCGATTGGTTCGATTGGGGGATTGTTAGCGATTTTGATTACAACGGCAAAGGTGTACGACAAGTGTCGTAAGTGCAAAATTATTTTACGACAAATGTCGTAGGGAATGGGGTTTTAACGTTTGAGAAAATACACACCCTCACTTGAAATCAAAAAAATCGATCTTTGGCAGTGCCTGAGCATTGCACTGGAATCAGAAAGAAGAGAGATTTGCCTCCAGATTCAAATCCTTTGAACATGAAAAGAATGTTGCCTTTTGCCGCCGCCGCCCTGCTGCTTTCGGGCTGCACGCACTATTACTATTCGCCCAACAACCTCAATATCCCAATCCTGCAAAAGCAGCACGACGCGAGCATCAGCATTGGCAGGTATCGCGGTGGCGAAATAAGGGGCATGGAAGTACAAGCCATTTATAGTCCGCTAAAATACACTGGGGTAATGTTCAACCATGTGAAAATTCCGCGAAATCAGAATGGAGATTCTTCGCACGATGCGGAGTGGGGGCGCGGGCGCTTGACGGAGGGCGGAATCGGGGGCTATTGGCCTCACTACCCGTTTACTTTGAGTTTGTTCGGCGGATATGGAAGTGGATGGGTGGAAAACTCCTACGAACACCTCGACCGAGGCATTACGCTACCGGGTTCGCTATCCGCTCGCCTTGAGTTTCGCCGATGGTTTGTGCAACCCAGTGTGGGCTTTCGGCTCAAGTGGTTTCGAGTTGGCGTGGGGATGCGGCGCGTTTTTCTGAACTACATTCAAGGCGACATTGATTACCTGATTGACCCGATGGAATTGGCGTCCGTTAGAAATATAGAAGCAAAGGGCAGGTTCAAATTTTGGGAAACAGGCTTTTCCATCGGTTGTTATTTCAACGAGGGTTCTCTGACTTTCAACAAGGTATCGCTGCATTCTCGGCGAGACAAATTGGAAGCAGATTTTCAGTTTAACAGTTATGCCTGGAACTTGGCGCTATCGCTCAATATCCACGAGATCTGGCGCAAAGAAGACGAGTGATAAAACCCTTTTTCCCTGTTGTTGTTCCAACACCTAACTCCGCGACATCAAAACCGGTCTTACAAAAATGAACAGAAAAGACTTTCTCAAAACGATGGCGATGTTGCCATTAGCCACCTGCAACATGAAACTCCAGGATTTCCCTCGACTCGTGGGCCAAGCCCCCAACTCCGAAAAAATGCCCGTGATCTTCGTCGGCCACGGCAGCCCGATGAACGCGCTGGAAGACAACCCGTTCACCCAAAGCCTGCGCGCGCTCGGCGCGGAATTCAAAAAAGAAGGGAAAATCCCTTCGGCCATTTTGGTCGTGTCGGCGCACTGGCTCACGCGGGGCAGTTTTGTGAACGTGAGCGAAAAGCCCAAGACCATCCACGATTTTGGCGGCTTCCCGCAAGAGTTGTTCGATATGCAATACCCCGCGCCCGGCTCTCCCACAAAAGCCAAAGAGGCCGCCTTGCTCAGCCACTTGCTGCACGAAACCAACGAATGGGGCCTCGACCACGGGGCCTGGACGATACTCGTCCACCTGTTCCCGGAGGCGAATATCCCGGTGTTCCAGATGAGCATTGACTTCTATCAACCCATGCAGTACCACCTTGATCTGGCTGCACAATTGCGTTCGCTGCGCGAAAAAGGCGTGCTCGTGATCGGCTCTGGAAACATTGTCCACAACCTGCGCATGAGCATGCCCAAACTCCAAACGGGCGACGCTGCACCCTACGATTGGGCAACGGAATTCGACAACTGGGTGAAAGGGAAAATCGCTTCGGGCGACTACGCCGCGCTGGCGAACTACGAACAAATTGGCCCTGCCGGTAAACTCGCCGTGCCAACTACGGACCACTACATCCCGATGCTCTACACGCTCGGCTTGGCCGACGGCAAGGAGGAAGTCCGGCAGGTGTACGAGTCGGTCGAATATGGTGGGCTGAGCATGCGGACTTTTCAGGTGGGGAATTAGGTTTGAACAAGCACTCAATCCTATTTACTTTTGTTGAAAATTTTTCAAAATGGCAACCGCTGAATTAAAAAACGATCTGCACCGCATGGTGGACGACACCAATGACCACTTGATTTTGAAAGAAATAGCCGCCCTGTTTGCTGCGCTCCGCGAAGAAGGCGGCGATTGGTGGGACTTGATTTCAGAGGCAGAGAAAGAAAAAATCGAGATTGGTCGGGCACAGGTCGCTACAGGGCAAACCGTGCCACATGAAGTTGTGCGGGCAAAAGCGGCGAGCATAATCGGCCAAAAAAGTGCTGCGCAATGATTGTCGAATGGTCAACGGTAGCCCATTTGTGTAAGGTGTAAAGGCAGTGTACGAATCGGTGGAATACGGCGGCTTGAGTATGCGAACGTTTCAGGTGGGGCATAATGCCTGCACATTCGTCAAAAACTGTACGTTTGCAGCCTCCTACTCAAATTTTTCCAGATGCCCGCCCTTGATCTGCCCGACATCCAAAAGCGCCTGAAACAGCATCTCGCCAATGACGAGATGGAACTGTTGTTCGACCGCTTGAAGGAGGTGCTGCTGATAAGCCGCCCGGCTTACAACACCTACGCGCAAATGAAAAGCGTGTACAGCAATGCCAAGCGGTCATTTTATCAGCACCAGACCATTGAGTATGAGGGCGAGTTCAACAAGGTGACGAACCGCACCAGACAGGGCGTTCTGATTTTTATTGACGAACTGCAAACCGCCGACCTGCGCCCGCCCGAAGAATTCGACCCGCTTTTCCTAAAATTAAAAACGCTGGAACTTGACTTCGACCGCGCCACGCAGCCGCTTTCGATGGTGAACTGCGACCGCAGCGATGCCCGCAAGGTTTTCCGCGAGGCCCTCAACCCGCCCGACGAAAACCCCGCTCCGCCCAAAGCCAACATCCCGCTCCATTTTTGTGTCGTCACGGCCTGCCCTTTGCAGATGCCGCCCAGTTTTGCAGAGCGCCTCGTGCTGGAAGAATTCGACCGCAACGGCGCCACCCCCGACACCAATTTTTACTTCCGGGAGCGCGAAGGCCGCAGGCCGCTCATACCCGCCTTGCCGGTGGAAGGCGATGCCGCCGAATCGCTCGACCAGTTCAAGATTGATTTTTCCCGATACTTCTCTGACTTTGCTCAAGGCAAAGTGGTGTACCAACAGGCTGCTTTTTGCTTTGGCATCCACGAGAGCAACTGGACTGCTTTTTTGCCCAAATATTTGGAAGGCATCCTGCTGTGGCTGCAAAAAATGGCCATCGACAGAGAGCAAAAAATCCAGTTTTTCTTGGCTGTCTATTTTGACAACCAACATTTGGCCGAAAAATTCACGCCCGCACAGGCCGCCAAACTTGACCAATTGCAGGCATTCGCCGAAAAATTTCCCGACTGCGTCACCCCCATCAGCGCACTGCCCGTGGTGCCGGTAGAGGAAGCCAGAAAGTGGATGCACCGAATGTCGCACGGAGGATATTCGGACCAAACCGAAGCCGTGCTCGTGCAGTTTGGAGAAACCGTAAAAACCACCGCCGCCGAACGCTACCGCGACGGCAGCGACTACGATATGAAAGACATAGAGACAATGCAGGAAATGCTGCACCGCATCGCCATCCAAAAAGCCCGCGAAAAAGTGCAAGCAGAAATGTGAGGGAATTGATTCGATTGGTTCGATTAGGCCGATTGGTTCGATTTGCCAAATCCCCACATTGCCCACATTATCACATTGCCCACATTATCACATTGACCACATTCATTCTTATGTTCAAAATCTTCGACCGCAACGGCCCCAAAACCCTGCCACTGCGCAGCGCCAACGAAAAGACCAACGACCCCGCGCTCTACATCCCTTCCGAAGGGCTGATGAACGCGGTGAACGTCGCCATCAGCCTCAACCAGCCCCTGCTCCTCACGGGCGAACCCGGCACGGGCAAAACCGAACTGGCGCGGCACCTGGCCTGGTTTTTTGGATTGGGCAAACTCCTCACCTTCAATGCCCAGACCAGCTCGCAGGCCAAAGACCTTTTCTACCGCTACGATGCGCTGGGGCATTTTCAGCACAGCCAAACGCAGGACATGATGCTCACGCCGGAGGAAGTGGAGGCGCGGTTTATCCATTACCAAGGCCTCGGCGAAGCCATCCGCGCCGGAACGCCCCGCGTGGTGCTGCTCGACGAGATTGACAAAGCCCCCCGCGATTTGCCCAACGACATCCTTGCCGCGCTCGAAAAACTCCGCTTCGACGTGCCAGAAGTCGGCAAGCAGTACCCCGCCGATGGCGAGCCGCTGGCCGCCCACCTGCGCCCGCTCATCGTGCTCACTTCCAACTCCGAAAAGTTGCTGCCCGAAGCCTTCCTCCGCAGGGTCGTGTACTACAACATCGTCTTCCCCGGCTCCGAAGAACTCTTCAAAATCCTGGAGAAAAAAGCCCCCCGCCCCAGTGCAGATGCCACGGGCCACAGCGACGAGGAGCTCCAAACCATCGTGAAGCATTTCAACCTGCTGCGCGACGAAAAAAACGTGAAACTCAACAAAAAGCCCGCTACCGCCGAACTCATCTTCTGGGCCGAACTGCTCCACAAAATGCCCTTCCCCGTCCAAAAACTGCCCAAGACCTTGGACGACTTCGAAAGCCTCGACAGGACCGAAAAACAAAACCTGCTGATTTCCTACGCCGTGCTGGCCAAAACCAAAGTAGACCACGAAGCACTGCGCAAACTGGTGTACTGATTTTAAAAAAACACTAAGGGACTAAGGAACACTAAGTGTTACACCTCAAAAACCCCTCTTAGCCTTAGTGCCTCTTAGTCCCTTAGTGTTTTTAAAAAACCCCTCTTAGCCTTAGTGTTTTAAAAAACAAGCTCCGTGGTGCAAAACCTCCTCCCACACCTTCTGGCCGAACTCATCCCCGCCCTCGTGCAGGAAGGGTTCCCCATGGGCGTGGACTGGCATTTGCGCCAACGGCTGCTGCTCGAAAAACTGCCCCCCGGCGCTAAGCCCGAATATCTCCGCGACGCGCTCTGCGCCATCACAGCCACCGACCCGGAGGGGCAAAAGCGTTTTGCCCAATTGTTTGACACCGCGTGGTCGGCGGTGCAGAAACGGCAGGCGGAGTTTGATTTTTCAGTGCCGGAAATAAAAGTCGAAGCGCCAATGAAAGGAAGAACGGGCGAAGTTGTTAAGCCTGTGAAGCCGCCGCCGCGCCGCCCTTGGCTGCGCTGGTTGGTTTGGGGTGTCGTCGTTCTTTTGCTTGTATTGTCAGCGACTTGGGCTGCTTTGTCTTTCGACAATTCTACTGCCTATCGTTCCGATGCCGTCGCAGTAGGCGCAGCAAATCGGACGCTTATCGTTCCCGATTCGGTGGTGCAGAGCAAAGCCCTGCCCTACTACGCCTCGAATTTTTCTGACAGCACTGCTTTTTTCAACGCAAAGCCCCTGCCCGATTCCATCTCCACCCCTTTCGCCACCTATTTCTTGCGCGATTCCGCACGAATAGAAGTGCATGGCAAAGACAGCCTTGGCACCGACACGATTCACATTTTCTATTTGAAAGAACGCGCCACGCCGTTTTCAAAAAACAACTTTTTCCATTGGACGCTGCCCGTCCGCTTCGAACAGCGCGGCAAAGCCACGGAAAAACAGGACACCGAAAAAGATTCCCAAATCGTCAGCGGAAAAGCCGAAGCAACTTCCTCCAAATTCGCCCAAGCCCAGCGCGATTCCCTGCTGCTGGAACTCACCGCCCAAGGCGAAGCCACGCCCCTGCAACGCTGGCTCGCCGATTGGCAGTGGCCCTTAAAAATTGGCGGGCTTTTGCTCCTCGCCCTCTTGCTCGCTGCATGGGTGTACCAACGCGAACGCCGCCGCAAGCCGCCCCTCGTGGCCGAGCGCGAACGCCGCGACCAGCCGCCCTACGTCTGGAACATCCGCGTCGAAAACCCCGACGATGCCGTGGACTTTGGCGACACCTTTTTCTCGCTCGCCAACCGCCTCCGCCGCCGCGAAGGCGAAGATGCCTGGCGGCTCGATATGCCCGGCACCATCCGCGCCAGCATCCAAAAAGGGGGCCTGCCGGAATTCCGCTACCAACAACTTTCGCGCCCGCCCGAATACCTCCTCCTGCTCGACCGCCGCGACATCAACGATCACCGCGCCGCGCTTTTTGACCAGATTGCCGAGGCTTTCCAAAAGCAGGAAGTGCTGCTCGATGCCTATTTCTTCGACGGCGACCCGCGCCTGTGCTGGAACGAGCAGCACCCCGCCGGCATCGGCATCCGCGAACTGCTGTACAATCACCCCAACGCCCGGCTCCTGCTGTTCAGCACCGGCCACCGCCTTGTGGGCAACAACGGCCAACTGCTCGGCTCGGCGCAGGTGTTCGAGGGCTGGCGCTACCGCTCGCTGCTCAGCCCTACGCCGATCAACGAATGGGGGCAGCCCGAACGCCGCTTGGCCGAGCGCTTCACCGTGCTGCCTGCGCAACTCGACAGCCTGGCCTACATCGCCGACCTTGATGAAGAAGTCACGCCAGGGCTGGTGCCGCTCCGCCCCGCGCCCGGCCTGCCCGTTGCGCCCTCCGAGCCAGTGCAGTTGGGCGGCGCGCTCCTCCCCACGCTCCGCGCACATTTTGGCGAAGCCGAACTGCGCTGGCTCGCCGCTTGCGCTATCTGGCCGACCATACACTACGACCTCACGCTTTGGCTGGGGCGTTGGCTGCACAGCAATGTACCGGCGGCTTTAGCCGCAGGAAACGCGCAGTCGGCTAAAGCCGCCGGTACAAATCCGGCAGATAAAGCCGCCGGTACAAATCCTGCGGCTAAAGCCGCCGGTACAGACACGGCCATCCAATTTTCAGAACTCCAATCCCTCTTCCGCCTCGAATGGTTTTTGGAAGGCGAAATACCCCGCCACGACCGCCAGGCCCTGCTCGAATGGCTCGAAGCCACCGACAAGCCCCTGCTGCGCCGACTGCAAGCCGCCGTGCAAGGGCTGCTGGCGCAAAACCCGCCCCCCAAAAACAGCGCGGCTTGGCCGGGCTTCGACATGAACCTCGCCTTGCTGGAATGGCGCAGCACCGCCGACCCCGCCCGCCGCGCCGAACTGGCCGCCAAACTCGAAGACATGCTCCGGCGGGGCATCAAGCCCGATTTCACGGTGGTCAAATACCTCGACCGACCACAAAACCCGCTGGACAACCTGGTGCCAGATTCCTTCCGCCGCTACCTGCACAATGCGGGAAAGCCCGGCCTCGGCTGGCGCAAATGGGCAAAAGAAGCGGCCATCGCTGCGGGCTGCTGGTTCCTTGCCTTGGGCGCGGCTGCGTGGTGGCAGCCTGCGCTTCCCGACGGCTGCAAAGGCGAGCCCGTGGTTTGGAGAGGCCAAAAACTCTGCCTCGTCACGGCTGCCGACCGTGCGCTGTACCGCGAGCGTTTGGCTTGTGATTCGCTGGGGAAAACGCCCATGATGCCATGGGGCAACCTCCAGATATTTTTAAGTGAATGGACTCCCAGTGACATACGCTTTGTAGACTCGCTCACGACGCTCACCCGTGCCGAACTCCCGCCCGGCGATTCTGCCCGCGCCCAATACGAACGCTATGTGGGATACGGCCTCTTGGATTTGTCCGCGCAATACTTGCACCGGGCAGACAGCGTGATGGCCGCCCTGAATGGCCGTAAAATCCAGGCCGTTGAAATGGACGAAGCAT
>JBJXFT010000150.1:0-17887 GCA_046155725.1 Saprospiraceae bacterium
TGGAAAATCTCCGCGCCGCCGCCCGGCATACTGTCCAGCCCGGCCTCTTTCATCAGCTTCATCCCCTCTTCGTAACTGATTTTCGCCTTCTTGAAAATGTAGTGGTACTCCACCGGCGTGAGCGCTTTCACATGAAGCCCGGGGCGGTGCAGTTTTATTTTTTTGAAAAAATCGAGGTAAAACGCCAAGTCGTACTGCGGCAAAACGCCGCCCACGATGTGTACTTCCGTCACGGGCTGGCCATCGTATTTGTACACGATGTTGAGCATATCGTCCATCGTGAACGCCCAAGCATCGGCATCGCTGCGCTGCTTTACGAGCCGCGAGTAGGAGCAGAACTTGCAGTCGTACACGCACAAGTTGGTCGGCTCGATGTGGAAGTTTCGGTTGAAAAAAGTGCGGTCGCCATTCTTGCGCTCGCGCACAAAATTCGCCAATGCGCCGACGAAAGCGAGTTCGCCGTGTTCAAACAAAAAAACGCCCTCGTCAAACGAGATGCGTTGATTGTCAACAATTTTTTGGGCAATCGCTTGGTGGTCGCGGCTGAGGTTGGGGTCGTGCAGGAGGAGGGATAAATCTTTCGTCATGAGCATCTTCGTAGCCGTTTCAAAACCAAGCAACTTCCCGAAAGTTCAAAACTTTCGGGAAGTTCTGCGCTCACTCAAATCTGCGCTTGAAAAACCAAGTGTTGTCGTTCAGCGTAAAGCCCGCCGTGAAGCGGAAGTAGGTTTCTTCGAGCGGCGAGTCGGTGCCGAATTTGCCGATTTCCAGCGCGAGGTTGACAAACGAAGTCTGCTGGCGCGGCAAGATGACGGGCAGCCCCACGCCCAGCGTCAGGCCGATGTCGTTCAGGTCTTGACCGCCCACCGAGCGCGGGTCCTGGCGGAAATATCCTCCCGCACGGTAGCGCACCCGTTTCAAAAACTTGTTGTACGAACTGTAGTTGGGGATATGCTCCACGCCGCCTGAAAAAGAAAACGTGTTGCGCAGGTTTTCGGGCCGCGCCTCATTCTCGTAGCCCGACCAGTTTTCTATTCCGATCTGTGCGCCGAGTTTGAGTTTGTTCGCCTTCACGTATTGAACCCCCACCGTAAAAGTAGCCGGGAGCGTCAGCGTTCGGCGTTGGTTCGTCAGGGCGCTCAGCGTGTCGGCATCGGAGTAGCCGCCATTGGCAGATTGGCCTCGGCTGCGGATGTGATAGCGGTCTTCAAAGACCCGGAGTTTGTGCGTTCCCTCGCCCGTCAGCCCCACGGTGACCCAGCGCGTAGGCACGTCTTTGTCGCTTTCGGCGGTTTGCAGCACAAAATCGTGCTGCACCCCGAGGTTCCACACAAAGCCGTTGGCAGCCACGTCCTGGCGGATGTTGTTTTGAAAAGTGGGGAGTTTTTGGCTTGCGGTGTCGTAGAACAAGGTGTTGGTTTCATACACCGTTTTGCCAAAAAGCCATCCAAGGTTGACGCCGTAAGCCGTGCTCTTGTATTTGGCCGCGCCCGTCCAGCCGATGCGGTAAAGCCCGCCGCTTCCCTGAAAATTGTTCTGGACATCCTCCACGCCGGGCAGGATTTCGCGGGTCTCAATGTTGTAGCCCACGCGGGAATAGGGCGTGAGGGCGATGCCCATGGCATAGTTCCAAGGTGACTTTTCCTTGTCGAGCACCTCGTTGATGGGGCTTTTGAGCGTGAAGCCGAGGGCGAGGTGAGAAAGGTTGCCGCTCCATTCTTCTTGCGAGGCGGTGGCCGATTTGTACTGACTGTACTTGGTGTAAATGCCGGTTTCGAGTGCGGTGGAGCGCAGGTAGCCGAACGAAGCGGGGTTGGCGATGTTCAGGTGGAAAGGGTCGTGGAACGCCGCCGTCTGCCCCCCCCAGCCTGCTTGGTTGGCGAAATAAGGACTGACAATGTCGCCAACGCCGTAGCGCGAATAGGGCGAATTGAACTTGGGCTGCGCCCAAATAGAGGTGCTGGCAAAAAGGAGCAGCATTAGGAAAGGGAATCTCATTCGAGTAGTAATGTGTTGATTGACGACCGTTGACTTTTGACCGTTGACCACATTGACCATTAACCATTGACTTTCAGATAAGACACTCTGAGGTCAATGGTCAATGTGGTCAAAAGTCAACGGTCAAAAGTCAATGGTCAAAAGTCAATGGTTATTGAAAATCAAAATATTGTTCAGGCCGTACAAGGTCAAATGGGGTTCAATTTTCAGATTTGCAACATTCAAGAACGGCTGAAAAAAAGCCGCGTCGCCGCCCGTCAGGAGCAATTTCAGGGGCGTGAACCTTTTATGAAAGAGCTCCACGAAGCCATCTATTTCAAGTGCTGCCCCTCGGAACGCGCCGTTTTGCAAAGCCGTTTCGGTGCTGTGCCCGATAAAGTTGGGGGGCATCTGCATCTCCACTTCCGGAAGCCGGGCAGTAAACTCGCGCATCGCCCTGGCCCGCATCTGCGCTCCAGGAGAGATGTTTCCGCCCAAGTATTCGCCCGCATTAGTCAGCATATCGTATTTGATGCACGTGCCGCAATCCACCACCAAGCAATTCTGACGGGGCATCAACGCTTGCGCTCCTGCCACCGCTGCCAGCCGGTCTCTTCCCAAAGTTTGCGGAGTGGCATATCGGTTTTTGAAAGGAAGGGTTGTTTGGTGCGTAAATTCCAGAAAGTCAAAATATTGAGCCAGCGTTTCGTTCAGCGATTCGTCTGGCGCAGCCACCGAAGAAAGGATGACGCGGCGCACCCCGGCTTGGTTGCAGTATTCCAGCACATCGGCCGTCGGCCAGTTCGTTACCACCTTGGTCTCCACCAATCGGTTTTCGTTGAAAAGCCCGGTCTTGCGGCGCGTGTTGCCAATGTCAAATACGAGGTTCATCATGTGAAGGGCGGCAAAAGTACAGCAAAGCCTCGCCGAGTTGTTAGGGTACGCTTGCGAAACCTTTGAACCTCCAAACCATTGCCGTACGTTTGCCCCCGACTTTCAAAATACAAAATCATGGGCACACACAGCAGCCAAGGACACCACGCGCTCAGCAAGGCGGGGCTTCTCATCACCCTCGGGATTATTTTTGGCGACATCGGCACCTCGCCGCTCTATGTGATGAAGGCCATCGTGGGCGAGGGCGCAATCATTGATCGGCTGACTGTGCTGGGCGGTGTTTCCCTTGTGTTCTGGACGCTGACGTTGCAGACGACCGTCAAGTATGTGCTGCTCACGCTCCGAGCGGACAACAAGGGCGAAGGCGGCATTTTTTCCCTTTACACTTTGGTGCGGCGCCGCCAACGCTGGCTGCTGTTCCCCGCACTGCTGGGCGGCGCGGCCATGCTTTCCGACGGCATGATCACCCCTCCCATTTCGGTCTGCTCGGCCATTGAGGGGCTTGAGTCCAAATACCCCGGCATCCCCACAGTGGGCATCGCCATTGCCATTATTTCGCTGCTTTTCTTTGCGCAGCGCTTCGGCACGGCGGCGGTGGGGAGGGGTTTTGGGCCCATCATGTTCCTGTGGTTCACGGTGTTGGCCGTGCTGGGCCTGATGAATATCAGCCACGACCTAGAGGTCTTGCAAGCGCTCAGCCCGCATTACGGAATCCAACTTTTGATGTCGCACCCAAAGGGGGTTTTCATTTTGGGGGCTGTATTCCTTTGCACCACGGGCGCGGAAGCGCTCTACGCAGACCTGGGCCATTGCGGCAGACAGAACATTCAGGTCAGCTGGATTTTTGTCAAAATCTGCCTTGTGCTCAATTACCTCGGCCAAGCGGCTTGGCTGCTCCACCACGAGGGGGCAGCTTTGGCGGAAAACCCTTTTTATGGCATGATGCCCGATTGGTTTTTGTGGCCGGGCATTGTCATCGCCACGTTTGCGGCCATCATTGCGAGCCAAGCCCTGATCTCTGGTTCTTTCACGCTTGCATCGGAAGCCATCCGGCTCGGTTTCTTGCCCAAGATGACGGTGAAATTCCCCTCGAACATGAAGGGGCAGATTTACATCCCGGCGGTCAACACCTTTCTTTGGTTGGGCTGTGTTGGCGTGGTTTTGTTTTTCCAAAGAAGCTCGCACATGGAACACGCCTACGGTCTTGCGATTGTGCTGGCGATGCTCTGCACCACTATTTTGCTTTCCAATTGGCTGGTGGTTAGGCGCATTGGCGCGGGCTGGATTTGGGCCATGCTCTTTTTTTATCTCCTTTTGGAGGGGCTGTTCCTCGTCGCCAATGCGTCCAAATTCCTGGAAGGCGGCTACGTCACGGTCATCATGGCAACCTTGCTTTTTGGCACCATGTACTTGTGGGTGACGGCCCGGCGCATCCGCCAACGCTATTCGGATGAAATGAAAATCAAAGATTACCTCGATCAACTCATCAAACTGAGCAATGATGAGGATGTGCCAAAATACGCTACCAACTTGGTGTTCCTGACCGCTGCGAAAAGCCCCAAAAAAGTGGAAGAAAAAGTGCTGTACTCCATTTTGCAGACGCAGCCCAAGCGGGCCGACGTGTACTGGTTTGTGCACATTCAAACGACCGACGAACCGTACACGATGGAATATGAGGTGAACACCATTGCCCCCGACGATGTGTACAAAGTAAACTTCCGCCTCGGCTTCCGGGTGCAGCAGCGCATGAATGTGTTCATGCACAAAGTGGTGCAAGAACTCGTGGAGAACGAAGAACTCACCATCTACTCGCGCTACCATTCCACCGCGAGCAAATACCCTACGGGCGATTTCCGCTTTGTGCTGATTCAGGAATTTTTGAGCAACGAAAACGACCTGCCCTGGGCCGAGCAACTTATCCTTTCCATTTATCTCACGGTGAAAGGCTGGGTGTCGTCGCCCCAAAACTGGTTTGGCCTCGACTCCGATTCTGTGGAGGTGGAACAAGCGCCGTTGGTGTTGCAGCCCGTGAAAGAGGTGGGGCTGAAGCGGGTGGTGGGCAGAGGGGGGGCAAATTAGAAATCAACAACAATGGATACCGCAAATTATTGGTACAGCACCGCCAAAGCCCTACACCTCATCGGCATGGCCTCTTGGATGGCCGGGATGTTTTACCTCGTGCGCATCATGGTCTATCATGCCGTGGCAAACGAAAAGGAATTGCCCGAGCGGGAAATCTTAGCGCGACAGTTCGGGGAGATGGAATGGAAGGCCTACAAAATCATCTTGCGCCCGGCGGTCGTCATCACTTGGTCGTTTGGGGTGATGATGCTTTGTATTCAACCCGTGTGGCTTGAGCAAGGCTGGATGCAACTCAAACTCGCTTTCCTCCTGCTCCTCACCGGCTACACGCACTGGCTCCAAAGCCACATCCGCCATTTGGAGGCGGGCACTTCGCCGCACTCGCACCTTTATTTTCGCGCGCTCAACGAAGTGCCCACCATCGCGCTCGCGGGCATTGTTTTCCTCGCTGTTTTCAAAGACCGCATCAGTTTGCCCGCTCTTTTTGTGGGGCTGGGGATGTTTGGCGGCCTCATTGCTTGGGGGATTTGGAAGGCGAATAAAGGTTGAGGATGTTGAGGGCGTTGAGATTTTGCACTCAACATCCTCAACACCTCAACGCCCTCAACCCACCGCCCTGTCGTACCGCTCCGTCACCACTTTCCAATTGATGAGGCTGCTGAGGAAAACCTTGATGTAGTCGGGCCGCTTGTTCTGATACTTCAGGTAGTAGGCGTGTTCCCACACGTCGAGGCCGAGGATGGGCGTGCCGATTTGTTTTGCCGCGTTGAGCATCATCGGGTTGTCCTGATTGGGTGTGCTGCTGACGAACAATTTTTTGTCCTTCCCGACACAAAGCCAAGCCCAGCCGGAGCCAAAAACCCCTTTGGCGGCATTGGTGAATTGCTCCTTGAAATTGTCAATCGTGCCGAAGTCCGCAAGCAAGGCTTTGGAAAGATTGCCCGTAGCCGCTTGGCCGCCACCGGGGGCGATGGTTTGCCAGAAAAATGTGTGGTTCCAGTGGCCGCCCGCATTGTTCCGAATCTTCTTGTCGGCATCCGAAGTGCTGATTCGAGCCACGATGTCTTCGAGTTCGTAATCGGCGTACACCGTGTCTTTCACCGCATCGTTCAGGTTGGTCACATAAGCGTTGTGGTGTTTCCCGTGATGGATTTCCATGGTCATTTTGTCAATGTGCGGCTCCAGTGCCGCCACATCGTAGCCCAACGCAGGCAGGGTGAATGGGCCAGCGCGGCGCAATTTGGGAGCAGGGAGGGAGGGCGCAGCAGCAACCGTTTTGCCAGCCGATTTGCAGGCCTCCAAAAAGGAAGAGCCAGCGGCAGCGATTCCGAGGAAAAGGCCGGTTTTGAGAAATGTTCTTTTTTCCATGGTGTGGCTAAAAATTATGAATGGTAAGATTGAAACATTGCAAGGCGAATGTACGAATGCAACTTTCTGAAAGTTTGAAACTTTCGGAAAGTTCGTTCCTGAAAAAGTAAACCCTGCCGATTTTGAACAAAATGTGTTCTTTTGCGCACTCACCGACCATTTCCTATGCCTGAAACAACAATCCCCGCACCCGCTTCCTCCGTTACTTCCGCCGCCTACTCCGGCGCAGCCCTCGAATGGCTCAATGCCCAGCCCGCCCCGCCCATGCGCGCCGACCTTTGCGCCCTGAGCGACGACCTCGCCATTCGGGTCATCCACGAACTGCTCGACAACCGCCCGCTCGACCTGCCTATCCAGGCCAACCACCCGGCGGGCGACTGGCTCAACCATTTCTATTTCGAAGCCCGCAACCGCGAAAAAGTTTTTGGCACCAAAAACTTGGGCATCGGCTACCCATTCGTCATCGCCAGAATGAGTGGGCAAGAAGTGTGCGCGCCCTTGTTCGTGTGGCAAATCTCCTTGGAGCCCAGCCAGCAGCACGCCGACAATTGGCAAGTGCAGCGCAACGACACGCATTCTCTCCAGCCCAACTACCCGTTTTTCCACCTGCTCGACGCGCTGTACAATTCCGATTTTTCAAAAAAAGCACAGCAGGCCATTGACAACAAGCGCCTGAACACCAATGCGTTTGCCGAACTCTGCGAATCCATCCGCCAACGCCTCGGCCTCACGGAAGACGGCCTGCCATTGAGCATCCAGCCCTTTGAGCGTTGGGAGGGCGAACGCAGTTCTGGGCGGCTTTTGTGGTCGGCAGTGGCGGGCATTTTCCCCTCCTTGCCGCGCACACAGGTGACACAGCCGCCTGCCGTTGCGCCTGATTTGCCCGCCGATTCGGCCAGCTGGGCGCACAGTTTTACCCTCCTCCCGCTCGACCCTTCGCAGCGCTCCGTCTTGGGCGCGGTGCAGCGCAACGCGCTCACAGTGGTGGAAGGCTCCTCGGGTTCGGGCAAAACGTATCTCATTTCGGCCATCGCCATGAACGCGCTTTCCAATGGGAAAAAATGCCTCGTGGTGTCCAAAAGCATCAACGCGCTGCGCCGGGCGCAAAAGTTTTTGCTGGAAAAAGGGGTGGGCGAGCTCTCGTTCGTGGTGCGCGACCTCGAGGGCGACAAACTGATGCTCGACGATATGCTCCGCATGAGCGCCGACTCAAAAAACAAGGCCACTTACAACCCCGAACTTTTCAAAACCGTGCTGAACAAAACCCAGCGCGAACAAGGGAAATTAGACAAGGCTTGGATGGACATTCACCAGCCGTTCTTTGGCGAGATGAGTTTCACGGATACCGTGGGCCGCTTCCTGCGCGCCAACCGCACGGAGGGCAAAGACCTTTTGCTCAGCCAACTCAACCCCTCTGATTTTGCGTTCAACCTGAAAGAATACGAAGAAATAGTGGCGGCCATCTACGCTTCCGAGCCGCTGTTCCGTCGTTTCCCCACTTTGCACCACCCGCTCAACCGACTGAACCACAACGTTTTCAACGACCACGACAAAGAGAAAGGCCGCGCATGGACACAAAACCAAGTGCGCTCGCTGCTCGCCAAGGCTACCGCGCTACACCACCGCTACATTGGCAAAACGAATGACTACGACGAGGGGCTGCACGACCATTTTGAGCAATACTACAACGAGCTCGCGCTCTACATCAAGCGCATCCAGAACAGCCTCGAAGACGGCGTGATCCGGTTTGGGCCAGATTTTGAAAAGCCGATTTCCAGCGCGGAAAAACTCTACGGCGTGTTCTCCGACAAGTACAAGGAAATGGTGGCGGCCAAGGAGCGCATCGGCAGCATTTTTGACGAGATGCGGAAGGCGTATTCCTTGCGCCGATATTTCGAGTTTGATTTCCCGGCGCATTTTGACAATCGGAACATCACGAAAATCACCGCGCTGACAAAGGATTTTGACGCTGCGCTCAAAATGTGGCGGCGGCGCGTGCCGGCCATCGTGCGCGAAGACGTGCGGCGGCTCAACGCCAAAAGCATCCACCCGGAACTCGATTTCAAAGAGCAAATCCGCGACCTCGAAACCGCACTTGACTCGTTTTTGGAAGAGTTCAATGCTTCCGGGCTGTACCAGGACGCGCTCAAGCACGAGATGCTGACGGTGCCAAAGCGCCAAGAATTTTTGGAAGAGGTGATTGCGCGTTTGGAAGACACGCAGTTTTACCTCCGCGACTTCGACGATTTCTGTATTTGGCAAAAACACTGGCTTGCGCTCGCGCCCGCCGCGCAAAAAACCGTCCGCACACTCTGCAAAGTCAAGCCCCAAAATTGGCAAGCAGCGTTTGAAAGTTGGTATCTGCACCACCTGTTGCAAAAGCAATTCAGCCCGGAACTGCAATGGGACGAGGACACGCTGACCAACGTGAGCAACTACGGGCGCGAACTCCGCCAAATGCTCCCCGCTCAAATCAGCACCCAATGGCAGGAGCGCAAAAACACCGCCCTGCGCGGAATGAAATCCTCGTTCTCAACCGATTACAAAAATTGGTTCGGAAAAGACAACCGCAAACTTTCAGCGAATCTGCGGGCGGAAGAACTTTTCCAGAAGCACATTATGCCGCTCACGGAAACCCTGCCCGTGCTGCTCACCACCCCCGAAGTCGCGCTCGATGTGGTGCAACTTTCCAAAATGCAGTTCGATGTGGTGCTGGTGGACGAGGCGCACAACATCCCCAAACAGGAGTGCTATCACCTGTTCGGCATGGCGAAGCACCTCGTGGTTTTTGGCGACTCGCGGCAAGACATGACCCCTTTTGCGGAGGACGATATTTTGGAATTTTGCAAAGGCATCGGCGCGAAAACCCACAACCTCGACTACCAACACCAAGACACGCCAGAGGGCTGGATTCGCTTCAATAAAATCGCTTTTGGAACGCCGTTCAAGCGCACTCCCTCGGGCCGTTCCGCGCTCGACTCCACGGTAGTGGTGAATGTGGAAGGCCGCTACGACGAGACCGCCGGCACCAACGAGGCCGAAGCCCGCCAAATCATTGACTGGCTGAACCTGATAGAGCCTACTCCCTCGAATATGTACCCCGTGGTGGGCATCGCTTGCGCCACGGTGCAGCAGCGCGACCTCATCGCGGCGCAATTGCTCCGCATCCGCCAGAAGAAGATGGCGGGCTGGGAAAAAATCCAGCAGCTATACCTCAACGGCCTCGGCGTGTACCAGTTCGCAGAGTTGCAAGGCCAGCATGTGGACGTGCTGCTGCTCTCGCTCACGCACGGCACTACGGATGCACAGGGAACGCTCACGCGCCACCTCCATTTTTGGAACAGCCAGTTGGGCTTCAACCAATTGCACGTGGTGCTCACCCGCGCCACGCAAAAATTCTACATCGCGCACAGCATTCCCGAAGGGCTGCACTCGGTGTTGGCGGCGGACAAGAGTTTCCTCGGCACTTGCATCCTTTCGCACCTCGTCACCTTCGCCGATTTCCTCCAGCGCGGCGAGCGCGAGGCCGCCGAAGAGCAATTGAACAAGATGAAAAACCTGCTCTCTTATGTGGATTCGTACTTCGAGCCAACGGTGTTTGGCGAGGAGGTGGAATTGGCGCTGCGGCCTTATTTCGAGCAGAGCCAGATGAAGCGTTCGGGCATGGCCGCCGGGGTTCGGGTGCCGCTTTTCATTCAAGGAACCGGCGGCGACGAGCGCAGCAGCGTGTTGGCCTTTGATGGGGTGCTGGCAAAAACACTGCTTCCGAGTTACGAATGGGAGGAAAAACTGGGCAACTACTTCCGCCAGCAGGGCATCTCTTTCGTCCCCGTGCTGTCGGCGCAATGGTGGCGCAGCCCCAAGCAGGAGGCGCGGAAGTTGGCGAGCCGCTTGCTTAGGGCGGGGGAATAGGGGAGAATTTGACAAGCAATGATTAGAAGCCTTCCCTTTGCCCAGTCTTGCTGCCCTACGGCATTCGTTTTGATACAAACCGCTTTATCTTTGTTCAAAATTAAAAACTATGACTGCTTTGCAACAGGTTGAACAATTGCTGCCCGCAATGTCGCCTACAACAAAGGCTCGGCTATACCAAAAAATAGCTGGTGTGTCTTCTGACCTATTTCCCGGTATAGAGAAAACACGGGGTGTCTGTGGGGGAAGTGCTTGCGTTATTCGAACCCGCATCCCAGTGTGGTCGCTCGTGGCGTGGAAAAAACTGGGCGCTTCTGACGAACAATTGTTGAAGAGTTATCCAACGCTGATTCAGCAGGATTTGGACAATGCTTGGGGGTACCACTTGATACACACCCAAGAAATAGAGACTGAAATCAAAGAAAACGACGAGGCGTAATCATGCTCCGTATTTATTCCAACGAAAATTTCCCAGTCGAAGTGGTGCAAGGTTTGCGTGATCTTGGTTACGACGTATTGACCACGCACGATGCAGGAAGGTCGGGTCAGCGAATTCCTGATGAAGAAGTATTGGCTTTTGCAATTGCCGAAAAAAGGGCTGTATTGACCATCAATCGTAGGGATTTCAAAAGACTGCATCGAATAAACCCGGCTCACTTCGGCATCATAATCTGCACTGAAAATCTTGACTTCCCTTCCTTCTTCGCGCAGATTGATTTTGTATTGCACCCGTTGGGGGAAGATATTTCAGGTCAACTTATACGGGTATATCGCCCCAACCATTGACAATCAAAACGATAAACCACTCTCTGAACCCACCCGCTTCATATTCCAATTGCTTGCGACCCACCTTTACTGAAAAAGTGCTCGGTTGGCTCGAAAATGGCAAATCCATCAATGTCTTTGGCGAATCTGTAACCTTGCCCGTGCTGTCGGCGCAATGGTGGCGCAGCCCCAAGCAGGAGGCTCGAAAGTTGGCGAGCCGCTTGCTTAGGGCGGGAGAGTAGGGCGAACAAACACTACAAGTATGCGCCGATTCGACATCACTTCTTTTGAGGAAAAACACACCGAGGCCATCTGCTCCTTAATCCTCAACATCCAGCAGAAGGAATTCCAAGTACCTATCACTTTGGCCGACCAGCCTGATTTGCTGACAATCCCCAGCGTTTACCAGCAAAACGGCGGCAACTTTTGGGTCGCCGTTGCGGAAGCGGAAGTGGTTGGGAGCAACGCAATCAGCAATCAAGAATCAGCAATCAACAATCAAGTGGTGGTTGGGAGCATTGCGCTGATTGATTGCGGCGAGGGCATTGGTTGCATCCGAAAGATGTTCGTGCGCGCCGATTGGCGCGGCAAGGAGAGCGGCATCGCGCAGCAATTGCTTGACACGCTGGAGGCTTGGGCGGTGCTGCACGGAATGACCGCGCTCTATCTCGGCACCATTGAGCGATTGCAAGCGGCCATTCGTTTTTATATTCGGAATGGCTTCGTGCCTGTGGCTCCAGAGGCATTGCCCGCCAGTTTCCCGCGCATGGCGGTGGACACGCATTTTTTTGGGAAGGGGATTTGACAAACTTTCAACTCCCCTCCAATTTCTCCCGCCTTCGAGCGACCTTCGCATTACGCTTGTATAATTTCCGAACAAATTTGCCACAGCACATGAAAATCAGCAGCATTCATCTCAAGGATTACCTTCGGTTCAAAGACTTTCCTCTAGATTTGACCTATCCTGCTGGGCATGAGAAGGCAGGGGAGCCGTTAGATAAGGTTTGCTTTATCGGGCAAAGCGGGACGGGCAAGACGACGATTTTGAACCTTATTCGCGCCATTGCCGCTCACGGGCTGATAGACAAGAGTTATGTGATGCCGAGCATGAAAAGCATAACTGCGGAGACCCATTTGAACACAGGCGCCGCCCGGCACGTGCAGATACAGGATGGTGAGATCAGTGTGGCGATGGACAAGAAGACTTGGAAGACCACTCGCAAAATGACTTCCAAAGACATTGAGCGGCACTTGGCGCACTATAAAGACTCCAATATACTCCTCTCTTTTCCCGCTGATATTACCACCAACTTAGACGGCATATTTGTAGAAACTCAGTCCTCTGCAGGCTTTGGCTTTCCGATCCTCAAGGAAACCAAGCAAGAAGCCGAAACAGTGTCAGTGCAAAAGCCAGAAGATACCCTTCGCCTGAAATTCTTTGACTTCGACATGAAGGAGGTCGGGAAAATATGGGGCAACATCTTGAAGGAAGTCAATGAGTACAAAGAGGCAGAGACGCGCTTCAACAGCGGCTTCGCCCACCAGTTTTCCAGCCAAGACGGTGCTGTTGCGCCAGAGATGCTCGTGAAAAAGCTTACCGAAGAGTTCAATCGGTGGAAAGCGGCGAATCCCAACCCTCTTGGCCCCCTTGCAGAGAAGTTGAACACCATCCTTAACTCATTTTGCTTAGAGATTCGGCCACAGTTCAAGTTTGAGTCTGCCGACGACCTGCGGTTTGTCAAAGTCTACGCGACGAACGGAGGAAGGGAAGTGCCGCACAAATTTTGGAGCACTGGCACTAAGCAACTTATCTTGACAGCTACGCCACTCGTTCAGCTCAACACAGATAAGTCTATCATCTTGATGGACGAGCCAGAGCGCTCGTTTTACCCTGATATTCAGCAAAAACTAGTCGGTTTTTATACACAACTGGCTCCCCAGGCGCAGTTTTTTTTCTCTACGCACTCGCCTATCATAGCCTCTGCGTTTGACCCCTGGGAAATCGTGGAGTTGAAGTTTGACGAGCAAGGCAACATCGTGCAAGACCAGTTTTTCGATGGCGAGCGGGCAGAAGAAAACTTCCGCCTCCACCCTAAATACCTGCGATGGGACTCCATCCTCACCCGGGTCTTTGATTTAGAAAACGAAGGGAACCCGGCTCGTGCTGAAAAACTACAGCAACTCGCTGAATTGGATGTAAAACTCAAGCGACTCAAATCGAACGGCCAAAACCGCTCTGATGAGGCCGCCCAGCTTTGGGAAGCGTTCAAAGAAACCGCCGACCTCTTGGATTGGAAAATCACGACCTATGCGCAAAATTGACAAAACCATCATCCTCTCCACCGCCTACAAAGAATGGGAAGAGGATTTGGAAAACAGGGATGTGCCGCACCCTGCTTACAACTCTTCCCAAAACAAGTTTTACACCGATGTCGTGATGAACCTGCTTTACTGCCAGCAGGGGCTATGCGCTTACACAGAGGTGCAACTTTGCCCGGCAAAATACCTCACGCCTGAATACTGGGAAAACGGTCGTTACAAACCCAAAAACCATCTAAAGCCCAATGATGGCTCGCTTGAGCATTTTGATGAAAAACTGAAACACAAGCCCAGCGATCCTGCAAGCCAGCAAAAAGACTGGCTCTGGTCCAACTTTTTCGTCATCCATACCGACCGAAACACGCAAAAAAATACTAAGCCAATTGACTACATCCTCAAGCCTGACGAGGTGGGCTATGACCCTTTTGCTCTGTTTGATTACAGCAATGAAGAACATGAGTTTTTGCCAAAGAACGACGGAAGCCTTGATGACGAAACCCGCCAGCGGATTCGAGGAATGCTCGATACCCTCGGCATCAACTTTCCCAACCTTGTTGACAGAAGGAGGCACACAATCAATTATGCGCTTGGCTTCGGCTTGGATCACTTAGAAAATCAATTTCCTACTGCCTTCGAGTTTTGCAGGAGATTGGGTACATCTCGATCTACTGACAATGAATGGTTTTAAACCAAACCTTTCTTTTCGCAAAAAGAACCCGCTCCTCTAATTTCTCCTCCCTTCCAGCGACCTTCGCGCCCATTTTGTACGCCAAGTATGGCGTATGGCTTGCATTATCACATTGCCACACTATCCAATTATAACATTCAAAAGAAATGTCCGAAAAAATAATCTTCTCCATGTCGGGGGTCAGCAAAACCTTCCCTCCGCAAAAACAAGTGCTCAAGAACATCTGGCTGTCCTTTTTTTACGGAGCCAAGATCGGCGTGCTCGGCCTCAACGGCTCCGGCAAATCCACGCTCCTGAAAATCATCGCCGGCCTCGACCAGAACTACGAGGGCAAAATCGAGTTTGAAAAGCAGTACAAAATCGGCTTCCTGGAGCAAGAGCCTAAGCTCGACGAAACCAAGACCGTTCGCCAAATTGTGGAAGAAGCGGTGCAGCACATCGTGGATTTGCTAAAAGAAAATGAAGACATCGGCGAGAAACTCGGCGCGGTGACCGACGACGACGAGATGATGAAACTCATAGAGCGCCAAGGCGAAGTGCTGGAACAAATTGACCACGTCGGCGGCTGGGAATTGGACTACCGCCTGGGGGTTTTCATGGACGCGCTGCGCTGCCCCGAAGACGACCGGCCTATCAAAATCTGCTCTGGCGGCGAACGCCGTCGCGTCGCGCTCGCCCGGCTTCTGCTCAGCCAGCCCGACATTCTTCTGCTCGACGAGCCAACCAACCACCTTGATGCCGAATCCGTGCAATGGCTCGAACAATATCTTCAGAATTTCCCTGGCACAGTCATCGCCGTTACCCACGACCGCTACTTTCTCGACAATGTGGCCGGCTGGATTCTCGAACTGGACCGGGGCGAAGGAATCCCTTGGCAAGGCAACTACACCACTTGGCTCGAACAAAAAACCAAGCGCCTCGCCCAAGAGGAACGCGCCGACGACAAGCGCCGCAAGCAACTCGAACACGAACTCGAATGGGTGCGCATGGGCGCGAAAGGCCGCCAAGCCAAAGGCAAGGCCCGCTTGAACGCCTACGATAAAATGGCGGGCGAAGAAGGCAAGGAGAAAGAAGCCAAACTCGAAATCTGGATACCCAACGGGGCGCGTTTGGGCGACCAAGTGATCGAAGTGAAGGGGGTGAGCAAAGCATTTGGCGACCGCGTACTCTTTGAGAACCTGAACTTCAGCATACCCAAAAACGGCATTGTGGGCATCATAGGGCCAAATGGTGTGGGCAAATCCACCTTGTTCAAAATCCTGACCGGCAGAGAAAAGCCCGACTCAGGCACCGTCACCATTGGCGAATCGGTGCAGATGGCTTATGTAGACCAGAGCCACGAAAACCTCCTGCCGGAAAAGACCATCTACGAAATCGTGAGCGAGGGCAACGACCTCATCACGGTCGGCAATGCTTCTGTGAATGCCCGCGCCTACCTGTCTCGCTTCAACTTTATGGGCGCCGACCAGCAGAAAAAACTCGCGGTTTGTTCCGGCGGCGAGCGCAACCGCGTCCACCTCGCCATGACTTTGAAAGAGGGCGGCAACGTGCTGCTGCTGGACGAGCCGACCAACGACATTGACGTGAACACGCTCCGCGCACTGGAGGAAGCACTCGACAATTTCGCGGGCTGTGTGCTCATCATCAGCCACGACCGGTGGTTCCTCGACCGCCTCGCCACGCACATCTTGTCCTTTGAAGACGATGCCGAAGTGGTCTTTTTTGAGGGAGATTTTACCGCTTATGAAGAAATGAAAAAGGCCAAACTCGGCGACATCACGCCGCACAGGCCGAGGGTGAAGCACATTATTGGGTAACCGCGGGGCTGGGATCCTGAGAGGGCTATCGCCATCCCATTGCGAACCATTGTGAGGCAACTTGTTTTGATGGCTTCTGTTCTCATTCGATTTTCAACATAAAAACTGGCAAAGATGAACATCCAAACTACGGGCGCAGTGCTTTGCGCCCTTCTTTTCTTGGCCTGCAACACCGCGCAAAAGGCGCAAAGCCCGCCACTCGGCCAAACCCCAAATCCCGAACTCCCCAAATCCATGAGCGCGAACGCGCCATCACGCCAAGGCGTGACAACTCCCCCACTCCCCCACCCCTTTGTCACTTGGGACAAAAAGATGGTAGACCTCGGCAAGATAAAAAAAGGTGAAAAGCGTACCCTCTTTTTTGAACTCACCAACACCAGTGGGCAGGAAATCCAGGTGGACATCGTGGATGCCTGCGAGTGCACGAAGGTGGATTTCCCGCGCGGCCCCATCGCTCCCGGCGGCAAAGGCCGCTTTGACGCTACATTCGACAGCACGGAAAAAGACGCGCCCGAAACCATCGGCATCAACGTCGTTTTTCGCAACACCGACGCTGCCGGAAACCCGCGCATCGAAACGGTGGAGTACAAGTTTGAGATTGAGAAGTGAAGCCCCTACGGCTTGAAATAATTCACCCAACGCTCCAACTTGCCCTCTGGCCCCAGTACGAAAATCACTTTTTCGTACCGCAGGATTTCCCCGCGCGGAGTTTTTAGGGCGCGCATGGGCGCTCCGTAAGCATTGGTGTCTACAATGGTCGCGCGGTCGGCGCCTATCGAGATGTTTCGGGCGCTTTGCCCGCCGTACTTAGGTTCGGTGATGTGGAAGAAGATGGAAGGCCGGCTGCTTTCCTTCGTGGTCATGAATATTTTTGACTTCGAGCCGGGCGGCAGGTCTTGATGAAAGGTTAGCCCTGAATCAATGGGGGTCTTGGCAATAGACTTTGCTGCGTTTTTGTATTCATCCAAGTCTACGTCGTCAATGCTTTCGGGCTTGGAGAGCGTGGGCTTGGGCGGCTCCAGTTCTTGGCCGAGCAGGATTTTCAAATTCGTGCCTGCCAGCGCGTTTTTGTGGGCCATTTCTCCTTCCAAAGTTTTTTGCGCCTGCCCATTGTCTCCCCGCATGGCCGCGAGGATGCCGAGCAGCACCCTTGCATCACTGGCGGCTTCGGGGGTCTTGCTGTTGGCAGCCGCCTGCTGGGCTTCCACTTCGGCATAGAACTGCGCGCGCGGCATATCTTTCAAAAGGGCGTAAGCGCAAGCCTTATTCAGATAGGCCGGGGCGTAGTTTGGGTCGAGGCTGATGGCAGAATCAAAATGGCGGAGCGCCTCAGCCAGCAATTTGTTTCGGGCCTCTATCTCTTTGGGAGTTGGGTCCTTTGCCCCGACGGATTTGAGGTCCAACTCGACTGGGAGGTGATACTTGAACTCGGCTTCGCCAAAAAAACGCCGGGCTTCCAACACCGCAAGCACCCCGAGGTTGTTGTAGACTTCGCGGCTTTGGTACTCCCTCAAAACGTAGTGGTAGTATTGCCTCGCTTCGGGATAGAAGTCAATGATGGCCAACAGATTTGCCATCTCGAACACGTCAATCAGGCCCTCTATCTTTTGCACCGTCCGTCGGCTCAACTCTTTGCGGTCTTCTCGCGGGGCATAGCCTGTCATAACCGAGTCCTCCAAACTGTAAGCATCATAAATGGCTTGTATCAGCTCGGGGCCTTTGTCAAATTTGCCGTAACCCGCCGTATAGGCCAAAAAACCGCCGATGTAGTCGGCCTGTGTTTCGTAGCCCACCTTCTCTTGGAGGCTGTCAAGTTTCATCTTGATGTTCAAGTCGGCATAGTCTGCCACAAAACCGCGCCGCCAGCCGTGCTTCTCGTAATAGTGCGTCAGTTCGTGCCCGAGCACGGTGGCCAGCGCAGCGTCCGTATCGGTCCCAAAACTGGCGCACACGTCGTAGGCTTTTTCTTCGAGCATGATTTCTGGTACGCCGTAGTACATGATTGCGCCATTTTGTTCGGCGGTTCCGAGCGTGAGCGTGGGGACGGGGTAACGCGAATCGCCCC
>JBJXFT010000164.1:0-4224 GCA_046155725.1 Saprospiraceae bacterium
TTTCGGCCATTTGGCCGAAAACCCCGCGCTGCTTTTAGGGTTCATCCCATGATTTTCAAGTGCATCGGACAAACAGATGTTGGCTTGAAATCACAGTTTGAAACGCATCTCCACCGTTCGGCCACCACGCTCGAAGCGGCATTCGTCGCTCAGATGGCGCATCAGAAAAAGACCCCGGCCACCGCAACAGTCCAGATGGCTGGCACTGGTTGGGTCTGGCACAGCAGTGGGGTCAAAGCCCGGCCCTTCATCGCTCACGCTGATGGATAGTGCATCTTGCTTGCGGCGGAGAGAGATGGACACGTTTTTTCGGCAATCGCTTTGGTTGCCATGCAGCACGGCATTGGTGACAGCCTCTGTGAGGCTTACCAAGATATTGCCATGTGTGTCGGGAGGGATGTTGTAGCGAGTGGCTACGTCATGTACGAAAGGTTCGACTTTGGCTACGTTCTGGGGGTCGGAGGAGAATGTGAGATTGGTGTGTAAGTCGTTCATTCGCAAATTTTTGTTAGAGAATCTGGTTGTCGAAATCGCTGTTTTCAAGAAAGGAAATTCAGTCAAAAGCATTTGCAACCGAGATTCCGCAGTAGAAGTAGGATTTGATAAATAACAACGGCGGTGTGGATTATCAGATTACCGCCTGCGAATGTTCATGGATGATTGAGTTGCCTCAAAAAGTGCCACAAAATTAAGGTTGTTTTAACGGTTTGCGCAAGGGGGAGTTCAAAAAAATCCCACTTACTTTTAGATTTGGCAGTTTTCAGACCGTTTTGCTCTTTTTTGGCTCTGTTCTTTGCTTTTTCTTTCAAAAAAATTTCTCTGAAACGTGTCCTTTCCAGCTTTGTGGCACGAACTTTTCTCTGTGGCAGTTCGCCGATTCGAATTTTTAAGGCTTTGGCTGACAACTGATTGGTTGCTCAACTTGGCCGCTTGAACCAGCAAACCCTCGAATCTCGAGTTAAACAACAAACCATACAAACCGTGCAGCGAATAATCCTTTACAAGCAGATTGGCAGCCGTTGGCACTACGTCCGATTGACGGCTTTGTCCGATACCGGCCTTAGCGTCGAAACGGGATGCTGTGGCCAAAAGCCTGAAAATATAGAATCTGCCGAAGTACCCTCCAACGTAGACTCTGCAACTGCCCTCCGCCAAGAAGGGCAAAATTGGATCAACCGGGGCTATGCCAAACCACACCCGCACAGCCTGCAAGTAATGACCTTGCATTTTCAGATACGCCGTTGGACAGGCTACCCGGCTGGTGCGCCATGGTACGATGACTGGACGGGGGGCTACCTCGACCCCATCCAACAAGTGTTGGACGAAACCTGCAATGGAATCCCGCGCGGGAACGAGCGTTTTTCGGGAAATTACTTGCACTATTACACAGTTTTCAACACAGACTTGGCGCAAGAAGCAGTGGAAAAAATCGCTGCCGCCGCACCCGTCAAATTCTTGCTCGACATCCACATCGCCAACCGCGAAAAACAGGTACACATCCCCATTGACCCCAACGTGCCAGAATACCTGCGTTCGCTCTTCCGCGTGGTCGAAAAATCGGCCCGCACCATCGCCCACGAACTTCCGGTACTGTTCCCTTCCGATCCGCTCCAGCCCGAGTTCGTGCCAAACGGCTTGTTCAACAAGCGCATCATTGGCGAAGAAGCCGCCCAGCTTCGCCGCCTGCTAAAAGAAAAGTGGAATTTCGATTCCAACTTTTGGGACCCGCTCGCGCAGGCAGCACCCTCCGAGGTCGTTTTCCTTAATGGTATGGCCGAGGAAAAAAAGCAAGTTGTCGCCGCCCTTTTGAGCGAAGAGCGCCAAGAGCAGCTTTATTTGCTCGATTGCGAAACGGGGCTTTTTGAAATCGGAATCGAACAAATTTTCAATGGTTCGCATGAGGGCATGGTGTTCGACGCAGGTTTTGATTGGGTCATTTATTTTTCTCACCACTACACCATCACTTTTGGAGGAGATTGGCTCGTCGCATCTATCAAAGGTATTTACCGCAACCAACCAGAGTTGCTGAACGCCTGGTAATTTCTGTGCTCACCGATGCCTATGTCCACAAAGCACGGGGCGCATTCTCCCATTTTTTTGGAGTCTTGCCGTTCAGTCTAAAAATAGTACGTTTTGACTAAAAAGCAGGCAAACATGAAACAGGGTTGAGGCTTTGGGTCAAAATTTGCCCGCAGTCTTTTAGGGACAGCATTCGATAGATTATTTTAAAATTAGTCCCTCGGTAGCAAAAAAGAAGAATTTGCTCTTAGCAAGTGGGGTAGATGCTTTTACATTTGCTGCCCCTATAAATGTTTGCCCGACCCCACCAAATTGACTATGCCTGAATCTTTACTTAGTGTTTGTTCATAGTGTTTGTTTTTTGTTTTGTCCCTGTCGAGTAGCAATATTTGACAGGGTTTTTTATTTTTACGGTAGTGATTTGACGGCACAGAGTAGGATTTGGGCAGATAACGGTTGGGCCAACCTTCCATCTTTTGAATCCTTCCTTTCAGGGGGTACACATTTAGTCAATTAAAAACCCAGTCGAAGTTCTTTGATAAATCGGAAAAGAAAAGTAAGGCGATGCTAAAAGCCTCGTCCCAGCATTTTTGTGCGATGGCGATGAAGCCTATATTGTTCAATTTGTCCTTTCTGACAAAAGTTTCAAGCGTAGCCACTGGGATATTGAATTTGATGAAGCATCCCATGCAGAAGGTGAAGATGAACGCTATTGCGGCTACGATGATGAGGTTGCTGATTTTGGCGGGGCATTGAAGTTGAGTTTTGTGGAGTTGGAACCCTTTGGACTTCAAATGCTTGAACATGGTCTCGATCTTGAACCTTTTCTTGTAATAGCGGCAGGCCATTTTGCCCAAGTCCATATTAGTGAGCAGGAAAATGGGTTTTTCAAACCGTTTTTCGTGCCAGCACACGGCGTTTGCGCCCTCCACAGCACCGGGCAGGAACACGGCGCTGTGCCCTTTTGGCGGCGAGAGGGAGTCAATTCGTGCTGTTTCACCGCCGCAGTCCACTTGTCGGTCGCAAGAAGTGCGCAGGACGAACTCCCATTCCTGCCCGGCGCACCAATTGCGAAGCTTCAGCCCGTCGAACTCGCCGTCGCCCAGGATCACCACCCGGCAGCCTGGCGGCACCACTGGCAGCAGCAATTGCAACACGTCGAGGTGCATTTGCTCGGGGAAATGCCCTTTTTCGCCCGCTCTGACCACCCAAGCAACGGGGATCGAAAAGCCCCTGCACAAAACCGAGACCATCAGGGTGGTATGCTCCTTCCCCGTTTGGCTGCCGTCCACCACGAAGATCAGTTCGCCGCCCCGTGCAGCCATCCGCAAAAAATGACCGGCAAACGGCATGAAGAACATCTCATAGTCCACCCATTTATTGTCCATCCAACGCTTCGTCTGCTGTAGCAAACTGTTCTTCTTGCTCGCAGAGTACGACTCGCAGGGCTGGCTAAGGCTTTCCAGAGTGCAGTTCTTGCTCTTCACGCAGCCGTGTACTAGGCTCGCCAATAACTGAAGGCGACGAAGGTGGTTGCCACTTGGGTTAACTTCGCTCACCTTGATCAGAAAATCTAAAATATCTTTGTAAACGCTTTTGCGCATCGGAGGGGGGGATTGTTGCGTAGAAAACACAAATTTCCCCTTCCTTTTTCTTTTCCAACTGTCAAAGAACTAACTCGATTTTTTTCTCACCTAAATGTGTACCCCCTGAAATCAGCCGAATCAACAATTCAATAATCATCGCTTCTCAGGCCAAAATGGCCCGTAGAAAATTCATTCTTCCCGTATTTTTAATTCCGTACTCATGACTCATTTTTTTCCACAAACATCTCCAATTCCAGCCTCCGACACAGGAGCCACAGGTTTCGCACCGTGCTGTTGTTTCCCGTAATCCAAGTTGATTTTCTGATTCCAACTCCGGGTTTCCAGTGAGCCGACCCAGCGTCGGCCAGCCAGTGGTATGCCCATTTCGCTTTTCTCTTTTGCCTTCATTTCATGAAAAAAGTATTGACAATGAAACAGTTTTACCAAAATCTCCTGCAAGCCATGCTCGGTTTGGCACTCATGCTTTTCTTGGCAAGTACTTCTGCTGCACAGGTCGTGTACGTCGGATTCGCATCTGCCACGAATACCGGTTCGGCCACCCTGACCATTCCGAATGTGAATCCATCTGGGGCCAACAAGCTCTTGCTCGTGTCGGTAG
>JBJXFT010000168.1:0-24037 GCA_046155725.1 Saprospiraceae bacterium
GTTTCAAAATTGCCCGTCCGAGAGGGGATTTTTTTTGGAAATTTTAACAGGCCGAAAGGTCGTGCGACAAAGGCACTCGGAGCGTCTGCTGGATGCCAAAACGCCAAAACAATGGCGAAAATATGGATTGGCCGGAAAACATCTTGCCGAAAGGAGATGAGCGAGCCTATCCTTTTCTTCTATGGCGCGGAATAGCCTTTTGAAAGTCTCTGAGCGCATCCACCGTGGCGAAGTCGCTTTGGAATTCCTCTTGGGCGTTTTCAAAAAACACCATCAGCTCTGGGCGGGGTATGTTGACAAGGGCAACTTCATGTAAAGCGAACTCTTGGGCCGCGCCCTTTTTCTCCCAAATTTTTGACAACAGCCCAAGCCACGATTCTGTCAGATGCCTGTCGGCATTGGCTGGAGCAGGCCCTTCTTGGTTTTCGATTACTTTATTCCGTAGGGTCGTGACCACGGCTATTGCCGCGCTGGAATGGCTGTGGCTGAGGGCTGCGCTGCCAAGGTCATACATGACCGTGGCTGGGGCTTCGATTAGGGAGAGCTTGTCAAGGGCAATTTCTACGGAGGTGAAGTCGTCGGCAAGAACGGCTTTGATGGCGATGTCTTTTATGAGATTGCTAATCTCAACTTTGAGGTATGAGTAGGCCGAATTTTGACTGTTAAAGGCTTGGCTGTGGACAAGGATCAGTATTTCTAAGACTTTCTCCGTATTGTGTCGGTCAAACTTTTCCTTTTCAAAATCTACGCTTGGGCACACTACATCCCGCAGTATCTCGCCAATCAAGCGAGGGTCTTTTAATTCCATTTTGGGCAAAGCCTCTACCAAGCGTTCGCATTCTTCCAAAAAAATGTCTTTTTTGCTGCCCGAGGGTATCTCTTTGCCGAGGATGGCAAGGTCTTCTTTGTCTTTTCTTATCCCACGCTTATTGTTTGCCTTGATGTGCTCAAGTGCCGTATCCACGACTTTCCCAGCCAGTTGCTTTTCAATATCGCGCATAGATTCAAAGCGTTTTTTAAAGTATACCCCACCTCTGGAAAGTATCCAAGTTACCATGATGATCACGACAAGTGCTCCAATTAAATTCAGGCGAAAGTCAAAATAGAGCCCCAATAAGACAGGGTTGCTCAGAATAAACAGCACTAAAACAGCCTGTATCAATATAGTAAACTGTCCCCAATCTTTTTCAAACCGCTCGTTGTAGATATGCCTAAGCCCATCAGGGATGAAAGTCTGGAAAATGAGCGCGGGTATGCCCATCACGAAAACCAAATAGGTGATGACGATGCTGATTGCTGAGGCCAACCATTCATCTTTCAAGAAAACATGTTCGGTGTTGCTTAACCACCTTTCTGCTGCGAGAAGATACCTGAACCAAGTGTCGTGGAAGGGGGCATATTGAAAGAGAAAAGTGTGCATATCGAAGAAAATTGGCTCTAAGTGGTTTGCGGCGGGTCAGCAAATCTGCCGTACTCTTGGGTATGTTAGGAGGGTTGACGCACGCTAACTGTGGTTAACATTTAAGATGAATTTGATAAAGTCGTTTTTGTCGACTGCATCCACTTTTTCCTTGAAATTGTCAGGAAGGAGGTTGATGGGGGGCTGAAACAACTTGCTGTTTTCTAAGGAAGGTTCAATGCTGAACACGCCGAATTTTGTGCCATTGATGTTGAACCTCTCCCCTTCACTGCCCGTATTCAAGTGGATTTTTTCCAGCAAGACAAAGCCAAATTTTTGCTCTCCGGCTTTGTACAGGTCGTCCCACATATCATCTGGGCCAGGGGGCAACCGGAGGTCAAAAATAACCACATCGTAGGTTTTTTTGAGTAGACGAGCATAAGCCTCGCTGGCGTTTCGGGCAAAGTCAGGGGAAATGCCCCCGTGCATTCGCAGCGCGATGCGGAACTCTGCGAGATCGTGATCCAAGTTGTCGTCAATCCAAAGGAGCTTGATCATTTTTCGTTGTATAGTGGTAAGGTTATGATGGCTGTGGTGATAAAAGGGTGGCGGTAATCTTTGGCCAAATTGCCCAAAGTAGGCTCAGAAGTGAGCACCAGTGTTCCTTTGTGTTTCTTCACGATTTCGTTCGTGTCGTAAAGGCCGATGCCCGTGCCGGCCCTGTCGCGGTCGTCCGATTCGCGCCCCCGTCTGGCAAACTGGTAGATAAAGCCGCTCTTGATTTCCTCATCCCGGATGGGCACGCCCCAGTTTTGCATGGAAATCACGACCGAATCTTGTGTTTTCTCCACCGTGATCTCCACAAACGGGCGTTGCTCGGATTTGCCCCAGCTGTATTTGATGGCGTTGTGTAGCAAGTTGTAGAAAGCCCTATTGAGCGAATTGCTGTGGCACAGCGCGATGGCCTCCTCTTTCGGGTTGTACTTTCGGTAAAAGGTCACCTTGCGTTCCGTGGCAAACTCTTCCAAGTATCGAACCGCCTCTGCCAGAATGGGCAAGATGTTTTGAGGTTTGAATTCATTTTGTTCGGTATCTCCCCTAAGCAAGAATTTTTGCAGATACTTGAAATCGTATATCCGTGCGTTGAGCTCCGTGATGGCTATCGAGAGTGTGACCATACTGCTGATGCGCATCATGTTCTCGACCTCAAGTCGCATATCGCGGGTGAGTTCTTTAGGAAGGCTATATTGCCGAAGCGCTTCGAGTTCCTTGCGCAGGTCTACCAAGTTGTCGCGTCCCCAAATGGCTATGTCTTTGTCGTCGGTAGCCCGGCCTTCTTCTGGCGGAGGCCCGTCTGTTAGTTTTTTAAAGGTAGCGTTCAAGCCGTCAACCACGGTATTTGGCATACCTCTCTCTTTTGCAATTGTGTATAGGCGCTTCGCCAAACCCTCAAATTGTTTGGTGTGCTTCGCCATTTCCAAGGCTGCAAGATGCCGGTCCAACTGCTTGTCGCTCTGCCGAAAAATATTTCTGCTGTATGCTTCCACAAGGCTGAGGAGTGTTTTCCGCAGGCCGACTACCGTAGAGATGTAGGTATGCAAAATGCCACTGAAGTTTGCCTCCAACTCGCGTTTGTATTTGCCCACGTGGTTGGTCAGGTTATATACGGTGCCTACCCTTGCTTGCTTGTTTTCGGTAGGGGGGGAGTACACATTGACGACCACGTTGAGTTCGTTGCCGTCCTTGTCGCGCACCTCCATGTAGTGATCCAGCAGCGGCTCATTTTTGTTCGTTGCTTCTTCCAGCGCAGCCCTGTACTTTGCTCGTGTGTCAGGGTCTGGCTGGAACGTGCTGGCAGGTTTGCCAATTACTTCGGTTACAGATTGGTAGCCATGTATTTTGGCGAACATGAGGTTTGCTTGCGAAATAATGTCTTCCCCTTCATGTGTTGAATTGATGAGGAAAAGCCCAACGGGCAAATCATTGTGGATCACTTCGAAGGTCACGTCCTGTGCAGTGCCTTTCGCCCGAAACCCGTCGTCGCCATCCAAGCCGGGAATGCCGAGGCAATTCATCCTGACAAAAGCCATTGCACCATCTTTGCGACGCATCTTGAACTGTCGTTCCTCGCAGAGCAGTCCACCCTTCAGCTCCTCAAAGTGCGGGGCCGCCTGATCGGGTTCCCACATCAATTGGTTCATGGTCTTTCCGACCAAGTCTCTCTCGGTTTCGTAGTTCAGTATCTCTGCAAACTTTTGGTTGCAAGAAGTGATAACCATGTGCTGGTTCAACTCGAAGAAACCCACGGGCATCTTTTTCTCAAAATCCTGAAACCGTTCCATATTGCCCATTGGGTCGGCAATTTTGAGCACGGCAACCAAACTCTGCTCCCCATCGAAGAACGGCATACCCGAAAATCGCACCCACTGGTGTGCTGCCTTGGAGCCGAGCCGTGTGGTAAGGTCTTCGACCCATTTGCCGTGCGCCGCCTTGCGCAACTTTTGGACTATGGGAATGCGCTCTCTTAAGTCGTCGTAATAGTCGCCTACGTTGTAGGTGTCGAGGTTTTCCCCTTCCTCGATTTTGAAAAACTTGCGGGCCTTGTCGTTTGCGAAAAGGAAATTGCCCTCGGCATCGCTGGCGTGGACGGGAAAGGGCAGGTCGGAGATGCGATCAAAAGCGGCTTTGACCTCCTTTTGAAGGGCGGGGGAAAGGAAGCTGTGCATGGTCTCTGCTGTTTATCGTTGGCAAGCGTAGTGTTTGCCATATCAGAAAGCCAAAAGTAATGCGCTTGCACAAAATCCAATATGCATCAAAGCATATTTTTCAAGGGCGTTTCTTACCCCGCCTTCAGGTAAGCCCACTTTTTTCGCTGCTTCTTTGCGATTTCAATCACGCCCGATGGGGCGATTGGCGCACGGGAACGAGGCCGGTCGGGGAGGCCGACGAAGCCGATTTTCACGCCCAGCCGCGACCAAGTGTGATAGGGCGGACAAACCAGTAAGGTTTCATCCTGAACAAATCGGGATCGGGAAGTTCGTCGTGCGCAGTGTCGGGGTGACTCAAAGTCACAGGATATTGTTCGTCAGCGTATCGCCTTCATAGATTTTGGCAACCTCTTCCTCGGTCAGCGCGATGACGATGTTGTTCGCTCCCGCAGAGAGTTGCCTTGGATAGCGTTTCATAATGCTCACATTTTCACCAATTTCTTTGCCATCACCGCGCCAGTAGAATCGCGCAGCACAGCAAAATAAACGCCCGGCTGCCAATGCGCCGATTCGATTTGGAATCGCTGTTCGCCCGCCGGGAGGTTTTCAAATTTTTGGCTTTCAATGGTTTGGCCTGCAATGTCCGTGATTTCGAGTTGAATGCCCGAAGTTTCCCGAAGGGAAAAATTTGCCACAAAAACCTCGCGCACCGGGTTGGGCTGCAACTCAAAATACGTCACCGCACCCAAGGGTTCTTTGGCTGCCGAAAGGATCAAGCCGGGCGGCAGCGCCACAAACTTGTCGAGGTAGATGCGGTACTCGCCCGGCTGGAGCGAGAACGTGAGCGGCTGCCCGAAGTCGGGCACTTGGATCGTGTCGCCGGAGTAATATTCGTACCACTCCCCCCAGATGGGCCACTGGGGGGTGGTGGTCTGGACGCTGGTGGCGATGTTGGCGATCACCTTCGCGTTCTGCGATGCGCCATAGAGGTTGATCTCTCGGATGGGGCCGGTGGCGGGCGACATCGAAAAATTGGAAGTCTCGAACACCTCGTCATTTTTCCGAAGCTGCAACAGCGCCGCCGTCACGTCGTGGAGTTTGTGGCGGTCAGGGTCGCCTAAATAATCCCAACGGATAGGCTTCGGACCCGTGCGGCAGCCGGGGTCAATGTTGCCATCCTCGCAATAGTTGATCGGGAAATCGTAGGCCAATTCGCCAAACTGCCAGAGCATTTTCGGCCCCGGCACCGTGAAGAACAGGTTTTCGAGCATCGCCATTCGCTGGGTGTAAACAGGCACGGTCTTGATGTTGTGGTTCGGCACCGCATTGCCGTAGGTCTTGCATTCGTAGGCGATGCGCTCCTCGTCGTGGCTTTCCATGTAGCCCACGAGGTGCGGCACGGCCCAGCCCCGCGACTGGTACGAAATGCCGCTCAGGTTGGCAGTAGTCGAGTAGCCAAGGGCCGTTTCCTTGTACGCGCCCCACATATTCCCCCAGAGCATCATGCCGTATTCGGCCAATTCCTTTTCCTCCGAGTTGTCGGCAAAATGCTCCAAAATGACGTAGCAATCCGGGTCAATCGCCCACATAAAATCCGCGTAGTCTTTCCAGATCGCCACCCGCGAAGCATCGTACTGGCCCCAGAGGCCCACATTGCCGACCGTTACGTTTTGGGTGAAACCCTTGGAAAGGTCGAAGCGGAAACCGTCCACCCGGAATTCTGACAACCAATATTCCAAGCAGTTTTTGACGTAGGTTTTGGTGGCTTGCGATTCGTGGTTGAAATCGTTGAACACATTGAAATCGTGCGTCGCCGTGGGGTTGAGCCACGGATTGTCAGCAGCGGGGCGGTTGTTGGCTGCGTCCCAGTACAGTTGGGCGAGCGGGCTGGCGCCGGTGGCTTGGTTGAACACCACGTCGAGGATGACCGCGATGTTGCGCCGATGGCATTCATCCACCACCGTCTTGAGGGCTATAGCCGAGCCGTAATACTTGTCGAGGCTTTTGTGGAAAGCAGGGTTGTAGCCCCAACTTATGTTGCCGTCGAATTCGTTGACAGGCATCAGTTCGATGGCCGTCACGCCGAGTTTTTCTAAATAGTCCAGCGTGTCGAGCAGGGTAGGGTAGTCGTGGCGGGCAAGGAAATCGCGCATCAAAAGTTCGTACACCACGAGGTCGGTTTTCTTGGGCCGTTCGTAATTCGCCGCCGTCCAGTTGAACGGGATTTGGGCGGTTTGCAGCACGCTCACCATCCCCGAAGTCAGCCCGGCAGGGTAGGGGGGCAGGTTAGGGAAAGTGAAGGGCGGGACGAAAGCGTCGTTCCAAGGGTCGAGCACGAGCGTGCTGAGCGGGTCGGCGATTTTCAGATTCCCGTCCACGAGGTATTGGAAACGAACGGGCTGGCCAGGGGAAATGCCCTCCAGGTCGAGCCACCAAAGTTTGCCGTCGAGGCTGCGCTTCATTTGGTGCGCCGCCGTGGGCTGCCAGTTGTTGAAGTCGCCGAGGGCGAACACGACTTGCTTGCCGGGCGCGTACAGCGCGAGGCGCACGGAGGTATTGGTCAAATAATGGATGCCCCATTCGGTGCCGGCGGGCGGGTCTTGCGACACGATGTTGCCCGGCACGATGTAGGTGAACGATGAAGTGTCGCTCGCGGTGGGCGTGGTGGCTATGAAGTCCACTTTGTGCAAGCCCGCCCCGCTCACGTTCAGCGTATGCTGCAAAAGTTCGGCATTGGGAGCAGTGGCGATTTGGGCGCCATTGTCCAAAAGCCGGAGGTTGGCGGGTGCGGACGAGGCGGCCTTGACGGGTATCGGCTGACCGATGTTTGCCAAAAACAGAGAAGACGTGGGCTGGAGGAGCAGGGTTTGGAGCGGCGAATTGTCGGGGTACACTTCGTAAAAAATATCGCCTCCATCGGCAGCGCGGCCCACGGTATTGCCTGATGCATCGCGGAAAACGAAGGCGAGTTTCAGCACCGTCTCGTTGGCGGGTACGTTGAAAAAGGTGGTGATGTTGAAGGTTTTGGTCCAGAGGTTGGTGCCTGCGCTGGTCATCTGGGCGGCGGCGTTGTTCAGGGCCCAAGTGGTCGCCACGTGTTTCCAGTCGCTGGAATTTTGGCTGAGGTTGGTGATCACGCCGAGGTGCGCCCACACTGGGCTGACCCCTGCGAGCGCGCCGTTGCCCTGCGTGGCATCGTAGGTGATGGTCACGTTGTCGCTGGCGTTGGGGAACACCGGCAGGCAGGTGACTTGGGCCAGAGATGTGAGAGCGGTGAGAAAGGTGAGAGAGGTGAGAAGGGTGAGAGGGGTGAGAATGCCGCTTGTGCGTAGGGTGTTCAAAGTCATTAGAAAAACGGTTTTTGTTTGAATGAAAAAATCCTATTTCGGCCCATTGGCTGCGCGAAATAGGATGGTCAAGGGTCCAATCAAGAAGTCATTGCGATTCAAGGGGTTGAGTTGTTCCTCGTTCCTCGTTCATCGTTCCCTCACTCAGGCTTTGCAAAAATCTCCGCTGCCGCCAAGTCAAAATCGGGCAGCACCGGCGCGGCACTGCACCGGATATTCCCCTTGCAAATGGTGACGTCAAAAATGGAGGTATAGACGTACACCTTTTCCAATTCGGGGAAAACGTGCCACACCACCTTCACCCCAGCCTCAAAATACTCTTCCAACTTTCGGTACACGTGCTTGATGTTGTCGTGGTCGGAGATGATTTCTATGACAAAATCGGAAATGGATTCGTCGTTGGTTTTCATTTTCTTGGCCGTCAGGTGATGTAGGTCTGGCCGCCGCAAGCGGTTGGGGAGCGTTACCTGTTCAGTCTCTATCGCCAAGGCATCGCCTTTGGCAAAAGCCGCAGTTTGGGTGAACCGGCGTGTGAGGTTGTTGACGATAAAGAATTGACTGACTTTCATGGCCCAGATTGTTTTTTCGATTTCCCCATCATTATACTCGTACTTATAGCCGTCTTCCCGCTTGGCGTAGCGCCTGCGGAAAGCCTCCAAAGTCAGCGGCCGTTTGGCCCTTGGAGCCTGGGTGGCCGTTTCGGGCAATGGAGCAAAATGTGTTGCAGCAGCAGTGGTCATAGTTCGTGATTTTTTTCGCGCACAAAAATAAGGAACGCGGGCGAAAGCCCGACGCTACGTTTACCAAACCTTCAAGGTTTAGTAAACGTACCTCCGTCAATGCCATCGCAACTTCCCGAAAGTTCTAAAACTTTCGGGAAGTTCGGTGCGAACGCTCGCTTCGTTTTGAAACCCTTCCTTACGTTTGCAAGCTCAATCATCTGACTTCCCCACCCATGAAGCATCTTCTCGCATTGCCCATCCTGCTTTTCGCTACGGCGGCCCTCGCCCAAAAAACCCTCCACGTCGCCCACGGCTGCGCCTACAAAACCGCCGCCGAGGATGCCACCCTCTACACCTTCGACCCCTCCGACGAAGCCCTCCGCATCGTCTCCGAAATCTGCAACGCCGTGGGCGTGAGCCAGAATTTCGACATCCGCTCCTCCAACGTCGAGAACGCCATGGCCACCAACAACGGCTCCCGGCGCGTCATCCTGTACAGCACCGTGTTCCTCAAAAAATTCAACGAAGACGCCCGCACCCGATGGGCAGCCTACTCCGTGATGGCCCACGAGATAGGCCACCACTTCAACGGCCACGACTTTGGAGAGCCAAACCCCGGCAAGCGAAAAACCATGGAACTCGAAGCCGACCGCTTTGCCGGCTCCGCCCTCCGGCTCCTCGGCGCCACCCTCGACGAAGCCAAAGCAGGCATCGAAACCTTCGCCCTCGATGCCGAGCAGCCCTTCCACCCCTCCGCCAAAGGCCGCCGCGAAGCCCTCGCCAGCGGCTGGACCCAACAGCAAGAGCGCCTCGAAAAAATGGGCGTAGGCACCACCATCAACCCCGCCACCGGCGTGCCACGCGAACGCGACACCGATGCCGACGGCATCCCCGACAAAAACGACGCTTGCCCCGAAGAATACGGACGGCCCCTCACAGCAGGATGCCCCGATGCCGATGAAGACGGCACCCCCGACCGCGACGACCCCTGCCGATACCTCAAAGGCCCCTCCCAATGGAAAGGCTGCCCCGACTCCGATGGCGACGGCCTGCCCGACCACGAAGACCTGTGCCCTAAAGAGCCGGGCTACCCCGCCGACAAAGGCTGCCCGCCCCCCGACCGCGACCATGACAACGTGACCGACCGCGCCGACAAATGCCCCGACACCTACGGCCAAGCCCGCTACCAAGGCTGCCCCGACTCCGACGGCGACGGCGTGCCTGACCCCGACGACAAATGCCCGACCGAAAAGGGCGACCCCATGTACAATGGCTGTACGAACCCCCAACTTTCGGAAAGTTCGAAACTTTCCGAAAGTTCGCGCCCCGACAACATGGCCTTCATACAAGGCGGCACCTTCCAAATGGGCAGCAGCGACTCCGAGGCTGGCAGCGACGAAAAACCCACCCACAAAGTAACGGTGAGCAGTTTCTACCTCTCCAAATACGAAGTCACCAACGCGGAGTTTGTCAAATTCCTGAACGAAAAAGGCAACCAGACCGAGGGCGGCGCGACCTGGGCAAACCTTGACGGCAAGTACAACGACGAGCGATGCCGCATCTCGCAGAGCGGCAGCACCTTCAAAGTAGAGAGCGGCTACGAGAACTACCCCATCATCTTTGTCAGTTGGTATGGCGCCACGGCCTACTGCAAATGGCTTGCCGCCAAGACCGGGAAAAACTACCGCCTCCCTACCGAGGCCGAGTGGGAGTACGCCGCACGGGGTGGCAGCGCAGGCCAAAAATTTGCCGGCACCGATGACGCGGCTGCGCTGTGGCAGTACGCCAACTTCTGTGACAGCAAATGCGGCGAAAGTTGGGCCGACAAAAATCAAACTGACGGCTATGCTTACACCGCACCCGTCGGCTCGTTCAAAGCCAACCGATTCGGCCTCCACGACATGAGTGGCAACGTCTGGGAATGGTGCGTCGATACTTGGCACTCGGACTATAAGGGCGCCCCCACAGACGGATCCGCTTGGACAAAAGATGGCATTGAAAATACCGCTGTGTTGCGCGGGGGTTCGTGGTTCAACATTGACGACTATTGTCGCTCGGCCATCCGCAGCAGGCTCAACCGGAACAATCGCGTTGACTTTAGCGGGTTTCGCTGCGCCAGGGCCGCGGGGGGGGAGTAACCCTGTGTCACTTTTACCCTTTTACCCTCTGCACTTGAAGCGGGGGCGGCGTTAAGCCGCCCCCGCTTTTTTTTCTTTTTTCTTTTCTTTTTTGAATAGGGTGCTGTACGAGCGGCGGCGGTTTCGGCGCAGCCGAATTTTTTTTTGAAAAAGGCGCCCGATGGGTGAGCATCAAGAGGGTATGAACGTAAAGTCGCCCCGGCACTTCCCCCTTTCGGAACACGCCCCGGTGTCCTCTCATTCGGTTTGTCATCCCCTCGAATCGGGGCAGGCTTTGACGAGAACCCCGACTGCCGGCAGGCAGGCGTCCACGCCAAGTGCGCGTATACCGCGAGGCAGCACTTTTAGAGCGCACACCTGCCTGCCGGTAGGCAGGGTTTCCTACCGGAAAGATAACCGAATGAGAGGACACCGTGACGTGTTCCGTGGCGCGGACGGGTTCCGTCAGAAAGACAAACCGAATGAGAGGACACCGGGGCGCGTTCTGTGGCGCGTCCCGCGACGCGGACGGGTTCCGTCAGGCCTGCCCCGATTCGAGGGGATGACAAACCGAATGAGAGGACACCGGGGCGTGTTCCGAAGCGCGTTCCGTGGCGCGCACAGTTTCCTGCGGGCCTGCCCCGATTCGAGGGGATGACAACCGAATGAACATGCTCCGTACCATAGATGCCTACGCGCCTTTCCCCCGCTCGGTGAGCCATTCCCACCTTTGGTTGAAACCCGGCCTTGGGGGAAATCTGATTCCCTGCCGTTCGTTTCCTGCACCGATTACAACAGTTACAGGCATTCTCCTGTCGCTTGCTGTTTCCCTCCTGTCCGCCACAAAATCTAAGCACGCGCCACTTTTGTCGAATCATATTTTAAAGCGCTGGGACTTTCCTGGCCTTTGCCGAACAATGTTTCATCGTGCCTGTTTCGGAGGCATTCCAACCACAACATGAACTACTCCTTTCTTTCCGCCTTCCCTTTACCCGCCATATCCTTTTCGCGCACCATAGTAATCACGATGGTGTGGGCGACGGCGGGTCTTTTTCCCCTGCTCGGCGCGGCACAAAATGCCACGGTGAGCGGCACTTTGCGCGACAGCCAAAACGGCGAAACGCTCATCGGTGCCACCGTGCAAGCCCCTGGGCTGGGCAAGGGCAACGCCAGCAACGAATACGGTTTTTTCTCGCTCTCGCTCCCTGAAGGCGCGGACTCGGTGACGCTGCGGTTCGCCTACATCGGCTACCAAACGCAAACGCTGAAAGTGCTGCCGCGCGGCTCGGTCAAGTTGGAAATCCAACTGTTGCCGCTCGGCTCGGTGCTCGAAGAAGTGGTGGTGAGGGCCAACGGATTGGACGAAAAGCGCAAAAGCACCGAGATGTCGGTCTCCACCATTTCTACCAAAGACGTGAAGGCTTTGCCCGCGCTTTTTGGCGAAACGGACATCATCAAAATCCTACAACTCAAGCCTGGCATCACGCCGGGTTCGGAAGGCACCACCGGCTTGTTTGTGCGAGGGGGCAACAATGACCAAAACCTCATCGTGCTGGACGAGGCGGTGGTGTACAACGCCAACCACTTGTTCGGTTTTTTCAGCACGTTCAACTCCGACGCGGTAAAGGATTTGAAGGTTTACAAAGGCGGTTTCCCGGCGCAGTACGGCGGGCGTTTGTCGTCGGTGATTGATGTGCGGATGAAGGAGGGGAACAACAAAAAACTGAGCGGCACGGGCGGCATTGGCCTTATTTCCAGCCGACTGACGCTGGAAGGGCCGATTCAAAAAGACAAGTCATCGTTCATCGTGAGCGGTCGGCGCACTTATGCCGACATTATCACGGAGCAAATCAACAAGGCAAACGAGGGTGACCCAGAATACAACAAAATACCCCGTTACTATTTCTATGACCTGAACACGAAGGTCAATTTTACGCTCTCGCCAAAAGACCGGCTGTACCTGAGCGGCTATTTTGGGCGCGATGTTTTTACGTTCAAAGACCCGACGTTCGACTTCCGTTTTGATTGGGGGAATGCTACCGGGACGGCACGCTGGAACCACGTCTTTGGCCCCAAACTCTTCTCGAACACGACCTTCACTTTCTCGGATTACCGCTACAAAATCGAGAACCAGTTGCAGGGATTTTCTTTCACGCTCGGCAGCAACGTGAAGGATGCAAACACGAAGGTGGATTTTTACTGGCAGCCGAACAACAGCCACACCGTGCGCTTTGGGGGCAATATCACTTACCACGATTTCATCACCGCCCGACTCAAGGCGGGCAGCGACGATGGCCGGGTGCGATTCGAGGCCGGGCGCGACTACGATAGTTGGGAATACGGCGCGTACATCGCCGACGAATGGGCTTTCGACCGCCTGAAACTGAGCTACGGTTTGCGCCTTTCGATGTGGGACAACAACCCGGCTTTTTATGCCAACCTGGAGCCGCGCGTGGCGGCCAACTATGAGGTGAACAAGCGGCTGTCGTTGAAAGCCTCCTACGCCCGCATGAACCAATATGTGCACTTGCTGGCCAGCAGCGGGCTGGCGTTGCCCACCGATATTTGGTATCCGACCACCCAGGGAGTGAAGCCCGAAATCAGCGACCAAATCGCCATCGGGACTTCGTACCTGCTGGGCGACCAAATTCTCATCACTTGGGAGGCTTGGTACAAATGGCTCCAAAACTCGGTGGACTTCAAGGACGGGGCCGAACTTTTTGGAAACAACGAACTCGAAAACGAACTCGCCATTGGCCGGGGCTATGCGTACAGCCCGCTCGAATTGGAAATCGAAAAGAAGGAAGGAAGGCTCACGGGATGGATCGGCTACACGCTCGCTTGGGTGAGGCGGGGCGACTTCCCACAAATTGACAATGGCGCGTGGTTTCCACCACGGCACGACACGCGGCACAATGTCAGCGTGGTGGCCCTCTGGGACGCGCACAAATGGAAGAAGCGGGGCAAGGAGAAGTCCTTGCAACTCACGGCGACTTGGGTGTACACTTCTGGCTATCCTTCTTGGTTGCCCAGCGGGCGCTTTGCCTTGAACGATGTGCCTGGGGCGCAGTCGCAATTTTTTGTGCCGATTTATGGCGCGCGCAACACGTTCCGATATCCGGCCTACACCCGCGCCGACTTCGGGGTGGTGCTGAAACGGAAATCGAAAAAATTTGAAAGCGATGTCACGCTCAGCGTGTACAACGCCACCGACCGCCGCAACCCTTACTTTATCACCATTGCGGTGGAGACCGAAACTACGCCCTTGGGTGAAGTGCCTTTTGAAATCAAAGCCAAGCAGGTGTCGCTGTTCCCGATACTGCCGAGCCTTACTTGGAATTTTAAGTTTTAATACTCGAACGAACTTCCCGAAAGTTTGAAACTTTCGGGAAGTTGGATTCCATAATTTTTTTTCTAAAAAAATGAAACTCAATATTTTGAAAAACATCCTCCCGCTTGCCGCAGTCGTTTTTCTCCTTTCCTGCAACCTAACCAAAGACGTAGAAATTGAGCTCCCCGAATACGACCGCCAGCCCGTGGTGGAATGCTATCTGGAACCCGGAAAACCTTTCCGCTTGCTCATGACGCGGAGCTATGCCTTCTTCGACACGTTGGGGCTTAGCTCTACTTTTCTCCAAAACACTTTGCTCGATGGGGCACTGGTCACCATTGCATACAACGGCCAAACGGACACGCTGAAAAACCAGTTGACAACGGATTTCAACCCCATCAAAATCTTCAACTACATCGGCCAAAACACCGTGCCTGCCACCCCCGGCACCGAGTTTGTGCTGAACATCCGGCTGGCCGATGGCGGCGAAATCAGGGCCAACGCCACCATGCTCTCTCGGGTGCCGATTGACAGTGTGGTGGTGGAATTCAGCCCCGACGTGGACTCCATCGCTCGTGCGCTCACTTACATCAATGACGACCGGAACCAAGAAAATTTTTACCGCAGGCTTTTGAACTACGGTTCCTTGGACAGCATCCCGGATCAAGATTTCCTTGTCACAGACCGTTTTTCCCTGACCTCGCTCATCGTGTTTGGCACTGGCTATGACCTCAAGGAAGGCGACACGATTTTCAACAGCATTTTCCATGTCACGCGGGATTACTACGACTTTATGGAAAGTGTGCAAATCGCCGTAAACGGCAACCTAAACCCCTTCGCCCAGCCCTCGCCCATCAAGAGCAATGTAAGCGGGTCGGCCAACCCGGTGGGCATTTTCGCGCCGTTGGTGTATGACCGGGATACTACGGTGGTGAGAAGGTAGTGAGAGGGTGAGAGAATGTGAGAGGCGTGAGAGGCGTGAGAGGGTGAGAGAATGTGAGAGGCGTGAGAGGGTGAGAGGGTGAGAGGGTGAGAGAATGTGAGAGGCGTGAGAGGGTGAGAGAATGTGAGAGGGTGAGAGAATGTGAGAGGGTTGCCCTCAACCATTTTCATACCGCTCCCAAATATCGGGGCGGCGGCTGCGGGTGCGTTCGATGCTTTGTTCGTGCCGCCATTCTCCGATGTTCTTTTCGTGGCCCGAAAGCAGCACTTCTGGCACCGGCATTCCTTCCCATTCTGCGGGGCGGGTATAGACGGGCGGTGCCAACAAATTGTCCTGAAAACTATCGAACAGCGCAGAAGTCTCGTCGTTCAGCACCCCCGGAATGAGGCGGCCCACGGCATCCACCAGCACGGCTGCCGCCAATTCGCCGCCCGAAAGCACATAGTCGCCGATGCTCACTTCCAAGGTGACAAATTTGCTGCGGATGCGCTCGTCAATGCCTTTGTAATGGCCACAGATGACGAGCAGGTTTTCTTTCATGCTCAATTGGTTGCAAAGTTCTTGGTCGAGCCGATGGCCGTCGGGGCTGGTGTAGATAACCAAGTCGTAGGGACGTTCGGCTTGGAGTTTTTCGATGCACGCGGCGAGGGGTTCGGGCTTCATCACCATGCCGGCGCCGCCGCCGAACTGGTAGTCGTCCACTTGGCGGTGTTTGCCCAGTGCGTAGTCGCGCAGGTTGTGCAGATGCACTTCGAGCAAACCTTTGTCTTTGGCCCGCTGCATGATGGAGTGGTTGAGCGGGCTTTCCAAAAGTTCGGGCAGCACGGAGATGATGTCGAATCGCATAATGGGGGCGAAGGTATGGTCAGTTTAGAGTGGTTTAGAGTGGTTTGGGAAGTTTAGATGGTTTAGAGTGTAACGTGAAAAATTCGGACGACTCATCTTGGCAAGGGCTTGTTTCAAAAAATGCGCCCCTCCCCGCAACAGCGGAGAGGGGCGTGATTTGTGTTCAGGCTATGGTGGTTTTGCATAAAACCTGAGTGCGATAGGCTGAGCCTCCTACACCTCCCATGGGTTTCGATGGCTAAACCATCTAAACTTCCCAAACCACTCTAAACCATTCTAAACCATCCCGCTTAGTTGAAAATGTAGCGAAGGCCAATCTGCGCCTGCCACACGTTGTCGAGGTTGATGCTTTTCACAAACGAATCGCGCAGCAACTCGGTGGAGCCATCAATCACCTGCGTAGCCAATTTGTACGTCACCGTGCCGTCGGCAGCAACCGTGGCCGTGAGCGGGCTGTTGGTTGTAGTTTGGTTGCCCACGCCCCAAGCGTTTTTCAGCAAGTTGCCAAAGTTCAGGATGTCGGCACGGAACTGCAAGGTGTTCTTCTTCTTGTTTTTGCCCACTTTGATGTAGAATTCCTGCACCGCCGTCAAGTCAAAGCGCGTCAGCCAAGGGAATTCGGCACCGTTGCGCTCTGCATATTGGCCGCGCAGACCGCTCAAGTACTCGTTGCCATTGATGTAAGCCTCGAAAGCAGCCTGCTGCTGTTCGGACGAGAAGGTTTTTGGGTTGGCGGTTGTGCCACCCGTCACGGGCGCAAAAGTCAACTCTGAAGCATTGTTCGGCACAAAGATCAGGTCGTTGTTGCCTTGCCCGTCACCGTTGAGGTCAGTACCATAGGTGTAGGAAATTTTGCCACCGCTGTTGGATACACAACCGAGGGTAATTTCTGTAGCACCGCCAAAGTCGCCGCCATAGTTGAGGCGGTAATTGACATAGCCCACAAAACGGTGGCGCAGGTCGTTGTCGGAATACGAAGTGCCCAAGTAATTCTGGCCATCCACGGTCGGGATGTTTGCCAGTACCGTGCTCGCTACCGATTGAATATCGTTTGCCCGCGCGTAGGTGTAGCCGAGCATTCCACCGAACCCGCGTGTAGCACGCCGTTCCAACTTCGCTGTCAAAGAGTAGGAATCACCTTGATCCGTGTTGGTCAGCACGAACGTGTTGGAGATGTTCGGGTTGATAAAACGCGCAATATTCACCGTGTTGTTGGCGCCGCTACCAGAACTGGCCACGCCCGAAGCCGGAAAACGGTCGCGGTTGTCTGGGCCATCAAAGTTGCGATCAGGGGCTTTCAGGTTGGCATCAATGTAGCGGAGCGCCTGCACGTTGCGGTTGTAAATGCCTTCCAAGGTGCCGATAAGCCCATAAGGCAGTTTGTGGTCAATGGCGAGGCTGTTCTTCCAAACGATGGGGTATTTCAGGTTTTCGACCGAAGCATTGATGACATACGGCGGCAGTTTGGTGATGTCCGTGCTGGTAGGATAAAAGCGGCTGGGGTCTGTGGTGAATGGGTATGCCGTGGTGTTGGTCGCACCGACCAGCGCGGTGTTCACGCCGTTGTTGCCCAATTGGTTGGACACCAGCACCTGCGGAATACGCGACACAAACAGGCCCGTACCACCGCGCACTTGCGTCATTTTTTTGCCTGTCACATCCCAGTTGAAACCAAGGCGGGGCGACACGAGCAAGCGAGGTTTTGGGAACGTGCTGGTGTTGATCTTCAGGTCTTCGTTATTTTCGTCTTTGAACGTCAGGTCAGCCACCACCGGATTGAAAAAATCTTTGGCAGTAGCGTTGTCGTACACAAAAACGTCACCGCGCAGGCCAGCGGTCAATTTCAGGCGCTTGCTGACCTGGAATTCGTCTTGCATATACGCGCTGTACGTGGAAGTCTTCAGCACCTGCAGCGGGTCAATGCCGCCGGGCAGCAAAGAGTAGCGAAGGTTGTAACGCGCCAAAGTCACGGGCGACACCGGGTTGTTGGGGTCGTTTTTGAACTGCAATGCGGCCAATTTGAAGTCCTCGATGGAGTTGTACACATACACGCCATTGGAAGAGGGGAAGAACACGTTGTTCGACTCAAAGTATTCATAAGCCACGCCGAACGTCAGGAAGTGCTTGTTCAAGAAAATGCTGAGGTTGTTCGTAATATTCAGCGTGCCGTAGTTCAGTTTGTTGCCCGGCGTGAAAGGGTCAAAGCCGATGGAAGTGTAAGTCTTGCCGTCTTTCAGGATGTCAATCGTCGGGAACTCATCCGTGCGATATTGGCGGTCTTCCAGCTGCTTGTTGTAGGTCGCCACAAAGTTGTTGGAATAGCGGTTGCCAAAAAGGGAGTTCAACTCGAACGCCACCGAGCGGGTGTTATCTTCAATGATATAACCCGTGTTTTCGGGCGAGATTGCATCTGCGCGGTTCGTGCGGTTGCCATTTCCGGCCGTGCTGCTGCTGTTGCTGTCGCTGATGCGCTGCCCCGATTGAGAGTCGTGGTGCGAGTAGCGCAGCGAAGCCTTATGGTTGCGGTTGATGTTGTAATCCAAACGAATAAGGCCTTTGGCACTTTCCACGTCATTGTTGTAATTGTCAATGGCGCCAAGATCGAACCGAAAGTTTTCCAGCATGAAAGCTGACAAGTCCTCCAAGTCGGCAGCCGTCGTGCGCGACACGTTGCCGGTTGCGCCGGGGCGGTTCGCCACCCAATCCATGGCGGGGGTCGAACTGGTAAAGTATTCGCCGTTGATAAAGAAAAACAGTTTGTCCTTGATGATCGGGCCACCTACGCGCACGCCGTAGGTCTTCTCGTCAATGCTGAACTTCGCCAAGTCTTTGCCATCGGCTTTGTCGCCAGCCAAGTTGGTATTGCGGAAAATATGGTACGCCGAGCCAGACACCTCGTTGGTGCCAGCGCGCGTCACCGCGTTGATGCCCGCGCCCGCAAAACCCGATTGGCGCACATCGAACGGAGCGATGTTCAACTGAATCTCTTCCAGTGCGTCGAGCGAGATGGCCGTCGTGCTGGTGCGACCGCCCGCCTGAGCCGAGCCGCCCAAGCCGAAGCCGTTGTTGAAAACCGAGCCGTCCACCGTGAAATTGTTCAGGCGGCTGTCCTGACCCGCAAACGAGCGGCCATTGCTGTAAGCGTTGTACTTCGTGATGTCGTTCACCGTGCGACCGATGGTGGGCAGCGAATTGATGGTTTGCACACCATAAGAAGTGGATGCTCCGGTGCGCGTGCCGTTGATGATCTCGCTCCGGCCTGCTGTGACCACCGCTTCAGCCAGTGTCACGCCCGCTTCCGTCAGCGACATGTCCACGTTGGCAGCCGTGCCAAGGCTGGCATAAATGCCGTCTTGCGTCAGGGTTTCGTAGCCCGTGTAGCTCACTACCACGGAGTATGGCCCGCCCACGCGCACTGCCGGCAGGGTGTAGCGGCCAGAAGCATTGGTGGCCGTGCCATAGCGGGTGTTGGTGGGAGTGTGGGTGGCCACTACCGTGGCACCGATGAGCGCCCCGCCGCTCTTGTCGGTCACAATACCCGAAATCGTGGAGGTGGTTACTTGAGCAAAGATGTTGGTTGCACACAGCAGCAACGCTATGACTGTCAACGTTTTGCCTGCGGAAAATTTGAGTGTAAAACGATTCATACTTAAATAGAAAGGATTCGTGAAAAGGAAAAAATTTCGCCGGCAAAATTATTTTGGCCATGTTACCCCCCTATTAAGTTTGGCCCCTCTGAGGTAAAGTCTTGCCCCTTCATAAAGCCCCATCATTCGAGTTTTTGCTACTTTTGGGCCGAATTTCTTCCAAGGCAAATTTTCAACCATGAAAAAAACACTTCTCGCTTTCTCGTTCCTCCTCGGCATTTTCATTACGGCAAATGCCCAAGTCATCATCACCGAAATCATGTACAACCCGCCGGAAGCCGGCACCGATTCTTTGGAGTACATTGAGTTGCACAACTTCCACAACCTCCCCACCAACATTTCCGGCTGGACTTTCAGCCAAGGCGTCGAGCACACCTTCCCCGCCGGCACCATCATGGCACCGGGCGGCTACCTCGTGCTTGCCAAGAGCGCCAACGCTTTCCAACTCGTGTTCGGCTTTGCGCCCATGGTGTGGACCAACGGCGCGCTCACCAACCAGCCGGGCGAAGACATCGAACTCCGCGATGCCTCCGGCACCGTCAAGGATGTGGTAGACTACATGAACATCGCACCATGGCCCACCGAAGCGGCAGGCATGGGGCCATCCATCGTGCTCTGCGATTTCAATTCCGACAACAGCCTGCCCGCCAACTGGCAGGCCGCCTCCACTGGCACGGGCGTAATGGTAAATGGCATCGAAGTAAAAGGCAATCCCAACATGGCTTCTGGCTGCACGATGATGAACCAACTCTCTGCTACTGACGACAATGTGGTAGCCCCAACAGGACAATCTACCCTGTTCCATGTGCAGAGCAACGACATCATCATCAATGCGCTCACCACATTCATCATCACCACCCCACCCACGCAAGGAAGCGCAACCGTGAGCGGAAGCAGCATTTCGTATCAATCGAACCCCGGATACTGTGGCCCCGACCAATTCTCCTATCAAATCTGCGACGCCACGGATTGCGACGAGGCCACCGTGACCATCAACGTGAAGTGCTACCCGCAGCGCAGCATCGGTTTGATGACGACCGAGAACTCAACCACTGGCCTGGCCGACTCGATCAACGCAAATGCCGAACTGCAAGGAACGGTGTACGGCGTGAACCTCCGACCGCTCAACAACAACTTGCCCTCGCTGCTTTTTACCATTATTGACAGCAACGGCGACGGCATAGCAGTGTCTACCCTTGGCGGCACATTCGGCTACACGGTGAAAGAAAAAGACAAGGTGACGGTGCGCGGCACCATCACTCAGTTCAACGGACAGACCGAGATACGCCCCGACACGCTTTTGAAAATTTCGGAAAACAACGCGCTTCTCGCGCCAACTGTGGTGACAAAACTCAGCGAAGCAACGGAGTCGAAACTCGTAAAGATCAACAACCTGCACCTCGTTGACCCAGCCGAATGGACCACTGGCGTGGGCAACAGCGGCTTCAACGTCCGCGTCGTTTCTGACAGCAGCCCGCTCGACACCATCCTGCTCCGCATTGACCGCGATGTGGAAACTTACAACGCCCCGGTGCCGCCCCAGCCGTTCAACCTCACGGGCATCGGCGGGCAGTTTGACGCGACCAACCCATTCACTGCGGGGTATCAAATACTACCGCGCTACAACCCCGACATCAGCACTTTGGTGGGCATAAAAGAAGTAGATTTCAGTGCCGAGGTTTCGCTCTCGCCCAATCCGGTCGGCGATATGCTGACGATTAAAATGAGCGCCGGCTTCGACCGCATCACGCTTTTGGGTGCAAAGGGGCAGGAAATCAAAACCTATTACAAGCCCGGCGACCAGCAAAAAGTGGACGTCTCGCTCTTCAAAGCCGGGACGTATTTTGTGCGCTTCGAGAAAGGCAAGCAGACTTGGACGACTAAGTTTGTGAAGCAATAGTACCTGCGAGCACCTTGACAAACATGAGTCATCCCGAATTTTCAACCCACGACTTCAGTCGTGGGCCTGCTCCAAAGCCCTACATGCTCCAACCGATTTATCGGTTTTATGCAGCAAACCGATAAATCGGTTGGAGCCCGCTCTGGGGCAGGTGCAGCCCCACGACTGAAGTCGTGGGTTGAAGCGATCCTGTACCGCTTTTGCAAAAATTCGGGATGACTCATATTGCCATTCAATTCAAACACATGAAGTCAATCAAAGCCCTCGCATTCGCGGCATTCGCCACGGCGCTCCTGTTCGCTTGCAAAAACGAACCCAAGCCAGCAGCCCCCAAGCCCGAAACTATGCTGCCCACTCCCCCACTCTCTCCCAAGCCGGAGGTCTATCTCTACGCAGTGGCAGTGGACAAACTCAACCTGCGCGACCAATCGAACAAAAACGGCAAGGTCGTCACGCAATTTGCCGAAGGCGATATTGTGGAAGGAACGGGCGAAGTGTCGGCCAACAAGGAAGAGGTGACGCTGCGCGGCATCCCTTACAACGAGCCATATTTCAAAGTCACCAGCACCACGCCAGAGCAACAGAACGGCTGGGCGTACAGCGCGGCCTTGGTGCCAGTGTACGCCGGGTCTCGCGCCACCACCCCTGATTTGGGAAGGCTCGTGCAGTTCAGCACTTTCCTCAAAACCTTGGACGCCAAAAAGTTGGACAATGGGAAAAAGGCTTGGGACTACGTTTCCAAAAACCTCGCCGGGGCGCAAGGCACACTCGCCGACGCAACGCTCATCCTCCTCGAACGCTTTCTTTTCCGCATGGAAACCGAAGGCGCGTTTTACACCCTGACGGAAAACATCAAATGGGCGGACGCGGACTACATGGCCATTGACGAGGAAAAATTTGACATGAAAAAATACCCCTCGACCATGCAGATTGCCGAAAACGGCTTTCGATTGGAAGTGGGCGAAGGCATGATTTTCCCCATCGTGGACTGGGCAAGACTCGGCGCGTTCTTCGCCGCCAAAGTGACCCCACCCATGAAAAATTACTTGGAGCAATCCATCGCGGAGCAAAAAGACCAACTGTGGAGCGACGGCGGCATCGTCATCCCACTCGAACACGTGGCCGACCGGGCGGCTTGGTGGGAAAAATTCAATAAGGCGAACCCCTACTTCGTGCGCAGCGAGGAAACCCAAAACTCGCAGCGCGGATTGCTTTTCATGCTGATTTGCGGGGCGAACAACACGCCAGTGTTTGACATGGACCAAAACGTCGTTTCAGAAGATTTCAAGAAAGCGTGGGCATACGTTGGGCAGAAATATGCCGGAACCGACCTTGGCAAAGCCGTAGACGAAATGTATGTGACCGTGCTTTCCGAAAATGGATTTAAGTCCCCCAAAGTGGAGGCGCTGATGGAGAAGTATATGACGGAGTGAGCCCCGAACTTCCCGAAAGTTTTAAACTTTCGGGAAGTTGGATTCCCAACTCCTTCAACGCAGCCGCTCCGCCAACGCCGCCGCCCAAACGGGCGAATCGTTGAGGCTCTCCACCAAATCGAGGCGTTCGCCGCCCATTTTCAAAAAATCTTCGCGGTATTCCAGGCTGACTTCCACCGTAGTTTCCAGACAGTCGGCAGTAAAGGCGGGGCAAAAGACGAGCAGTCGTTTTGCCCCGCCTTTTGCTAAATTTTCGAGCACCTGCACCGTGTAGGGCTGTACCCATGGGTCGCGGCCCAGGCGGCTTTGGAAGCAAATCGTGTACTGCTCCGGCTTCAAACCCAATTGCTTTACAATGGCTTGCGTGGTGGCATTGCATTGGGCGGAATAGCAGAATTGGTTGACGGGCCTGAGGGTTTTGCAGCAGTCCGCGCTTTGGAGGCAATGGTTGAAAGCATCGGCTTTGCGCAATTGGCGCTGCGGCAGGCCGTGGTAACTGAACAAAAAATGGTTGTACTGCGAGAGGTCGTACTGCCGGGCATTCGCCACAAAAAGGTCAATCATCGGCTGCCAAGTCGGGTATGGGCCGATGAGTTCGATTTCAGGAATGATCTGCTGCTGCGAAATGACGCGCATCACCTCCTCGTGCGCCGAACCTGTGCTCGCGCTCGCGTATTGGGGGAAAAGCGGGAACACTTTGATTTTGCTGACTTTGGCCTGCATCAGTTTCTGAATGACCGACTCGATGGATGGGCTTTGGTAGCGCATTGCCAACTCCACGACATACTCTGAGCCCAGCAATTGCTGCACCTGCGCGGCGAGACTTTCGCCATGAAATTTGAGCGGTGAGCCTTTTTCTGTCCAAAGTTGCTGGTACAGTTTTGCGGACTTGCCAGAACGGAACGGCGCGATAATGCCGCGCACCAGCAGGTTGCGCGAAATCGGGTTGATATCAATAACCCTCGGGTCGAGCAGGAACTGTTTGAGATAGCGGTAAACGGCAGAGCGCGTCGGCGCGTCGGGCGTTCCGAGGTTGAGGAGTAGGATTCCTACCGGGGCTTGTGTCATCAAAAATTGAGTATTTTTGTGCGGAAGTAAATTCACCGTGTTCTAAACCATCTAAATTTTCCAAACCATCTAACCTGACTATAATGTCCGCGCTCCTCACCCAACCCAAATCTTTTACCCTCGATTACTTGGCCATGCACTTTGGCCCGGTGAAACTGCAACGCCCCTTGAGCCGGGAAGAATTTGTCATGCTGGCCGAACACTTCCCCGATTTGGGCATGGAGCGCGAAAAAAATGGCACCGTTACCGTTATGTCTCCAGTAAAAAGAGGTTCCAGCAAGCGCGAATCCGCCGTCATTGCGCTTATCTATCTTTGGAACGAAGGCCTTTCAAAATCCGGCGAAGTCCATGGTTCAACCGGAGGGATTGACCTCCCCGACGGCACCACCAAATCGCCCGATGTGGCTTGGATTTCGCCCGAACGCCTCGCCTCCGCTTCCACTAATGAAGAAGATGATTTTGTAAAAATCGTCCCCGACTTTGTGGCCGAAGTGCGCTCCCGCAGCGACCGCTTGGCAAAACTCCAAAAGAAGATGGCCGACTCTTGGATGGCCAACGGCGTTCGGCTGGGCTGGC
>JBJXFT010000334.1:0-3175 GCA_046155725.1 Saprospiraceae bacterium
GTCCACATTTCCGACACAGCCTATTCGCTCTCGTTCGAGCCGCAGCCCATTGAGCAAAAGCAGGATTTTTACCCCTCGCTGGATACGGTGCGCGGCATTGCACCGGAGGTGTTGGAGCAAATGGAATGGCGCGGCAAAAAGCCGCGCGGCGGCATCCGGCACATCCAGGTTTTTGCCCACAAGCCCGGCATCATCCGCACCAAAACGGCCATGGAGGGCATTCTCCTGAAAGGCATCGGGAAGGATTTTGACTGGGGGAATTTGCAGCCGTACCTGCTGGAAGGCAAGCCCATCGCGCTTACGGACACGGCGTTTTCGCGCGAGATCATCATCAGCCGCCAAACGGCAGACCGCCTCCAAGTGGGCGTGGGCGACAAGTTCATCGTGCATTTTGTGAAGGAGCGCGACCAAACACGCCGGATGTTCCAAGTCTGTGGGATTTACAAAACGGGGCTGGAGGAGTACGACCGAAAGTTTGCCCTTTGCGACATCCGCCAAGTGCAAAACCTGCTCGGCTGGCAAGAAAACCAAGTGGCGGGCTTTGAACTTTGGCTCGACGATCTGCGCGACCTCGAAATTTACAACCAGTATATCTACCAAGAAGTGCTGCCAGAAGACTTGCTCTCGGTGAGCATCCGCGAAAAATTCCCGTCCATTTTCGAGTGGCTCGAATTGCAGGACTACAACGAGATTGTCATCCTCGTGCTGATGCTCGCCGTCGCCATCATCAACATGATTACCGCGCTGCTGGTGCTGGTGCTGGAACGCAGCACGATGATTGGCGTGCTCAAAGCCCTCGGCACGGACAATGCCCGCATCCGCTCGGTTTTCTTGTACCACGCCGCCGTCATTACGCTTTACGGAATGGTTTGGGGCAACGCAATCGGCCTCGGATTTTGCTGGCTTCAAGACCGCTTCCACCTCATAAAACTGAACGAAGCGGATTACTATCTTGCATACGCACCAGTGAAAATCGAGTGGCTCACGGTGCTGGGCATCAACCTCGGCACTTTGGCGATTACGCTTATTTTCTTGCTGTTGCCGTCGTTGGCGGTGTCGAGCGTGTCGCCGATACGAGCGATACGGTTTAAGTGAGAGGGGAGCCTTTCTATTTATTTGGACGATAAATCCGTACAAACTTCCCCTCTAAAACACGCTCTTCCGCTTCAATGCTTTCGTGAATCCTCGTCGCCAAGGCTGTGCTGTCGGCATCGTAAGTGCAGGCCACAATGCCTGAATGGGCGGGATTTGCTTGGTGCAATCGGAAATAATCCCGACGGTCAAAAGTCACGACCGCCCGATCATTTGCGGTAGCGAAAGCCAGCACTTCATGGTCAGGAATTCGTTGGTTGGCTTGCCCAGCATCGCGTGTAGTCAGGGTATCGTGCCCCAATTGGCGGAGCAATTCCATCGTGTGGACATCAAAATTTTCATCTCCGTAAAGCCGCGCCATGGAGTTCAAACATTTTCATTTTCAAGGATTTCGCTGTCAATTTCCGCTTTGTTGGCACGATAGTATGCCCAAGCATTCAGCAAATCCTCGGCACGAAGCGCGGGAAACGAACTGAGCAAATGCGCCTCGCTCGCACCAGCATTCCGTGCTTCGACAAGCAACCAAACTGGGATTCGGGTGCGCACGATGCAGGCGCTTCCACCGCATACCCCCGGTGTCTTTTCGACCCCAGGTGTTTCGGCACTAAGATCAAGCGATACCCAACGGGCTACTTTAGCCTTCTCTCCAGCAGAGAGTATGGGAAGCAGTTGTTCTACCTGTTGCAAGGCTGTCATGTTCGGTATTTTTTATTGCAAATTTAGGCGCAACAAATTTGACAACTTTTGAAAAGTTGTCTTCAAAAAATTTTCTTGGCAGCATGAAGTATGACCTTTTGCTAAAAATTTTTGCACAAAGTCATACTTCATGCTTCTAAAAAGTCACCTGCATAGTTTTCTCCTCCTCGCCCCGCTTGACTTTCACGGTGGTGCTGTCGCCCTTGCTGTGCTGCGAAAGCCCTTTCATGTAATCCTGGATGTTCTTCACTGCCAGATCACCGAGGCCGATGATGACATCGCCTTTTAGAAGGCCTGCTTTAGAGGCGGGCTTGCCATCCGTCACCCCATCCACACGCACGCCCTCGCCTTCATAGGTGTAGTCGGGCATAATGCCGAGCGTGACTTTGAAGCGCGGTGTGTCTTCGTCTTTTGATTTTGTTTCTTGGAACGTCAATTTCGGGTTGCTGTCAAGGGCTTGAACCACTTGTGCAACAGTTTCCAGCACTTGTTTTTCCCCTGCAAAATTTACCTTCTCCACGTCGTCCGTGGGTTTGTGGTAGTCCGAATGTTGACCAGTGAAAAAGAAAAGCACGGGGATTTTTTTCAAATAAAACGAAGTGTGGTCGCTCGGCCCTATGCCTGCGCTGTCGAGTTTGAAACTCAAGTCGGTGCTTATTTTTTTCAAAGTCGGCACAAAATCTGGGGCAGTGCCAACGCCGCCGACGACGAGTTTTTTCTCCGCATTGAGGCGGCCAATCATATCCATGTTGACCATGAAACTGACTTTGGCGAGGTCAACGGTGGGGTAATCGGTGTATTTTTTGGACCCGTACAGCCCCAACTCTTCCCCCGAAAAGCAGAGGAAAAGGAAGTTGTGCTGCTCCTTCACGCCGTTTTTGGCGAAGTGCCGGGCCAGTTCGATTACGCCAGCCGTGCCGCTCGCGTTGTCATCTGCGCCATTGTGGATTTTGCCTTGGGGGTTTGCGTCCAGCGAATTGTGGTCGTGGCCGAGGCCGAGGTGGTCGTAGTGTCCCCCGATCACTATGGTGTATTCCGCGCCGTTATCGAGGTAAGCCGCCACGTTTTGCGCGTACACTTGCTTGGCATTTTCATCCAAGCCACCGTGCGGGTCGCTGCTTTTTTTGAAGCCGAATTGATGGAAGAAAGTGCCGTCGTCGCCTTTGGGCGCGAGGCCGATTTTGCGGAACTGTTGGGCAATGTACTCGGCGGCCACGCGCTCTTCGGGCGAGCCGGTGCCACGGCCTTTGAGTTTGTCGGAAGCAAGATAGGTGACGTGCTTGCGCAGTTTTTTTTCAGAAATGGAAATGCCTTGGCAAAAAACGGAAGAAAGCGCGAACAGGAAAGCCGCGACGGTGAGGGCGAAATACTTCATGGAAGGGAAAAA
>JBJXFT010000335.1:0-2626 GCA_046155725.1 Saprospiraceae bacterium
TGGACGGTGTTTGACGAAAGAAACGGGCTGCCCAACAACAAGGTGGCCGGGCTGGTCGCCGACGAGCGCGGCCATTTTTGGGTCAGCACCTACTTCGGCTTGTGCTGCCTTGACCCTAAATCCGGCCGAGCCATCAATTTTTTTCAGGAGGACGGGCTTTCCCACAACGAGTTCAACCGGCACTCCTTCCTGCGCGACGCAGCGGGCCGCTGCTGGTTTGGAAGCATAAACGGCGTGACCGGCTTCGACCCAGAAGCCATCCTGCGCTCCGCGCCCTCGCCCGTCAAAAGCCCGCTGCTCCTGAGCAATGTATCCTGGTATGCTCCAGATGGGAAGACCCGACTGTCCGTTGACACGGCTCTCTCCTCCTTAAACCGCCTCACCATCTATCCGGCCAACCGCTACTGCGTGTTCCGTTTTTCATTGGCCAATTTTCAAAACCCGCTCGCCAACCAGTACGCCTATCGCTTGGACGGGCTTGACGACGACTGGATTTACCTCGGCGCCAACCCAGAAATCGTGCTCAACCACCTGTCGGCTGGCACATACACGCTGCGGGTAAAAGCCGCTGGGCCTGATGGCGAGTGGGCCGTGTACGAGCGTCCGATACGGCTGGCCGTGCTTGCCCCCTGGTACGCCCGCTGGTGGGCCGTGTCGCTTTGGGCACTTGCGCTTGGGGGAATGCTGGTCGCCTTCTACCGCTATCAACTCCGCAAAAAAATGGAACAGGCCGAGAACAAGCGCCTGCGGGAGTTGAACGAGTTCAAGAGCCGCTTTTTCACCAACATCACCCATGAGTTTCGTACGCCGCTGACGGTTATTTTGGGCATGACGGAGCGCATGCTGAGCGGCGAGTCGGGTGCTGGGGCAAGTGAGGCGGTGACTTCAAGTCACCGCCTCACTCAGCCCGTCACGCTGATAAAACGCAACGCCGATAACCTCCTGCGGCTCATCAACCAGATATTGGATTTGGCAAAAATGGAGAGCAACGCCCTGAAAGCCAACTATGTGCAAGGCGACGTGCTGCCTTACCTGCGCTACATCTGCGAGAGCCTGCACTCGATGGCGAACGCTCAAAATGTGCTGCTGCGGGTGGAAAGCAGCGAGGCCGAGCTCGTGATGGACTACGACCCGGAGCGGCTGCTGCAAATCGTACACAACCTGCTGTCGAATGCCATCAAGTTCACGCCGAGCGGCGGGCGGGTTCAGTTGGCAGTAGCAGTCGGCAGTGGCAGTCGGCAGTGGACAGTCGCTGCACTGCCTACAGCCAACTGCCTACTGCTGACTGTTTCCGACACCGGTGCGGGCATCCCGCCAGAGGATTTGCCCAACATCTTCGACCGTTTTTACCAAGCCGACAATTTGGAAAAAGCCAAGGCAGGCGGCACAGGAATCGGGCTGGCACTGACCAAAGAATTGGTGCAACTCATGGGCGGGCAAATCGGCGTGGAGAGTACCGTGGGCAAAGGGACAAGGTTCACAGTGACTTTGCCCATCACCAAAAACGCCCCTTTGGTCAGCCCCACCCCCGACCCCTCCCCCGAATGGGAGGGGAGGCACGGCTTGTACCGTGATGTTGTAGTGGGTGTCTCGTCTCCCCTCCCATTCGAGGGAGGGGTTGATGTGTCGGGCGATTCATCATTCCCCATTCATCATTCATCATTACCATCGCTTCTGCTCATCGAAGACAACCCCGACGTGGTGGAATACCTCGCCGTCTGCCTCGCTGATATCTACCGGCTCGACTTTGCATACAACGGGCGGGCGGGCATCGAAAAAGCATTGGAAACCGTGCCCGACCTCATCATCAGCGACGTGATGATGCCGGAAAAAGACGGTTTCGAGGTGTGCGACACGCTGAAAAACGACGAGCGCACGAGCCACATACCCATCGTGCTGCTGACGGCCAAAGCGGACATGGAGAGCCGCATCGCGGGTTTGCGCCGGGGCGCCGACGCTTATTTGGCGAAGCCGTTTCACAAAGAAGAATTGGAAGTGACGATAGCCAACCTGCTGGAATCGCGGAAAAAATGGCAGGCGAGGTTTGGGAATGCGGAATCGGGAATGCGGAATGCAGAATTGCGAAGCGCAGAGCCAGACCATTCCGCATTCCGCATTCCCGATTCCGCATTCGACTTGGAGGATGCGTTTGTCCAAAAAGTGCGGTCGGCAGTAGAAGCGCGCCTCTCCGACGCTTCTTTTTCGGTAGACCATCTGTGCCGGGCGATGGCCATGAGCCAACCGCAACTTCACCGCAAACTGACCGCCCTGACGGGCAAGAACGCCACCTTGTTCATCCGCTCCGTCCGCCTGGCCAAGGCGAAAGAACTGCTTTCGAAAAAAGAAAAAACCGTAAGCGAAGTCGCCTACGAAGTCGGTTTCGACGACCCGAAATATTTCAGCCGGGTTTTTGCGGAAGAATACGGCGTTGCGCCCAGCAAGGCATAATCTGCTGCTTTTCAATTTTTTACCCGACCCGTTTTTCCTGCCTGAATGGACAGTCCACCATTTTGAATGGAGCGTCCACCTGCCGGGAATGGATACTCCACGCTTTTGAATGGAGCGTGGGAATGCCCTCGCAGCCCATGCCTCCACCTTTGTCTCCGAACAGAAGAAGTTCCTTTTT
>JBJXFT010000185.1:0-9306 GCA_046155725.1 Saprospiraceae bacterium
GGCCGTTTTGGCCAATGGCTCGACAACCTGCAAGACTGGAACCTCTCTCGCTCGCGCTATTGGGGCATTCCGCTCCCGATCTGGCGCACGGAAGATGGCGAGGAGGAGATTTGCATTGGCTCGGTGATGGAGCTGCAAGAAGAACTGGAGAAAGCCAATGACAAACTTGGCCTGAACCAAACCCTGAACGAAGACCTCCACCGTCCCTTCATTGACGAAGTAATTTTGGTCTCCCCCTCTGGCCGACCCATGCGCCGCGAACTCGACCTCATTGACGTGTGGTTCGACTCCGGCTCCATGCCCTATGCCCAGTGGGGTTTGGATTATGAAAAACTCAAAAGAGGCGACGACAAGCCTTTCAAAACACCTTTCGAGGTAAGTTACCCTGCCGATTTTATCGCCGAAGGCGTGGACCAAACGCGGGGCTGGTTTTACACCTTGCACGCCATCGCGGGCATGGTGTACGATTCGGTGGCGTTCAAAAACGTGGTGTCCAACGGACTCGTGCTGGACAAAAACGGAGAAAAAATGTCCAAGTCGAAAGGCAACGTGGTAGACCCTTTCGAGACCCTCGCCGAGTTCGGCGCCGATGCCACGCGCTGGTACCTGATGTCGAACGCCAACCCTTGGGACAACCTGAAATTCGACACGGCAGGCATCCTCGAAGTGCGCAACAAACTCTTTGGGACGCTCTACAACACCTACAATTTCTTCGCGCTCTATGCCAACCTCGATGGTTTCAAGCACGACGAGTTCAATGTGATGCCCTACGAAAAACGCACGGAACTGGACCGCTGGGTCATCTCCAAACTCTACTCGCTCGTGGCCGATTATCGCGCAGCGATGGACGACTACGACGTGACCCGCGCCTGCCGCGCCATCGAGGATTTTGTGGACGAACACCTGAGCAATTGGTATGTGCGCCTCTCGCGCCGCCGTTTCTGGAAAGGAGAATTGAACGAGGACAAAACCGCCGCCTACCAAACCCTCTACGAATGCCTGATGGTCACGACCCAACTCATGGCATCCGTCGCGCCGTTCTTTTCCGACTGGATGTACCGCAACTTGACCGCGCCAATCAGAGAAGTAGCGAAGGCGAAAAACACCCCGCTCCGCCACGACTCCGTTCACCTCAGCGACCTCACGCCATTGCAGCCGTTCATGGTGGACAAGGCTTTGGAAAAGCGCATGGACTACGCGCAGCGCATCTGTTCGCTGGCATTGAGCATCCGGCAGAAAGAAGGCTTTCGAGTGCGGTTGCCGCTTCAAAAAATCTTGCTCCCCGTATTGGATGAAGCCTTCATCGCCGAGGTGGACGGGTTGAAAAGTTTGATACTCTCGGAAATCAACGTGAAGCACTTGGAGTACATCACGGATGCGAGCGGCCTTTTGAAAAAAGGCGCGAAGGCAAATTTTGCCGCTAAAGACGGCACAGGTAAAACGCTCGGCGGCAGACTCGGCAAAGACATGAAAGAGGTAGCCGCGATGATTGCCAATTTCAGCAACGACGATATCGCTGCGCTCGAAAAATCAGGCGAGTTAAAAGTGAGCGTTTTTGGAAACACCTACACGCTCACGCCAGAGGATTTGGTCATCACGACGGAAGACCTGCCCGGCTGGAAAGTCGCCTCCGACGGCGCACTGACCGTGGCGCTCGACGTACACCTGAACGATGAACTCTTGGCCGAAGGCACTGCCCGCGACCTCGTGAGCATCATCCAGAAACTTCGCAAGGACAAGGATTTCAACGTCACCGACCGCATCGCTGTGCGCATCGAACGCCACTCGGCCATCGAAGCGGCGGTGGAGCAGTTTGGCGAGTACATCAAAGACGAGGTGCTGGCGAATTCGCTCGTGTTGGCCGACGATGTAGCGGGAGAGGCGGTGGAATTAAATGATGAGGTGACGCTGGGGATGGAGCTTACGGTAGATTGCTGACTATGAAAAAAACAGTACCAAAACAGGTTGACAATGCCTTCCTTCACACGCTGCTTTCCAGTTTGGAAACTTGGGCAGAGGGGGCATTGATCTTGGACTGGAAAAATGTTGAAGAACTTTTGCCGGAAACCCATTGCGCCATCCTGCACTTGCGAGATTTGTTGGAGGAGGGAGGTTTAGAACTTCGGCACGAGAGCCAAAAGGGTGTTCAAGCCTTTGGGGGTTTTTCTGATATCTTCAACTTGAATTTGTCTGAAAAGCCCATCCAACGAGCGGGCGTTTATATTTCACCTGTAAAAGAAGAAGGCCGGATCACCAAAGATTTTGAGGCATTAAAAAAATTTCTGAAACCGCATTTGCCTTCCCCATTTGATTACACGGCTATTTCCTCTCCCTTTTCAGAGCTGTACTCGAATATTTGCCAGCATGCCGAGGCTCAAAAGGGCTATATCTTCGTCACCCAACCAGATAAGGAAGGAAACATCACATTCTTCTTTTCCGACCCTGGAGTGGGAATTGTAAAGAACATCCGTGACTTTTTTCGAGACAAAAAAGATGAACCAGATGAGGTGCTGATAGAATATGCAACCCAAGATAGGGTCAGCACCAAAAGTCAAATACAAAACCAAGGACGAGGATTAGCCAATGTACTCTCCAGCATTGAGTCCATGGGAGGGCGAGTCGAAATCTGTAGCGGCAAAGGCCGTCTTGTCAGCGAAGCGAACAAAAAACCTCTAAACTCGTTGCCTTACGACCATAAAGGCACACTCATCGCCTTGAGATTCAACATCAACCGAGTGGAAGAATTGGATCATGACGAATACAGCACCGATATTGATTTCTGATGCTGCACAATCTGTACAATTGGCAGATTGGGCCTCCGACTTCCTCTCTGGAGAAAGCGGGCTTCGCATGGGAAAACGGCTGGATGACTTAATAATGAAGAAGCCCAACCAGCCCATTTCTGTCTCTTTGCAAGGAATAAGCAACGCTTCTCCTTCTTTCATTAATGGCGCGTTTGTCTATCTGCTCGAACTTTATGGTGAGGATTATTTCCGGCAATTTGTCAAAATCAGAAACGCAAGCCCGCGCGTGGCCCAGAGTATAAGTGAATCGCTAAAAGGCTTCATTGCCCACCGTCAAGAGTTCTACAAAAGGTTTTCCACCAACTCCATTTACCTCATTGATGATGGTAGCCCAATGGCTCAGAAAGCCCTTAGTGACCTTTGGCAGGCCAATGTAGAGCATGTCCGCTTTTTGGGAAATGACTCAAGCCAAATACTGAGTGCCAGTTGCGCTATTGGGATTCTCACAGAGCAAACCCGGCAAAAAGAATTCTTAGAAGAGGTCAACCTTGTGCTCCAATACGCTAAGCCCGTGCTTATTTTGGCGGAGAAAAATGTCCCGCTAACTATACCTGCCGACATCCGCGACCGAGTGCAAAAAATTTCCTTTAATGCCGACAACCTCAGCATTACTGTACGCAGCATCAACGAGTATGTCAAGACCCAAACCGTTCGCCGAAAAGAGGGCTCTAATACAGGGAGTGCCGATATCCTCGAAGTGGCGGCATGGACGCTCTTAGGTCTGGGGGCAGTTTACCTTGCGACAAGGATTGCCAAAGCATGAAAGTGGCAGCAAAACAAAAGCCCTGCCACGCACCAACCATGACAACCTTCTCCCACCTCCAGCAAAAAATCCAGACACTCGAAACCATCCCCCACACCCTCGCCCAATGGCGGGCGGCAGGGCAGCGCATCGTATTCACCAATGGCTGTTTCGACCTGCTGCACTACGGCCACCTGCACTACCTCGCCCAAGCCCGCGACCTCGCCGACCGACTTGTGGTGGGCCTCAACAGCACCACCTCCGTCCGGCGGCTCAAAGGCCCCCACCGACCCATCAACGACGAACTCACCCGCACCCACCTCCTCGCCGCGCTCGAAGTAGTAGATGCCGTGGTTGTTTTTGAAGACGACACACCGCTCGAACTCATCAAAATCGTGCAGCCAGAAATCCTCGTGAAAGGCGGCGACTGGAAGCCCGAGCAAATCGTCGGGTCAGAAATCGTGCTCGCTCGCGGCGGCCAAGTCCTCAGCCTGCCATTCGTGGAAGGGTATTCCACCACGAATATCGAGCAGAAGATTTTGGGGCGGCGCTGAAGAGATGCCAAAGATGCCTGCCAGCAGATATCTTAGACATCCCTCCTCGGTTAAGCCCGCGTTAATCGACTGGGCAAAGCGCAAGGGTTGCTACTTTTGCAACGCGCCTGCCTGACGGCAGTCAGGGATTTTGCAGATTAACGCAGATGTACGCGGATTTCCTCTCACTGCTCTCACGCCTCTCACTGCTCTCACTGCTCTCACGCCTCTCACTGCTCTCACTGCTCTCACTGCTCTCACTGCTCTCACTGCTCTCACTGCTCTCACGCCTCTCACTGCTCTCACTGCTCTCACTGCTCTCACTGCTCTCACTGCTCTCACGCCTCTCACTGCTCTCACGCCTCTCACTGCTCTCACGCCTCTCACATTCTCTCACCCCTCTATGAACCCTCGTCGCATAAAACTTATCATCGGGCTGATGACGCTGGCACTGGCCGGCATCATCTGCTTGCAGATTTATTGGATAGGCTGGAACATCCGGCTGAACGAGGAGCAGTTTGACAAAAACGTGTACGCCGCGCTCAACCGCGTGGCCGGCAAACTCCAATACTACGAAGAGGTGCGCGTGTTGGAAGCCCTCAACTCCTCGCGCGGGCAGGGCGGCGAAGCCAACCGCAACATCCGCAGGGCGGCGCAGCACTTGGAAAACGGCTTTGCGCAACGGCGCGTGGCGACACGGCTGCCTGCCGACACCTTGCTCAACCCTGGCGGCGACGGGCAAGGTTTTGAAGCCAACATGACGCTGTGGGAGTACATGAAAGTGAGCCAACTGGTAGACTCCAAACCACTGGCCGAGCGCGTGCCGCTCGATTTGCTGGCAAAATCCATTCAGGAAGAAACAGAAAGCCGGGGCATCCGCTCCGCTTACCAATATGGCGTTTACTCCAAGGCGCGCAGTAGTTATGTCATCGTGAACGACCACTTTGTGGTGGAAGACAGCGGCCCGCAAATCGCGCAGGGCGGCGCGCCCACGCTTTTCAACTCGCCCTACAAAGTCGCGCTTTTCACCCAAGACATTGATTCGCCGGGCGACCTCTATCTCTATTTCCCCAACCGCACGCGCATCGTGCTGGGCTCGGTGCTGGGCATGTTGGCGCTTTCGATTCTCTTCACCGCCATCGTGCTGTTTTGTTTTTGGTACACCATCCAAGTCATCTATCGCCAAAAACAACTTTCGGAGATGAAAACCGATTTCATCAACAACATGACGCACGAGTTCAAAACCCCCATCGCTACCATATCGCTCGCCGCCGACAGCATCGGAAGCCCGATGGTGATCGGCAGCCCAGACAAGATCAAGCGCTTCGTGGACATCATCCGGCAGGAAAACCGCCGCATGAACAGCCAAGTGGAGCGGGTACTGCAAGTGGCGCTCATTGACAAAAAAGACTTTGAACTCAGCCTCGGCGAAATGAACCTCCACGAAATGATCGAGCAGGCCGTGGGCAATTTCATCCTCCAAGTGGAACGGCGCGAGGGCGCGCTGCGCACAGATTTGCAAGCCACCAACCCCGTCATCGAAGGCGACTCCACGCACATTGCCAGCGTGATCCACAACCTTTTGGACAATGCCAACAAGTACAGCCCCGAAAAGCCCGACATCACCATCAGCACCCGCACCGTACAGATGGGCGTGGAAATCACCGTGACCGACAAGGGCGTGGGCATCAGCAAGGAAGTGCGGAAGCACATCTTCGACAAGTTTTACCGCGAGCACACCGGCAATGTGCACGACGTGAAGGGCTTTGGCCTCGGCCTGAGTTATGTGAAAGCCATCATGACAGCGCACAAAGGGCTGATAGACGTGCGCAGCGAGCCGGGCAAGGGCAGCAGTTTCATCCTGACTTTTCCGAGTTAGAGACAAGAGCGCTCCCGATACCTCCCCACCGCGACAATAAAAACTTTTCCGCTCCCCCTCCTACTTTGCACTCCTTCGCAAGACCTTCGCGCATGGAATCAAAGTTGACCACCGCCACTGCCGCCAAGTTCCTTGGCGAATCGCTCACCTACGACGACGTTCTGCTCGTCCCCGCTTACAGCGAAGTCCTCCCCCGCGAGGTAGACATTTCTGCCCAACTCACGCGCGGCATCCGCCTCAACGTCCCCGTCGTGTCCGCCGCCATGGACACCGTGACGGACAAAAACTTGGCCATCGCCATCGCCCGGCAGGGCGGTATCGGCATGATCCACAAAAACATGAGCATCGCAGACCAAGCCGAGCAAGTGCGCGCGGTGAAGCGCTCCGAGGCGGGGATGATCCTTGACCCGGTGACGCTGCGCCCCGAAGCGACCGTTGCCGATGCCTTGGGCTTGATGAAAAAACATAGCATTGGGGGCATCCCGGTCACGGAACCAAGTGGCAAATTGGTGGGCATCCTCACCAACCGCGACCTCCGTTTCGAGACCGACCACTCGCGCCTTGCGCGCGATCTGATGACGGAAAAAAACCTCGTCACCGCACCGCTCGGCACCACCTTGGAACAAGCCCGCGACATCCTGCAACGCCGAAAAATCGAGAAGTTGCCAGTGGTGGACGCGCAATTCCGTCTCGTGGGCCTCATTACCTACAAAGACATCATGAAGGGGGTGAATTTCCCTCAAGCCTGCAAAGATTCGTTCGGGAGGCTCGTGGTGGGCGCCGCCGTCGGGGTCACTTCCGATGCGGAAGACCGGGTGGCCGCGCTCGTGGCGGTTGGGGTAGATGTGGTGTGCGTGGACACGGCGCACGGACATTCGCGCGGGGTGCTGGAAGCGGTGAAACAGTTGAAACTCAAATTCCCCAAACTCGAAATCATAGGTGGGAACGTGGCGACGGGCGAGGGCGCAAAGGCACTTGCCGACGCGGGCGTGGATGGCGTGAAGGTCGGCGTGGGCCCCGGAAGCATTTGCACCACCCGCATTGTGGCGGGCGTGGGCGTGGCGCAACTTTCGGCCATTTTCAACGCGGCGCAAGCGCTGCGCGGCTCAGGCATTCCCATCATTGGCGACGGCGGCATCCGCTACACTGGCGACATCGTGAAGGCCTTGGCCGCCGGGGCGAGCAGCATCATGGCAGGCTCGCTGTTCGCCGGCGTGGAAGAAGCTCCGGGCGAGACCATCATTTATGATGGCCGCAAATTCAAAAGTTATCGCGGCATGGGCAGTCTCGGCGCGATGCAACTCGGCTCGAAAGACCGCTATTTCCAAGACGTGGAAGACGACCTCCGGAAACTCGTGCCGGAAGGAATCGAAGGCCGGGTGCCGTACAAAGGCACTTTGCAGGAGGTGATGGTGCAGTACATCGGCGGCTTGCGGGCGGGCATGGGCTACTGCGGCGCTGGCACCGTGACGGAGTTGCAGGAGAAAGCGCAGTTCGTGAAAATCACCAACGCAGGCATGACCGAGAGCCACCCGCACAATATCATCATCACGCGGGAATCGCCGAATTACTCGAGGGGCTGATTCATTCTAAAAAGCCTTGCCGATATTTGTGGCTTAAATTTGAACAACATGGAAATCAAGCGTGTAGAAATAAAAAAACTCTGGCAAAAGGGCAGCATTAGCTGGGGGTTTAATTCAGACGTAAACATACTAGTCGGAGCCAACGGGTCGGGAAAATCCACAGCGATTGAATTGATTTATGAAGCACTTCAGCCTCAGATCAGCGATGTAGCAAAATTTAAGTTCGGGCTGATTGACGAAATGACTATTGAATTAGAAGGCGACAGGTTCGTCTATGTGGATTCTTCAGGTGAACGCACTCCTTCCCACATAGAAGATTGGAACTTGAATATTTCCAAAATCAGCACATTCGATATCAGCAGTTCGCTGGACAAGTTGATAAACGATCTCAAGCTTCCTTTCGAAAAATATAAAAACACCCTGCTACAAAAAATTCAAGACCTGTTTTACAAATCTGAGGCAATGCCCTCGCTTGAAGAGCGCGAAAAGTTGTTCGGCAAGCAACGACTTTTTGTCAGCAGGGTCAACCAACTCTTTGGCGAAACCGGGAAGTCGTTTTCAGAAGATAAATTCACGTTTAACCTTACCGGCCAAGAATATGAACTTACCCACGACAAATTGTCGTCCGGGGAGAAACAGATTTTCTACATTTTGCTCAGCACCATGTTGCAAGATGGGAAGCCATGGATTCTGCTCATGGACGAACCAGAAATTTCTTTGCACATCGAATGGCAGCGCGAACTGATTCGCCTTATCCGCGAATTGAACAGCGAATGCCAAATAGTTGCGGTCACCCACTCGCCTACTATATTTTTCAAAGGCTGGGAAGACAAAATGGTGCGCATGGATCAAATTCTGTTTGCGCAATCCAATGGCATTACAAAGGTTGATTTGCCATCCAATACAAGCAAAGTCAAAAAAGTGCTTGCCAATTTAGATTCAAAAATCCTTTCTCCGATTCAAAAAACAAAAGAAGCAAACATCTTTTTGCACCGGGAGTTTTTCATGCTGTCATTCCAAGACTGTAAACTTATCATAGAATCCTTGAAGGACAAAAAAATCATCCCAGACCAATTCACTTATACCACGCTTATCTCAAAACTCACGAGCAAGAAAGATGCACTCGAGTTGCTCAAAGACATGGACAAGAAAGGCATCCTTCCAAACAACGTGACCTACAACCACATCCTCACAAAATCTGATGGATTTGAGGATGCATTGGAGGTGATAGATTTGATGAGTCAAAGAGATTCGACTCCCAATATCATCAACCTGAGCACCTTGTTGGGGAAAGCCGAGAAGCCCGAAGACACTAAGACAGTAGAAGAACTTCGTCAGAAAAATGGCCTCGAGCCAAATGAAATCTACTCCAACAAACTCCACATCAAACGGTAACCACATGAAATTGACTACAGAAGACAAGATTGAGCAGTTTCACGGCGAAGCCTTGATCGAGGGTTCCGATGTTGTGGTGTTGGTGGAAGACGGGGAGGATGAAGCCTTTTGGCAGATGCTCTTAGAATCTTATCTGCCAGACAAAAAACCATTCTTTCCCTATTGGGAATTAAATGGAAAAGATGGCCTTTTGACAAAATTTGGGCCAAAAGTTTCTGACAAAATGGTGGTCTGTGTTGACAACGACAACGAGACAGTCATCACCTCGAAGCACAGCAAATTCCTCTCTCCCCGCCAGCCATTTATTTTCCACACGCACACCCACAGTCGTGAAAACCACCTCTTGTACCCTCGAAACTTGACGACCGAA
>JBJXFT010000206.1:0-4192 GCA_046155725.1 Saprospiraceae bacterium
CCCCCCCGCGCTCCCTCCCGCGCGCCCTCTCCCGCCCCCCCAAAACGCCGCCACGGCCAACATCACCAGCGTTGAAAAAACCACCCGGTTCCAGCCGCTCACCAAATGGAACGGCTCGCTCCCAATCGGCCAAACCGCAAAAGCAATTGCCGCCAAAACCAACAAGACCCGCCAAAATCGCGGCGAAACCGCCTCCAATTCGTTCCTGAAAACGCCCATCGCCATGCCACCCATGAAGAAAAAAGCATGGTTGCCCACTTGCGTATAGGCTTCCCACCATTCGGCCTGACTGCTTTTTTCCGAAGGGAACCACGCGAAAGCCGCCCAGGCTCCGAAAGCAAATACCATTAAAAACACCAGCGCAAAAACCGCTCGGCTCTTTTTGCTCAGCAGCAACAGGATGGGGAACGCCGCATAAAAAACCAATTCGCAACCAATGGACCACGCGCCCGTGGCGATGTCTTGTGCGGGGTTGACAAAACCGAACAAGCCCGTGAAATTCAGGAAGACAATGCTTGCCGGGCGCGGCGAGCCATCGAGCAGCAAGGTGGCCGCAGTAGCCAGCCACAGCAAGGGAAAGATGCGCCAAAAGCGTTTGCGGAAAAAACTGGCCCAAGTTCGGAGCGAACCATCCAGCCGGTTTTCGTACACCAAAGTCAGCGTGATGCCGCTGAGCACGAAGAAAATGCTGACGGCGTAAACGCCCAGCCGGCCTTGCAACGAGGCCGCGTCCCAAGTGCCCGTCAGCCATTTGTCGTAGTGAAACACCAGCACGGCCAGCGCCATGAGGCCGCGCAGGTAGTCGAGCGAGGCGAAGCGTTCTTGTTTCAATTGTGGATATTCCACTCCCTGAAAGTTTGGCGGAGCGCGTCGGCGTTTTGAAAATGGATGCCGCGTATGCCAACGGCTTCTGCGCCTTGCACGTTTTTCAGGCTGTCGTCAATGAAAACAGCCTCGGCAGGGTTCACCGCGTAGCGGTTCAGCAGGATGTGGTAAATGTCGGGGAAAGGCTTGCGCGTCTTCTCGTCGCCCGATACCACGATGCCCTCGAACCAGTGCAAAAAATCGTAGCGGGCCAGTGCCACCGGGAAAGTTTCGCCGCTCCAATTGGTGAGCGCCAGCAAGCGGTATTTGCCTTGGTCGCGGAGTTCGCGCAGCAATTCCACCGTGTCCGGGATCGGGCCGCCGAGCATATCTTCCCAACGGTCGTAGTACGTTCGGATTTCGGATTCCCATGCTGGATATTGATTCACGAGCAGTTCGGTAGCCGCCGCGAGGGTGCGGCCAGCATCTTGCTCCACGTTCCACTCGTGGGTGCAGATGTTTTCAAAGAAAAACTGGCGGCGTTCCGCGTCGGGAATCACCTCCCGGAAAACGTACTCTGGGTTCCAATCAATCAGCACCCCGCCGAGGTCGAAAATTATGGTCATGCGTGGAACGATGAACTATAAACGATGAACTATAAAACGATGAACCTCTCACCCCTCTCACACATTGAACCGGAAGTGCATCAAGTCGCCGTCGGCCACCACATATTCCTTGCCTTCCACGGCCATTTTGCCTGCTTCTTTCACCTTTGCCTCGGAGCCGAGCGTCACAAAATCGTTGTACTTGATTACCTCGGCGCGGATGAATCCTTTTTCAAAATCAGAGTGGATAACGCCCGCCGCTTCGGGGGCTTTTGCGCCCCGGCGCACCGTCCAAGCCCGCACCTCTTTTTCTCCTGCGGTGAAATAAGTAATAAGGTTGAGCAACTTGTAGGCCGAAAGGATGAGGCGGTTCACCCCAGGTTCGCCCAGGCCCATCATCTCCAGAAACTCTTGGCGCTCTTCTTTTGTGTCCATCTCGGCTATTTGTGCTTCAATGCCTGCGCAAATGTTGATTACCTCGGCATTTTCGGCAGCCACCGATTTGCGGAAGGCAACGGTGTGGGCATTGCCGGACTCGATGGCACCTTCGTCCACGTTGCAGACATACAGCACGGGCTTTGCGGTCAGCAACGTCAACTCTTTTGAAACCAGGTATTTGGCATCGTCGTCGAGGCTTGGGAGCAGCTCGCGCACCACGCGCCCCGTCTCCAAATGAGCCTTCACGGCCGTCAGCGTTTCGAGCACTTTGCCTTCGTCTTTGTTGCCGGCACGGGCGGCGCGGGCGCTTTTGTCTATGCGCTTCTCCACCGTTTCGAGGTCTTTGAAACTGAGTTCGAGGTCAATGATTTCCTTGTCGCGTACGGGGTTCACCGAGCCGTCCACGTGCACCACGTTGTCATCGTCGAAACAACGGACGACGTGCACGATGGCATCCACCTCGCGGATGTTGGCCAAGAACTGGTTGCCCAAACCTTCGCCCTTGCTCGCGCCTTTGATAAGGCCGGCGATGTCCACAATCTCCACTGTGGTCGGCTGCGTGCGCTGAGGCTCCACGATTTCAGTCAATTTGTCCAAGCGCTCGTCCGGCACAGTTATCATGCCCACGTTGGGGTCCTTGGTGGCAAAAGGGTAGTTGGCCGCCAAGGCTTTGCCGTTGGTGAGCGCGTTGAACAGGGTGGATTTGCCGACGTTGGGCAGGCCGACGATGCCGCATTGAAGTGCCATGTGTGAGAGAGGCGTGGGAGAGGTGAGAGAGTGAGAGCCGTGAGAGCCGTGAGAGCCGTGAGAGCCGTGAGAGAGTGAGAGCCGTGAGAGAGTGAGAGAGTGAGATGGGTTTCCCAAAACATGATTCTGGCAGCCCCTGGTTTTTCGGGCGCAAAAGTAGATTTAATTTGGGGGAAATAAAGCCTGCGCCAAAACTTCGGCAGGGCTTTCCTATAAAACTACCGAAGCCCCGGATGGGGCTTTTTAGTAGGAAAGCCCTGAAAACTTCGGAGAGGCAAATACCTCAAAAACCCTTCCCACGGTGCTACGGAACACGCCGCTTTTGTCTTCCTGAAAGGAACTGTACGTATCACGAAACACGCCACGGAACACCCTCATTCGGTTTGTCTTTCTGTCGGAAACCGTCCGCGCCACCGAACAACACGCCGTATGCAAGCGTGAAAATACTTTGGCTCATGTTCCAGGGTGCGTCAGACGGCTTCGAGCCGTCTGACGAGTAGCGGCTAATCTTAGCCCGACCGACTGAGCAAATTGAGGTACTTTTGCTCAAACTTCCCACATCATGCAAAAACGCTACCCACGTACGCTTTCATCCGGAGCCAACAACACCGTGATCGCGCTGTCGGAGGCCGAAGCCGGGAAATTGTTCGCTGGCGACACCCGCTCTGATATTGGGTCTGAAACGGAAAAAATGAAGTTTTCCAATGCTGTCAATGGTTTGGTGGTACGGTTCGTGCGGCTCGACATGTTGAATGAAGACACAGAAATGTTGGTCATGGAGCGGCTGTATCCAATGGATTTTAGAGCCTATGAGTATGAGAAAAGAGAATTGTGGCTCGATGTGCTGGAAGATGAGCTTAGCCAACTTCACCGAGCGGGTTTCGCGCACCGCGACTTGCGCCGACCGTCCAATATGCCCGGCGAACGGTTCGACAATATTTTTTTGACGCCGCTCGGATTCAGGCTCATCGACGTTGGCATTTCTGCTTTGAAAACTCAAGTTGGCGAGCGGCTCTTTTCCCGTTTTGTCGAACAAGAACTGCAAGAGTTGGAAGCATTTAAAGCGTTTGTGCTTTCGAGGTGAACGAGATGTGGTAGTGGTAAGTGATGAGTGATAAGTGCTGCCTACTACGTTGGAGATCAGTTGTTTGGGCAGCACTTACCACTCAACACCTACCACTACCCGAGATGTTTTGACCCAAAACTTCCCCGCCCGTTTTGCCGACACAAAAAAGCAAATCCAATACCGAGAGGTTAGGCAAAAAGCCTGTTCGCTCTCTGAATACTTGGGGGTAGGGCAGGGGCGAAAACCACGCGGGGCAATTGCCCATTTCGCCCCCCATTTCACTGCGCAAATCCGCGCCCTGCGGCCATTCCCCTGCGGGGAAAAATTCGGTTTGAAAAACAAACTCGCCCGCCCAGCCCAACTTCTTTTTCAAGACAAATGCTTGAATCTCCAAATTGTAATCGAACAAAAACTCCCAGCGGCGTTCGTAGAACGGGCGGATGTCGTCGGCGTAATGATCAAAAAACGGCGCGTTGCCATAAGCCGCCTGTATGCTGCGCCAATGCTGGCGTTGCCACGGCGCGTCGTAGGC
>JBJXFT010000208.1:0-5959 GCA_046155725.1 Saprospiraceae bacterium
CCAAAGCAATGGCAGCCATCCTCCTTCTTTTTGGCGGCTTGTGGCTCATCCGCCGCCTCACGCGCGGTTTCGACCGTTTCCTCACGGCGCGCAGCGTAGATCCGGGGCTGCGCCCATTCTTCACTTCGATGGCCGATGTGGGCATGAAAGTCGCGCTCATCTTGATGGTAGCCAGCACCATTGGCATCGCCACCACTTCGTTCATCGCCATTTTTTCGGCCATTGCTTTTGCGGTTGGCTTGGCTTTGCAGGGCAGCCTCGGCAATTTTGCCAGTGGGGTGCTCATCCTGCTCTTCCGCCCTTTCAAGGTGGGCGACCACCTCACGGTGGCCGATAAGACCGGGAAGGTGGTGGAGATTCAAATTTTCAGCACGATTTTGAAAACGCCCTCGGGCAAAAAAATCATTATCCCCAATGGAAAAATGACCGAAGGCCCCATCGAGAACATTGTCGAGCACAGTGAGGTGCAGGCCGAAATCACGCTGCTGCTCCAGCCCGGCACTTCCTTGGAAAAACTTCAGCAAGCGGCTACCGAAGCGGCAACCCAATGCCCTCATGCCTTGCCCGGAAAAGACGTGGACGTAAAGGTAGCGGGCATCACCCGCGACGATATGAAGGCCCAAATATCTGTGTGGGCGCTGGGTCAGCACCACGACGATACGCTCAACCATTTGTATGAAGCCCTTCGCAACACGCTTGGCGCGGCGGGTATTGAGTTGGCGAAGGAGCGGAGGCGGGATGTGGTGTGAGCGCGTACAAAAAGCATCTTATGCTCACTATCGTAGGAATTGTTAACCATTCACCCCTCCCCCTCGAAAGGGCAATCACCGTACCTTCGCCCGCGTTTAATCCATCTGCCAACGGCACGGACATTGGCTGTCCGCGCCACATTTATTAACCATCAACCTCTACTGTGCAAAAAATGCTACGCAAACTAATCCTCGCCCTCCCCCTCCTTCTGCTGGTGCTGGCCGTTTCGGCCCAAGGTTCCGGCTCTTCCAAAAGCAAGTCCAAAGACCGATTCCGCGAAAAGGATGACCGCCGCTACCCCGTCCGCTTGGAAAACGCCACGAAACTCAACCTGCCCGGCACCGACTACGCGCCGATGTACTACGACAACGGCATCCTGTTCGTGTCGGCGCGCGGCAAGCGCGGCCCCCGCAGCGAGCGCACGGGCGAAACCTTCGAGGCGCATTTCCTTTCCACTTTCGACCGCTTGGGGGCGATGCTGGAGCCAGCAAAATTTGAGTTCAACGCCAGCAAAAAATCCGACTTCCACGAAGGCCCGGCCACGTTCACCCGCGACAACAAAGTTGCGTTCGTGACCCGCAACAACAACGACGACGGGGTACTGCGCGGCGGCAAAGGCGGCAAAGCCGTGATGAAAATCTATGAGATGGAGTACGGTTTCCCAGACTGGACCCCGCCGATAGACCTGCCGTTCAACAGCGACGACTACTCCTGTATGCATCCCAGCCTCAGCCCCGACGAAAAGTGGCTGTTCTTCGCCTCCGATATGCCGGGCGGGAGCGGCGGTTTCGACCTCTACGCAGTGGAGCGCTTTGCGCGTGGCCGTTGGGGCGAACCGGTGAACCTCGGCCCCGACATCAATACCGAAAAGCAAGAGTTGTTCCCCTACATGAGTTTCTTCAGTTCGCTGTTTTTCTCTTCCAACGGGCGGGCAAACACGATGGGCGGCATGGACATTTATTTTGTGAACAACCCGCTCCAAACCACCGAAGGCCTGGAGGTGGTGAACCTCGGCGAGCCGTTCAATTCGGCAGACAACGATTTTAGTTTCGTCACCGACCCCGACGGCCACAGCGGTTTTTTTGCCAGCGAGCGCAAAGGCGAGACTTATGGCAAATCCGACATTTTCCAATTTTTCTCCCCGCGCGGCTTTGAAGGAACGGGCAAACCGGAGGTGAACCGGGCGCGCATCAACGTGATTGACGACAAAACCGGGCTGCCCCTTCAAGGCGCGGAAATCCGCATTTTTCAGCCCACGGACGATGGTTTCATCGCGGGCAACAACGATTTCTACGATTTCGATTACATCGCGCTGCCCGACAAGCCCGACGTGTTCACGTTCCAACTCGTGCGCAAAGACGCGAAGGACATGGGCAAGCCTGACCTCTATTCCAATGCCGAGGGCGGGGCGCAAACGGACTTCACGCGCTACCGCAACTACCTCGTCATGGTGAGCGCGAAGGGCTACACCTCACGCGACCGCTTCCTCGTGGTGGATTCTGAGGACGAACTGAACCTGAAATTCAAAATGAAAGAAGCCCCGCCCTGCCTCCGCTCTGGCGGCATCGTGCTCACCACGGAGTTCAATACACGCATCGCCAACGCAAACCTGCGCTTCGAGCACCGCGCATCGGGTATGATAGAAACGGCCCGCACCACGCGCAACGGCGAGTTTGACGTGTGCCTGCCCCGAGAGGGCGAGTGGATTGCCAAGGTGGAAAAAGGTGGGTTCCGAGGCGAAACTTTCCGGGTGACGGCTGGCCGTGGCGCAGCAGCCTACGAAGAGGTGCGCTTGAAACCTCTGGCAGAAGGTGCCACGCTCGCCGAGACCATGCCGCTTGCCAACGGCCTCATGGAAGGCTCGGTGTTCATACTCGACAAGATTTTCTACGAGTACAACAAAGCCACGCTCAACCAAGGCGCGGTACGGCATTTGGACAATCTTATCGAATGGATGAAGACTTACCCGGAAATGGAAATAGAGCTTGTGGCGCATACCGACGTGCGCGGCGAAGACAGTATGAATCAAACCCTAACCGACGCGCGTGCCAAAAACACCAAGATTTACCTCGTGGCAAAAGGGGTTGACGAAGGCCGCATCGAAGCCTACGGCAAAGGCGAGACAGAACTCCGCAACCACTGCACCGAGAGCGCCGAATGCTCCGATGAGGAACATCAGCAAAACAACCGCCTCGAAATCAAGATTCGGAGATTGGGGGCGGCAAGGAAGCCCTGAGGTTGCAAACCTTGGTTCCGAGAAAAATGCGCGGGGGCCTGCCACACGGCAGCCCCCCGCTTGTGTTTGAATGTTGAGGAATGGGCGTTTCAAAAAAATTCCCCTGCGAGGGTCAGGTTTTTGAGCGAAGCCCGATAGTAGTTCAAAGCCGCACCAAAAAAGGCAGATGGACACTGAATCGGAGCAAGCCGAAAATCCGTAGAAAAGAGTAGGCGACAATGCAATTCACTTCGACATTTTTCACTCATGAACGCTCGTACTTTTTCCACTGCCCTCACCCTCACAGCCCTCTTGTTCTCTCTTTTTTCTTGTGTCAAAACCGAAGAGGCAATCACTCCTCTTGCCGTTGACCCCGCCCCGTCCATGCCAGAAGGCAACCGCATCCGCATACACTTTGGCACTTATTCCCAATTGGGCTGTATGTACAGTTTCAGCGATTGTATCTGGATTGGTTGGGGCACGGAGGCGCTGAATTCGGACGCTCATTTTGCGCTCCAATTCGACCAAGGCGACGAGGTCGGCCAATACTTCGGTCAATATTTCCCCCTGACTTCTGACTATGTGGTGGATGCCACCGCCGCCAAAACCTTGGGCATCGAACCGCAGATTATCCCAGCCGGATTTTACCCCTTGCGCGATACGCCGAGTGGACAGTCCACAGGAAAAAGGATGGTGATGTTTGCTCCCGACCTGGGCCAAAGCACCGGCAACTTGGTCAATCCCAAAAACCCGCAGGACAACATCGGCCAACTCCACAACCTCGCCGTGCAGGTCGTGCTGCATGACAACCGCGACGCAATCAAGTCGTTCAATGGCGACAAGGCAGAGACACAGAAATTGGTCACGGAAAAAACGATCCAGTTTCTCGCCGAAGCAGAATTGCCCTTGAACCCGACAGACCAACAACGTGCCTTGGCCTTCAATCTCGACCGCGACTTTGGCAACTACGCCGCTCGTTTGGACGAAACCCGCTTGAGCGTCAACGATAAAAAAGTGCTGCTCGCCATCTTCGACGAAGCCGCAGCCATACAAGTCAGTTCGCCCGCAGAATTGGGCAACTTCCTGAAAATCGTGACAGAACACGAAAACCGCTTGGCCCAAGACACAAAATTGGACAACCCAACGGTGGTGCTCTCCATGGTGTCAATGCTGAAATACAGCCGCTACTTCTGGTATTGGAAATCCATTTCCTCCCCACTGCCCGGCTCTGGAACCACAGAACCCGCAGGAATCCCCGACTGGGTGTGGGCCGACATCATAGGCTTGGAAGTGGGCGGGCCCGCTGTCGCTATCATCGCCTCGGCAATCGTGTACCTCGACCAGCACAAATGAACCGCTGTTTGCTCGACAAAAAAGCCGCTTCGATGCTCTGTGCGTCGAGGCGGCTTTTTTGTCGAGCAATCTCCTGCCAATTGAATAGTCAGCGCGGCAGGCATCAGTTTGAAGAAAAAACTTTTCAATCTTGGCCGAGGCTGTATGTTCGCAATGCAATTCAAAATAAAACATCCAACCATGTTCGGACGAAATCAAAGCGGTGGATTCCGCATCTCCCCCACAGTCATCGTTGCCGTCGTGATGGCGGGCTTCGCCCTCTGCAAATACTACGGCCAAAGTTCCGTCAACGAAATCACGGGCGAAACCCAGCACGTCGCCATATCGCCAGAGCAAGAGATTGCGATGGGTCTTCAGAGCGCGCCGCAAATGGCGCAAGAAATGGGCGGCCTCAGCAACAACCAGCAAGCAACCGCGATAGTGAAGCAGATCGGGCAAAAAATCGTGCAGGCCTCGGCAGCCTCGCGTACCCCCTATCAGTACGACTTCCACTTGCTTGCCGACCCACAGACCATCAATGCCTTTGCGCTGCCCGGCGGCCAAGTCTTCATTACCGAAGGCCTGCTTTTCCGACTTACCGAGGATGGTAAAAGCCTCAGCGAAGATATGCTCGCTGGAGTGCTCGGCCACGAGATCGGCCATGTAGTGGCGCGGCACAGCGCGGAAAGACTCGCCCAAATGGAACTGGCGCAAGGCATCACCGGAGCCGTCACCATGGCAACGTACGACCCTTCCAACCCAAATTCGGGCTACATTGCGCAATCAGTGGCCAATATGCTCCAAATGAAATATGGCCGCGACCAAGAACTCCAAAGCGACAACCTCGGCGTGCGCTTTATGATCGAATCAGGCTACAACCCGGAAAACCTCATCGGCGTGATGGAAATCCTCAAACAAGCCGGCGGGTCCAACCGCACCCCCGAATTTCAAAGCACCCACCCCGACCCCGAAAACCGCAAGGAGGCCATCCAAGCGGCCATCCAAGAGTGGCGGGGGAAACTGGGGAAGTAGCGGTTGGCAGTTTGCATTGGCAGTCGCACACACCTCTCACCCTTTCACACCTCTCACGCCTCTCACATCTCATGCAGAACATCACCATAATCGGAAGCGGCACCATGGGCAACGGCATCGCCCACATATTTGCGCAGAATGGCCTCAACGTGACGCTCGTGGACGTGGCCGCCGCTGCGCTTGACAAAGCGCTCGTCACCATTGGCAAAAACCTGGATCGCCAAATTGCCAAAGGAACGCTCAGCGAAGACGAAAAAGCCGCCACGTTGCGCCGCATTCATCCGATGACCGATGTTCGGCAAGGAGTGGCAAATGCCGAACTCGTGATAGAAGCCGCCACCGAAAATGCGGCACTAAAACTCAAAATATTCAGCGACGCAGACCAACACGCGCCGCCGGATGCTATCCTTGCCACCAACACCTCCAGCATCAGCATCACACAAATAGCCGCCGCTACGGGTCGGCCCGCGCAGGTCATCGGGATGCACTTTATGAACCCTGTTCCGGTGATGAAACTCGTGGAAGTGATACGCGGCTATGCCACCTCGGATGAGGTTTGCCAGCGCATCATGTCGCTTTCGCTACAACTCGGCAAAGTCCCCGTGGAAGTGAACGACTACCCAGGCTTTG
>JBJXFT010000211.1:0-7760 GCA_046155725.1 Saprospiraceae bacterium
GCCTAACGAAATGGACGCCACACAAACGCACCGCGACCTTATTGAACGCTGCCGAGAAGGCCGACGCGAAGCTCAGTTCGAGCTGTACGGCTTGTATTCACGGGCGATGTACAACACTGCGCTGCGCATGGTGCGCCATCCGCACGATGCCGAAGATCTTTTGCAGAGCGTGTTCGTGGAGGTTTTTACCAAGTTGGAGTCGTTCCGTTACGAAAGCAGCATAGGCGCGTGGATGAAGCGGATAACGGTGAACAAGTGCATCAACTTTTTGAAAAGCAGGCGTTTGGCATTGACGGAACTGACGGCTACACACGACCGGGCAGAGGTTTCGGAACACGAACAAGAACCTGCTTGGTCGGTAGAAAAAATCAACCACGCCATTGGCAAATTGCCCGACGGATATCGCGTGGTGTTCAGCCTCTACGCCGTGGAAGGTTATGACCACGAGGAGATCGGGCAGATTTTGGGAGTCACGGAAGCTACGTCAAAATCGCAGTACAGTAGGGCGAAAGCGAAGTTGAGGGAGATGCTGGCTTGATGGTTATTCGGGGAATTGGGGATTTGGTTATTTGTTTGACCCGGGCTTGGGATTTATCTCCGCCGCTCGAAAGGCAGAAATTCCAAACCCAGGTACATCACCAAATCCCCACATCACCAAATCCACAAAAAATGACAGATTCGCTAAAAATATTTGTCCAAAAACACCGCGCCGCTTTCGATGCAGCGGTGCCGGGCGCACATGGGTGGTCGGGCTTGGAGCGTATGCTCGAACGGCTGCCGAACGCCTGCGCCTTGGAACGCCAACTGATGTGCGACCGAGTGCTTTTGGACACGGAAATGCCTGCTGAAATGGTGTGGGCGAGGATTGAAACCGATTTGGACAGTCCGCCTGAAAAACTTGACCTTGAATCGTTCATTCAAAAAAACCGGGAAGCATTTGACACCGAATTGCCCCAGGGGCAGATTTGGGAAAACATTTCGGGAAGCCTGCCCAAGCCCCGCGCTAAAGTGCTGCCGATGGATTGGCAACGCCCACTGATGCGCATCGCGGCATCTTTGATGCTTTTGGTGGCGGGCATCGGCGGGGGCATCTGGTACGAACGCCACGGCGGTGCCACGTCGGGCATGGCGATGAGCGATGTATCGGGCGAATACGCCGAGTTGGAACAGTTTTACCAGCGCGGCATTTTGGTGAAACAGGAAAAATTGGCAACCTTCACGGGCAGCCAGCCCGCCGAAGTGGGCGAAGATTTGGAACATCTGGACAAGATCATGGAAGAATTGCGCCGTGAACTGGCCGACGTGCCACCGGGCAATCGGGAACAAGTGGTGCGCGCCATGATCGAAAACTATAAGGCCAAATCGGCCATTCTCCAGCGGGTTTTGGAGCGTTTGGAGGAATCAAAAAACGAGGGCGACAACAGTAAACAAAGCAATGGAATCAAAAACATTTAAATCAGCCGCCATGCAGAAGACCAAAATTGCCATCCTTCTTTGCCTCTTTTTGGGGCAAACGCTCGTCGCACTGGCCGGCGGGCCGGAGCAGGAATTCAGCAAAACCATCAACCGCGAATTTGGCACTTCTGCCGAAGGCACTACCGCGCTGTACAACAAGTATGGCACCGTGAACGTGAAAACTTGGGCGAACAACTCGGTCAAAATTGACGTGACCATCGTGGTAACTGCCAAGAGCCAACGCGAAGCCGACGAGACGTTCAAAAACATCAACGTGAACTTCACCAATGCCTGGGGCTATGTGAAGGCCGAAACGATGCTTTCTGAAAACCTCAGCAACGGCGGCAGTTGGTGGCCCACAAAAACCTGTGGCGACGACTTCAAAATCAACTACGAAGTGTGGATGCCCGCCAACAATCAGTTGGACCTCAAAAACAAGTACGGCAACTCGTGGGTGGCCGCGCTGAAAGGCAAACTCATCGCCGAAATCAAATATGGCGAGCTGCGCGCAGAAGCCATCAGCAACGATGCCGACCTGAACCTCGGCTACGGAAAAGCATGGCTTGCCCGAGTGAACAACCTCAGCGGCCAAGCCAGTTACAGCGAGCTGACCGTGGCGGAGGCAAACGACATCCAGTTGGACACGAAGTATTCGGAGACCACGGTGGACAAAGCCAACAACCTGCGCATCACCTCGAAATACGACGATTTCAAGCTCGGAAACGTGGAAGAACTCCGCCTTCAGACCAAGTACGCCAACCTGCGCAGCACCAGCCTTCGTTCGGCATACATCACAGCCCAATATTCCGACATGAACCTAAGCGCCGTGCGCGATGCTGTGGATGCCGATATGTGCTATGGAACACTTGACATTGATGCGCTGGGCCGAAATTTCACCAATGTGAATGTGGTGGGAAAATACACAGGAGTCACGGTGGTGGTGGAACGCGGTGCAGCCTATCGCTTTGATGCGGAGGTGAACTATGCCGATGCCCACGTCCCGAACGCTGCCACGGTAAAAAACCGAAGCGATTCCGGCCAGCGCGAATCCGTGCAAGGATACCTCGGCAACGAAGGCGCAAAAGGATTGATGAAAATGCGGCTCACTTACGGGGATTTGGTGATCAAATAGATTTTAGGCATTGGGCGCTGGACATTTAGGAACGGGTGAATAATAACTTGTGGGTTTCAGGTAGGTTCGTTTTTGCCCAGACAACTATCTTTTTGTGCGAATAGTAGGGCTATTTAATCAAAAAGATGGGCAGTTTGGGTGAAAAGGAATCACATCAAATTGATAAGTTATTATTCACCCGTTCCTTAAGCCCTCGGAGGTTTTTTAAAAACCTCCGAGGGCTTAGTTTTTTCAAGAACTCAAAACCCTCGCCTGCCCGCGCTGTTTCATCGCGCTATGAATTCAAAAGAACGCCTCCTGCTCTTTGCCCTTGCCGCCGTCAACTTTACCCACATCATGGACTTTATGATCATGATGCCGCTGGGGCCGCAGTTGATGGAACTCCTGAAAATCAACCCGCAACAGTTCAGTCTTGCCGTGTCGGCATACGCCATCACTGCCGGGGTTTCGAGTTTTGTTTCTGCCTTTTTCGTGGATCGCTTCGACCGAAAAAAAGTGCTGCTGTTCGCCTATGCAGGCTTTTTGCTTGGCACGTTTGCTTGCGCCTTTGCGCCGAATTACGAACTGCTCGTGGCAGCCCGGGTGCTGGCGGGCTTGTTCGGCGGCATGATCGGGGCGCAGGTGCTGGCCATTGTGGCCGATTCTTTTGAATACGAGCGCCGCGCTACTGCGATGGGCACGCTGATGACGGCATTTGCCGCAGCATCCGTGGCAGGCGTACCGACGGGGCTATGGTTGGCGGCGAAGTACAGTTGGCACGTTCCGTTTCTGGCCATCGGATTTTTGGGGATGGCCGTATTCGCTTTGGTCGCGCTCGCCGTGCCGCCCATGAACAAACACATCCAGGAAAAGCGGCCTTCGCAGAAACCTTTTCAGGTCCTCACCGACATTTTCCAAACGCCCAATCAGATGCGCGCGCTCTCGCTCTCCATTGTGCTGATGATGGGGCATTTTGCCATCATCCCGTTTATCGCGCCTTCGCTCGTGGGCAATGCGGGCTACCATCAGGACGACATTTTTCTCATCTATCTCGTGGGCGGGCTGCTTACCATTTTTAGCGCGCCATTGATTGGCCGCTTGGCCGACAAGCGCGGGAAATACCCCGTTTTCGTGGTCTTCGCGCTGCTTTCGCTTATCCCAATCTGGCTCATTACCAATCTTTGGGCCGTGCCGCTTTGGGTGGTGCTGACGATTTCTGGGGTGTTTTTTATCGTCACGAATGGGCGCATGATTCCCACACAGGCATTGGTGTCGAGCGTGGTAGCTCCGCAGCAGCGCGGCGGGTTTATGAGCATCAATTCTTCGATGCAACAATTTGCCACCGGCTTGGCAGCCATGATCAGCGGAGCCATCGTCTCGAAAAGCGCGGAGGGCCGCATTGAGCATTACGACTGGGTGGGCTATTTTTCCATCGCGCTCATTCTCGTGAGCGTTTGGCTGGCCGGGCGGGTGAAGCCCGTGGGTTAATGTGCTAATGTGCTAATGAGGCAATTTGATAATGGGGTAATGAAGGGGCATTATCGAATTAGCACATTAGCACATTAGCACATTAACTCAGCGGCTGCGTACCGTACATCTTCCCTTGCCGCGTCATTTTGATAAGGTAGTTGAGCCGTTTTTGGGCTTCGGGTTGGCGGCTTTCGCCTGTTACCTCGGCCATCCAGCCAATTTTGAGGCGTTTGTAAAAATGCGGGAATGATTGGAAAATGCCCCACACCGTCGGGTCAGCGCGGAGTTGTGCTTCTATCCAATCGGGAATCGTGTACGGGTCGTCGAGCGAGCCGATTTGGTCTTTGATAGGTTCGATGCCTGCCGGGGTCATCAGCCCGTTGGCCTGAAGTTTCCAGATACGCTGGCGGTTGAGTTCGGAGAGGAAGCTTTTTTTGCGGCGCGGGGTGATGCGCCGCACCATGCTTTCGGGGTCGTATTTTTTTGCCGTGCCGTCAATCCAGCCGAAGCAGAGGCATTCTTCCACCATGTCGTCGTAACTAATGGAAGGCTTCCCCGACGCTTTGTTACAGGTGCGCAGCCAGATTTCGGTCTCGCTGCGGTGGTTGGCTTCGAGCCATACGCGCCATTCGGCACGGGAGGTTGGGTAGAAGACTTGGGTGATTTCCATTCAAAAAAACTGGTTCAGAAGGTTTCTGGTTTAAGGGTTTCTGGTTTAAAGTGCCAATGTGCAGCGTGGTAGGTTCTGATGGGTTTGGGGATTTTGCCGCCGGGCAAATTTCTGTATTTTTGGCAGCCCAAATTTTCCAAATTTCAAACGAGCAAATCACCCCCCTATGGAAAGTACTTTTGACGCTCTACCCCCGAAATTCCAGCATCAAAGTTTCATGGACGCGCTCGCCGTGCCTTGCCCGCCGGATGATTTTGAAGGGCGAGAGACGGAGGCATTCCGTTGGGTGTTTGAGGATATGGAAGATGAGCGCAACTTTGTGCCGCAATATTTTAAAAACCCAAGATATGCCCAGGCCGAGGACTCTGTTCGTTGCCAAGCTCTGGGTTTGTCGTTTTTCGTTTCTGAGGAATATGCCAGAGAGCGGTTTTTGTATTATTACGACAAACTTGGGAGCAGGGCAAACCATATTTTGGGAAATCATCTGGCAAAGGGCATGCTGAAACCTTCGGATGGTGTTTCCAATCGAGAAGATTTCGGCGGACATTTCACCTTTCACCCATTTGAGAAGACCAGATTTGAAAAAACTTTCGCCATTTTTGCCACGCTCTAAAGATTTCGCCATGACTAAGTTAAAAGATAATTCATTGATTGAACTAACAGGTTTGGCCTTGAAAAAACTGCCTTTCTCGCTCAAAAAACTAGGCGACCTCTTATACTACGAAGGGCCGCTGGAGTCCCATTTTGTAAATGAGCACGACGAGGACTTCATTTTCAAATGGTCGGACCAAGATCGGCAGTTCAACCGATGGATGGTTTACAAAACCACTACTGCAGGGCTGGTCGATTATTTCAATATGCGAATCAACTCGCGCGATATGATTTTGTCGAACCCAGACGGCTGGGTTTACTTTATTGATATGGACAATAATCTTGAATATCGGCACATCCAATTAGTGAAAACAGAAGACATCCCGGAGGACTACTTGCCTACTACAAGGTCATTTTACAAAGCCAATGCGCACGACCCCTACGCCCATCAACTCCACGCCTACCTCGACTACCATTTCTCTCGCCAGCAAAAACTCTACCGCCAACCGGCCGAACCTGCCCTTGCCCTCGTCGCCGAGCCCGCCCCCGGCTATGGCGGCCAGATTTCAGAAAGTTGAAATAATGCCGCTTGTTGGGAAGTCGTACATTTTACCTCCCCAGCAATACCACCCCCCACTCCGAATCCACCGACACCTTCCCGCCGCTCACGCTCAGTTTTTGGCCGGAATAATAATCCATGACAGCGGTGCGGTCGGCAAAAACGCCGCCGACTTCGAGCGTCTTTTTCCCCTTCGGCAAATCAAGCCCCACCACCACGGCATCCGTGTAATTCCCAGATTTGTACACCCTTTTGAAAGTGTAGGGATTGGCCGTGAGCATCGTGTGCTGCCCCGCACCAACGGCGGGGTGCGCTTTGCGGAAGCGGCCCAGTTTCTGCCAGTGCGCCAGCACGTCTTGGGTTTTGAAACCGTTGCGCTCGGCGTTGGCCGCCAGTTCTTCCCAATTCATGAAGGAGCGGAGCGTGGCATCGCCCTCGGTGCCGGGGATGTCCAGCGAGCGGGCGGTCTCGTCGCCGTAGTACACTTGCGAGGCGCCGGGGCAGAGGAGGAGTTTGGTGCCAGCCTCCATTGGTTTGCGGCGCATTTTATCGTACGGCCCACCGTCGTCGTGCGAACTGAGATAGTTCAGCACACCTTTCCCCTTGAGTTCGGTGTGCAAGAGGTTGTCGTATTTTGAAAAAATGGCCTCGTAGGAAGTTTTTTGCGCGTCGTTTTTCAGGTCGAAATTGAGGAGCGCGTCAAAGCCGTTGGCAAAAAAGTCCACCTTTTTGTCGCCAAAATCAAAAAGCCTGCCCCCAGAGATGAAGTAGTTGTACACCTCGCCCACCATGTAAAAACCATTTCCGTCGAGCACTTTGGCGGGGTTTGCCCGCTTCCAATCGCTGAATGCGATGTCGGCTTCCTTTCTAAATTCGCCCCATACGGATTCTTCGATGTGCTTGGCCGTGTCGCATCGGTAGCCGTCCACGCCATATTTGCGGATGTAGTCGCAGAGCCATTTGATGAGGTAAAAGCGCGGGGCGCGCGGATAGCCCGTGCGCTTGAAGAAAGCGTCGAGTTCGGCAGTCTCTTTTTCGAGGCGGCCTTCTTTGCGCCATTTTTCTTTCAAAAATGGAGGCAAATCCACAGGCTTGTCGCTCTCTGTAAAAATGTCGGGCAGATTGTCCACGAGGGTACAGGCCGTGGTGGATGCATAACTGGTGTAAGTGCAGCGCGGGCCGGTGCGGGCCCAGTCGGCCCAGAGCGGGTCTTGTGCGGTGGCGGGGCCCGTGTGGTTTATCACCCCGTCGAGCACGATGCGGATGCCGTGGGCGTGGGCGGTTTGGACGAGTTGGGCGAGGTCTTTTTCGGTGCCGAAGTTGGGGTCGAGGCGAGTCCAGTCTTTGGCCCAGTAGCCATGGAAGCCGTAAGTGTTGCCCGTGCCCTCGTTTACCGGGGCGTGGATTTGCTCGACCACGGGGGTGAACCAGATGGCCGTGATGCCCAAGCGGTCGAAGTAGCCGTCGTCTATTTTTTGGGCAATGCCCTTGATGTCGCCGCCCATAAAGCCGCGCAGGGTAGCGGTGGGTGCGGTTCGGCCAAAATTGACATCGTTGCTTTTGTCGCCGTTTTGGAAACGGTCGGTGAGCAAGAAGTAGATGTTGGCGTTTTGCCAGAGGAAGGGCGTTTTGCCGCTGGTGGTTTGGGAGGTGTTTTTGGGAATGGAGCAGGAAGCGGCGAGTATTAAAAAAAGCGAAACGGACGAGGATATTTTTTTCATAAAAATCAATTTTTTTGGCGCAGCCGCGCTTGAACGCGCTTCACCAAAGCCAAAGAGACATCCATGATTTCCGCCACTTCTTGGGCAGGGAAGCCCCTGAGCAGCATTTTTTCGATGCCCTTTTCCATGCCCCTTTTGATGCCCTTTTCCATGCCTTCTTCGATGAGTTGCTCGGCGACGGAC
>JBJXFT010000216.1:0-4804 GCA_046155725.1 Saprospiraceae bacterium
AACCCGCGTTCCAACCTTTCTTTTTTTAGAAAAACGATTTTTTTCGCCGTCTAAAATTTTGAAAACCAATGGTTTTAAGAACAGATAACATTCCGGCGTACACGAATGGCACGGCTTTTGGCATTTAGGCACTGTCGCACCAAACCGATTTGCGACCCAACGATTATGAAAAAGAAAAAATCTCTCGTCACCATCTTCGCTTTGGCATTCCACCTTGCCCTCCTTTTTTGGGCATTCCAGCAGATGAACTGATTTCTCAAAACCCTTAGAAAAAGGGGGCGACCGCACACGGTCGCCCCCTTTTTATTTCCCCGATTTCCAGGCCAAAAGCCGAAGCGCCAACTTGTCGCGCACCACCCTTCCCACCACCTCGTCATATTGCGCATCGCCCCAAAAATGGAGGTCGTTCAGCCCGTGAGAATACACGAACGCAGGCTGGAGCCGCCAGCGCCCGGCCTTGATTTCGGCACCGAGGCCGAGGTCGAGCGCAAAGCGCTCTTGCGCGATTTGGAGAAGATGGGATGGGTTTTGAACAAAATTCCAACCGACCCGTCCGCCAAAAATGACACAGCCGCGCAAAGGGGAATCCCTCCTCCGTCCGTCCGTCACCACAAAATGCAAGGGGAGTTCAGCATCAAAAAAACGATACTTCTTGGGGCCGTCGGGCCAAAAAATCACTCGGTTTCCGACATAAGAAACAGCGAGTTCCGGCTGAAAATGCAGCCACGGCCAAAGGGGCTTTCGGGCAAAAACCCCTGCTGAAACCCCTGCGTTTGACCCCGACGACCAAGCCGCAGGCTGATCTGGCCATAGCCGCCCCAAATTCTGGACGCCAAGCGACTGGGTTTCCAGCCCTGCAAAAAAGCCGAGCACAAAGCGGTCGTTTTCTTTGCTTTGTGCAAAGATTTGAACCGCAAAAAACAAGAAGGGAAGTGCGGAAAGTTTTTTCATCAGCAAACGGTGGAACGATGAACTATAAACGATGAACTATGAACGAAGAACGAGGCGAACAAGCAGAAACACAGTTCCTCCCCATGACACTCATTCGCTGTGGCGGGTTGCCTTTGAGCGCGTGGCTGCCGCTTGCCTGCGGCTTGCCCGATTGGGCCGCGCGGCAAAAGGCCGAACAAGCCGCCGCTGAGCAAATGCTGCGAGCCTTCGACGACGCGCTTTTTTCCCTGCCCCATTCGCCGCTCCGCACCGCCGTTTACAACGCCCGCAAGGATTTTTTTCAACACCGGAAATTGCCTTCGGCGCATTTTGAGGCAAAGATTCAGGAAGCCCAAAACTTGGCGCAACTTCTTGACTGCCTTCATTCTTTCAAAAAAACAAAAGAACAAACCCAAGCCGCCGAAACCATCTTTGAGCAAAACTTGGCAGCCAATTACCGCGCCCTCCAAACTGCCGCGCGCGATGAAACAATGCGCCGCGCCCTGCTTTTCGCCAGCCATGATTTGCTCGCCAGCCTTCCTGCTTTCGCAGAAAAGCCCGTCGAACAATTTGACAAAAAAGACCGCCGCACAGCCCTCTCGCTCCTGCAATACCTGACGCGGGCGGTTTTCAAAACCTCGCCGTTGGGGCGGTTCACGACAGTGCAGGTTCGCGGTTTCGCAGTAATTGGCAGGGTGAGGGAGAGCGGGGTTCAGCCCGCTAAAAATGTGAAACCCAGGGATGGTGGTTTAAGCGGGCTGAACCCCGCCCTCCCTCACCCCGCCAATATGCCCAAACCCCTCGTCACGCCCAACGTCGCACTTCTGCCTGCCATTTACGAAGTCTTGCTGCACCAACCGGCGTTCTTTCAGTCCCTCAGCCTTTCGCTGAATCCATGCATATCCCAACTTCCCGAAAGTTTTAAACTTTCGGGAAGTTCGTTTCCCTCCTGGCTCTACTTCGATGGCGAGCGCGAGGCTTTTCAGCAAATTGACCCAGACCCCGTGGCCGATTTTGTCGTGAAAACACTTTTGGAAAATGGGCGGCAAATGCCGTTTCAACAACTGACGGTGCTTTTGGAAAATGAGGTGGAAGCCACGGCGGAGCAGTTGCAAACGCTTGTTTTCAAACTGCTTGACATCGGCCTGCTTGAATGGCAACTGCCGGAACGCGGCCTTTCGCCGGGCTGGTGCGGAGGGCTTTACAATTACCTCGGCTACCTGCCTTCCTCGCCTGTGCTGACCGAGGCGGCTTACCTGCTTCAATGGCTGCGCACGGCAGCGCGAACCTTGCCTTTCCAGACCGTCGAGGATGCCCAAGCGATGCAACGGGATGCTTTGCGCGAAACGAAAACCTTTCTCGAAAAACATGGCTGCGAAATGCCCTCCATCCCACCAGAGCAGGTTTTTTTTGAAGACGTGGCGCAGGATGTCGCGCTGGATTTGCCGCCGGGAACGATTGAAAAATTGACGGGCCAACTGGCCGAATGTTGGCGAGAAAAAGATTTTCACACACTGCCGCCGTTCCGGGCGCGGCTTTTGGCTTTTGCAGAAAAGGCTGTCCCGGATGGGCAGAGCGTTGACTTTTTGGAATTCAGTAAAAGGTTTTTGGCGGGCGAGGTTAGGGAGGGCGGGGTTCAGCCCGCTCAGGACGATTCAAGCGGGCTAAACCCCGCCCTCCCTCACCCGCGCCACCGGGGCAACGTCGGCGCGCTCCTCCAAATATTTCAGGAAAACGGCGAGTACAAAGCCGTGGTGAATGCGATGTACCCCGGTGGCGGGAAATTGTTCGCCCGGTGGCTGTCGCTTTTTCCTTCCGAGGTTTTAGAAAAACTCAAAACTTGGTTCGAACTCCCCCCCTCGGGGGGGCTGGCTTGCCCGCCGAAGGGACGCAGGTGGGAGGAGGCTTCTTTCCCGTGGCAGGGCTGGTCGAACGCCAATTTTCAGCCTGCGCTTTCGGGCGTTTCGCTGGCGGTGCCGGATGGGCGCGTGGGTCATTCGCCTTCTGGCCGGACGGTTTTGCTCGGCAATCTCGCGGTGCGAATGGACGAGCGTGGGGTGCCGCAACTCATTGAAAAGCAAAGCAATCAGCCGCTCGCGCTCAACGACCTCGGCCTTGAAGCGCCAGAAACCCGCCCGCCCGTGATGCAAGTGCTCTGGAGCCTGGGTGTGCCGTTCGTATCGTTGGAGTCTTTGTTGCCCGACGGGATGGGGTGGGGGAGGGCAGGAGGAATTCGCCATCGCAGCAGAGAGGAGTTTCAATCGTTGGTACTGTCACGGGAGGCGTGGGAACTGCCGCCAGAGGCTTGGGGGAAGTTGTTCCCCAGAGGGAAATCGAAAGGCGCTCAAATAGGTTTGGGCGTAGCTGCTTTAAAAGATTGGGGCATTCCCCGGCAGTTTTTCGGGCAATACACCGCAGGGCGCGAGAAGCCCCAGTTTTTTGATATGGAAAGCCCGATCTCGATGTTGTTGCTGGAAAAAAAACTGCGCGGCGGGTCGGGCAATTTGCTCCTGACCGAAATGCTGCCAACACCCGAACAATGGTTGGGAGATAGGGTGGGGGAGTTTGTGGTGGAGTTTCAAGTGAGTAAGTTTCAAGTTCCAAGTTCCAAGTAGCAAGTTGGCCCGGCTCTTGGGACTTGTAACTTGCTCACTTGCTCACTTGCCACTTGGAACTTGAAACTTGCCACTTGAAACTTGAAACTTGAAACTTGAAACTTGAAACTTTTTATTTTTCTATCAGTTCGATCAGCCGGTTCAAGTCGGCATCGTTGTCGAACTTGACCACGAGTTGTCCCTTGCCTTTTTCGTCACGCTTGAGGTCCACCTTTGCGCCAAAAAAGGCGCGGAACTGGTCTTGGATATTGCGCAGGTTTTCGTTCAGCGTCTTTTTGGGCTTAGGCTGTTCGCCGTTTTTCCGGCTTTCCTGATAACTGGCGATGAGCGCCTCGACAGCGCGGACAGAAAGTTCTTCGGTCACAATTTGTTGGTACACGGAGTTTCGGATGGCATAGTCGTCCACCCCGGCGAGGGCGCGGGCGTGGCCCATCGAAATCTTGCCTTCCACGATGCCCTGTTTGATGTCCGGGTCGCTCTCGAAGCGCAGCAGGCGCAGGTAATTCGTGATGGTGCTGCGCTGTTTGCCCACCCGCTCGGAAAGATTTTCGTGGGTGAGTTTGAACTCCTCCGCCAATCGGCCATACGACACAGCAATCTCCCAAGCATTCAAGTCCTCGCGCTGGATGTTCTCGATGAGCGCCATTTCAAGCAGTTCCTGATCGTTGGCGAGGCGCACATAAGCGGGCATTTCTTTCAGCCCGGCCAGTTGGCTGGCGCGAAAACGCCGCTCGCCAGAAATGATCTGGTACTCCTTGTCGTGGATGCGGCGCACCGTGATGGGCTGGATGATGCCGTGGGCGCGGATGCTTGCCGCCAGTTCTTCGAGGGATTCCTTGCCAAAGTTTTTGCGGGGCTGCCCAGTGTTGCTCTTGATGTGCGCCACGGGGAGAAGGGCTACCGTGGTCGCCAGTTCGCGCACCACTTGCTCCGGATTTTCCTGCACGGCTTTTTCCAATTGTTTTGGGTTGCCGAGCAGGGCTTTGATGCCGCCTGTATCGAATTTTACTTTTGCCATTGTTTGGTAAGCCTCCTTTTTCGCGGAGGGCAAGCCCCAGTTTTTATAAAAAACTGGGGCTTGCCCTCCGCGAAAAAGGAGGCTGTGGTTTTAGAAATGCACGATGTAGTTAAAAAATCTGCAAGTGGCAAGCATTGCTTGTCGCTCGCAAATTGGTCTTTTGAATGGCTTTATGTTGCTGTAAGTTTTTTTCACGAGGGCTGAGGCCGGTCTGCTGCGGGCGCGGCAACGCCGCACCCGC
>JBJXFT010000222.1:0-2893 GCA_046155725.1 Saprospiraceae bacterium
GCACGCGCATTTAAATCGAGCAACACTTGGCTCCCTCCCAGAAAATTGTGGGAAATAGAGCCTGAAAAAATCCACTCTTTAAATTCAGGGACCGATATCCCCTTCGGGACGAAGGCGTTTTACTCCAATTTTGAAAACTACTACCTGACATTTCAGGCCGACGGCAATTTGGTTGTAAAAAATTCGGGCAATGATGGTTTCAAATGGGGTTCTTACAACAACATGAACATTCCCACAACGGGCAAGAAGCTTCGGTTTGAAAACGGCTTCTTAATATTTAAAGACGCTGCGAACAAGGAGGTTGGCCGTTTGGGCGTCAATGCGCCCAACTCAAAATTGATATTAAGCAGTGATTCAAACCCAGCCTCCGGCAGCTTTCTAAAAGTCGTTGATATAAAGGGGAACATCGTGTGGACATCCAATTAACGGTACCACATGGTGTTTGATCAAGCGGGCTGAAAAATCAAAATCGCCTCCCAGCAAAAGCGCTGGGAGGCGATTTGATTTTTATCCTCCATCAAGGCTTCTCGTTTTCTCGTTACCATTTCCCACCAAAAATCAATCTTACCGTACCTTGCCCCGCTCTATCACCTACACCCAACTTATGCTTTCGGACATTGAAATAGCCCAGCTAGCGACCCCAAAACGCATCACCCCCCTCGCCGCCGAAAAACTCGGCATCCCCGACGAAGCCCTCGAACCCTATGGGCACTTCAAAGCCAAAGTGGATTTGGCTTATCTCGACGGTCTTCCAGCCAACCCGCACAGCAAACTCATCCTCGTTACGGCCATCAGCCCCACCCCTGCGGGCGAGGGCAAAACGACTACCAGCGTCGGCCTCGGCGACGGGCTGAGCCGCATCGGCAAAAAAACGATGATTTGCTTGCGCGAGCCAAGCCTCGGCCCGGTGTTCGGCATGAAGGGCGGCGCAGCAGGCGGCGGCTACGCTCAGGTGATTCCGATGGAGGACATCAACCTTCATTTCACGGGCGATTTTAGCGCCATCGCGCTGGCCAATAACCTCCTTGCCGCCTTGCTCGACAATCATATCCATCAGGGAAATGCCCTCGGAATAGATGTCCGCCGAATCAGTTGGAAGCGGGTGGTGGACATGAACGACCGTGCATTGCGCGACATCGTAGTGGGTCTCGGCGGCATCTCCAACGGCTACCCCCGCGAAGACGGTTTTGACATCGTGGTGGCTTCCGAGGTGATGGCGATATTCTGCCTGGCTACCACGCTGAACGACCTGAAAGAACGCCTTGGCAATATCGTGGTTGCTTACACGCACGACCGCCAACCCGTGCGCGCCCGCGACCTGAACGCGCACGGCGCCATGACTGTCTTGCTGAAAAATGCGCTCAAACCCAACTTGGTGCAAACGCTGGAACACACGCCGGCCTTCATTCACGGCGGGCCATTTGCCAATATCGCGCATGGCTGCAACTCTGTCATTGCCACCAAGAACGCGCTCAAACTGGCGGACTATGTGGTGACGGAAGCAGGGTTTGGGGCAGATTTGGGAGCGGAAAAGTTTCTGGACATCAAATGCCGGAAGTCAGGTCTGCGCCCCGATGCGGTGGTGATAGTGGCTACTTTGCGGGCGCTGAAATACCATGGCGGCGTGGATTTGAAGGAACTCAACCAAGAAAATCTGGCGGCATTGGAAAAAGGATTTGCCAATCTGGAGCGCCACGTCCAGAATATCCGCCATCACTACGGCTTGCCCTGTGTGGTGGCCATCAATCATTTCACCTTTGACACGGAGGCGGAAATCAGCCTGTTGAAGCAAAAACTTTCGCCCTTTGGCGTGCCTGTCGTTGTCTCAAAACATTGGGCCGATGGCGGCAAAGGCGCCGAAGACCTTGCCAAGGCAGTGGTTGAGATCACTGGCAACGGCAAGTCAGATTTTCATTTTATGTACGAGGATGAACTGCCGTTGTGGGAAAAGATGAAAGCCATCGCTACCCAAATCTATGGCGCCAGCGACATCATCGCCGATACCGATGTGCGCAACCGGATCAAAAAGTTGCAGGAGGACTACGGCCATTATCCAGTGTGCGTGGCCAAAACGCAGTATTCGTTTTCCACCGACCCAAAGTTGCGGGGCGCACCTTCCAACCACGTCGTTCACATCCGCGAGGTGCGGCTGGCTGCGGGCGCAGAGTTTGTCGTGATGGTTTGTGGCGACATCATGACCATGCCGGGCCTGCCCAAAGTGCCTTCGGCAGAAAAGATTGACATTGACGAGCAGGGGAAGGTGCTGGGGCTGTTCTAAGGAACGCGCCAAAAACAACTTAGTCAGGGGTGTTTGCCCAAAATTGAAATTTGGTTTTCAATTCAATGAAGGCAGCGTCCGCGTCGATATTCGACCAGATGGCTATGGCATGACACCGTGCGCGAGTTGACTAAGTTGTTTTTGGCGCGTTCCTAACGGATTTGACAACCTTTTTAAAAGTTGTCAAACCTCAGGTTACTTTTGTGTACAAATTTTACAGCATGGCTTCCCTTACCGTCAAAATCAGGCTCGAAGAACTGGACGAGCCTCTCCTGAAAAACATTCGCGCGCTGTTCAAAAACCGCCCATTGAGCGTCACGTTTGAATCGGACGACTCCCTCGCGCTCGAAACATTGGCGAGCACATTGGCGCGCCGGCTTCGAGAAGGCGCATCATACGCCGTGCCCGCTGCGGCGTTCGACGATTTGCTGCAAGTCGCCGAATCTGACGAAAATTATGATGTCATTGCTGCCCTAAAAAAATACGAAGCCCGTTAGCTATGCGCGACGTCCAGTTCCACCACGATGCGATGGACGAGTTGGCCGAAAGGCTGCAATTCAACGAGGTGGCTTGAGCGGGATAAGTTCCAGAGCGATCCCGAGCGTTCGGGATCGC
>JBJXFT010000241.1:0-16551 GCA_046155725.1 Saprospiraceae bacterium
GCGTTTTGGCCAAGCCCGGCGAAGCGCCCAAATTTTTTCCGCCAAATGCGGGAAACGTCTGAACTTCCCGCCGGTTTTTACCCTAACTGATTTTTTCACCAGACGTTTCTGAATAAACAAACCTGACTATGAAAAGTACATTGCTCTTGCTCTGCGCGCTTTTTTGCGCTGCGTCCATTTCCGCCCAGCCGCCTATGTGTATGCGCGACTCGATCATCTTAGGCACCGACTCCCTGCTCTGGCCTCTGCCTCACACGCCGCTTGCGCCCAACTTCAACCTCAAAGATGCTTGCATTGACCACGCCTACAACCAATCGGTGACCATCAATGTGCCTACCACTTACCAAGGGATTCCGATCACCAACGTGAGCGTCGCTACCACGGGTGCCATCAGCGATTTGCCCGCCGGCATCACCTACGCTTGCGACCCGCCGAACTGCGTGTTCAACCCCGGCACACTGGGGTGCATCATCCTGTATGGCACTCCGACCGACGTCAACATGGCTCCCCACACTTTCGATCTTGGCATCACGGCTACCGTGACGACTCCTTTTGGCGGCCTCCCGGTGACGTTCCCCGGCACTTTGGCACCCGATTCGCACTTCTTCCTCCGGTTGAAAACAGCGGCTTGCCTCGTGGGCACCTACGACGCTGGCAACCAGTTCACGCTGCTGAAAAACACGCCCAACCCGTTTGGCAACCAAACCACCGTCACGGCTGAATCGCTGGTGGCGGGCGATTTCCAATTCGAGGTGTTCGACCTGCTCGGCCAGCGCGTGCACACCGAAACGCGCCGCCTTGAGGTAGGTTTGAACGAATTTGCGTTCGACGCGGGCGAACTCCCCAACGGCTCTTATTTCTACACCCTCGGCAACCGCGACGGCAAATCTGCCCGTCAGATGGTGATTGCCAAGTAAGACCGTTTTGAGTTTCAAGTTCCAAGTTTCAAGTTCCAAGTACGCACGATGCGCCTTGGAACTTGAAACTACTTTAATCCACCGCTCTCAATCGGTCTCATCGAAAGTCTGTTGCCTTTAATCCCGGCTCGCATCTCGTACTTGCTACTTGAAACTTGCCACCTGCTACTGCCTTCGCGTTCTGTTCTGCAACACATTTTCTAACTTTCAAACCGGTTGTATCCATGCGACAACTTCTACTGACCATTTGTTTTTCCACCCTCTTTTTCTCCACCCTCTTTCACGCGCAAACGGGCTGCCCGGGCTGCGCGGTGAATGTGCCGGCAGGTTTTCCGGCTGACACGATCTATCTGCCCGACTTGCCCGACGGGGTGAAAGGAACGCCCTACGACCGCGATGTTTCGTTCCGGTTGCCCAAAACTACCACGCCCGTGAACGCCATTGACAGCACCACGCCACCGGGGCTGACGATTTCAAAATTTGAAATCCTCTCGGTGGACGGGCTGCCGCCAGGGCTTTACTGGCAACTGAACCAGTCGGTTTTTGAACCCGCTACGCAAACAGACGGCTGCATGAAAATCTGTGGTACGCCGCTGGAGTCAGATTCCTTTGAACTGACGGTGACGCTGAAAGCCACAGTGTTCATCATCACGCAGGAGTCGAGTTTCCCCATGTCAATCTACATCGCGCCCAAAGTCAGCACCACTGATGGGTTTTCGATGACCAACCCGACGGGCTGCGGGGGTGCCACGGTATCGTTCACGAACAATGTGCCGTCGGGCGGCGACGCGGGTTTCTCCTATGCTTGGGATTTTGGCGACGGCTCGCCCGCATCGGCGGCGGAAAACCCGCCGCCCCACACCTACGGTCAGCCGGGCGCATACGCGGTGGCTTATCAGGCCATCATTGACACGGCAGGCTATCTGTTGGAGAGCATCCGCGTCACGGACATTGACTGCACCGACCCGCCGCTTTACGGCAACCCCGACCTTTTTCTTGAAATCTATTTCCCAGACGGAAACATCGCTTTCAATTCTTCGCCGTACATAAACAACACTCAGTTGCCTTACAATTTCCCGATAAATATGCCGCTCGGGGTGGGCAATTACTTGCTGAAAGTGTGGGACGAAGATGGCGGGCTTAAAGGCGACGATGATAATTGCGGTACCCTCACGTTCAACATCCTGAGCGACGGTACGCTCGTGGCGGGCGGCCTCACGGTGGAGATGAACATCTTGCACCCGGTGGATACGCTGAACTCCCGCGACACGGTGCTCGTGTACCCACAACCCGCTGCACCTACGCTGACTGCGGCCAACGGCCACGAGGCTTGCCAAGGCGCGGCGGCGGTGTCGCTTTCTTCGTCCTACGGCAGTGGGAATCAATGGATTTTGAACGGAAACCCGATTGCGGGCGCTACGGATTCCGTCTATCAGCCTGCGCAGAGCGGCTACTATCAGGTGCAATATGCGTCGCCTGACGGCTGCTTGGCCATTTCAGATTCGGCACAGGTGGTGTACCACCCCTTGCCCGCGCCGCCCGTTTGGTTCAACTACAACAACTCGCTCCGGCTCACCGACACCACGGCTTTGCCCGCCCAATATTCGCTCCAATGGTACTACGCGGGCATCCCGATTCCTGGCGAAACGGGCTTCTGGTATTGCTCCATGGAGAGCAGCACTTACGGCTTGGTGGTGACGGATTTGGCGACGGGCTGCACCAGCTCGTACTCGGCCCCGGTGGCACACAATTCGAGTTTTGACTGTACGGTCGGCACGAAATTGCCCGAGGCGCAACCCTTCGACATTTTGCCCAACCCGACTGCGGGCGCTGTCCTATTGCGCTTGCACGAGCCGCTCCAAAGCGGCGGATTGATTCGCGTCTGGGATGCTACCGGGCGCGTGGTGCAAACCCTTCGGGCCGACGTTGGGGCGAATGCCGTCCCGCTGGAACTCGGCGCATTGAGCGCGGGAGTGTACGCGGTGGAAATCCTCGCCGAAGGCTTTCGGGGCTTGGGCAGGGTGCTGAAGATTTGAGCGCCCTTTGACTTTTGACACAAACGGGACACCTCGAAACCCCGCACACCGCTCCCGGCTGTGCGGGGTTTTTTTATTTCAACTGCTTGCGAGAAGATGTCATCGGGCTGCCCTTGCCAAAACAAGGCTGCGGTTTTCAAACTGTCACTTCCCTTCCATTTTCGCAGAATGATTTTCCCTAAAACTTGGAATGTGCCGAAGGTTTGTATTTTTCGGCCACGAAATTCTTTCACCAACAATTTTACTGTTCACCGCCTATGAAAAAGCACCTTTTACTCCTCGTCATTGCCATGATGGGTTGCACTTCGGCCTACGCGCAAATCGCCCCTGGGAGCATCGCGCCCGACTTCACCGCCTCCGATATCAATGGCAACAGCTACAACCTTTACGACCTGCTCAACGAAGGGAAAACCGTCTTTATAGACTTCTCGGCCACTTGGTGCGCCCCTTGCTGGAATTACCACAACGGCGGGGCGCTCGAAACCATTTGGGAAGAACATGGCCCCGACGGCAGCAACGAAGCCTTTGTTTTCTTTATCGAAGGCGATGCCAACACCAACGAGGCCTGCCTCCACGGGCCTTCGGGCTGTGTCGGCGGCACTCAGGGCGATTGGGTGTCGGGCACTCCCTATCCCATCGTCCATTTGGACGGGCACATCATCCGGTCGGATTACCAAGTTTCGTATTACCCCACCGTTTTCTGCGTCTGCCCCTACGACCAAAAAGTGTACGAGACAGGCCAATTGTCTGCAACAGGGCTTTGGAACTTTCGCGAATCGCACTGCGCCCCCCCGCCATTGCTCATCACCACGCTCAGCACCACGCCAATCAAGTGCTATGGCACCAACACAGGCGCAATCAACATAGAGCCGAGCGGCGGCGTACCCCCGTACGCTTATCTCTGGAGCAATGGCGCCACGACTCAAGACCTCAACAACCTCCCCGCCGGCACCTACACCGTGACCGTAAGTGGGCAAATCAGCACCCAAGGCATATCCGACGCCATCGAAGTAGAAGGCCCCGCATCCGCCCTCACGCTTGCGGTGGAAAGCACCACGCCCGTAGGCTGCAATGGGCTTCTCGGCACGGCTACCGTAGCGGCTGACGGCGGCTGGTCAGGTTACACCTACAACTGGCAAAACGGCCAACAAGGAGAAACTGCCGTCAACCTCAATGCAGGCAACCACGTGGTCAGCGTGACAGACGACAACAACTGCAAAGTGAGCATCATCGTGAACATGGCCCCCGTCGTGTACCCCACCGCTTCCGTAGCCCTGCCCGGCACCATCACCTGCAACCAGCCCACCCTCCAACTCAACGGCACAGCCTCCAGCTCCGGCCCCGAAATTGAATACCTATGGTTCGCTTCTTCCGGCGGCCACATCGTGTCGGGCGGCACCACCACCACCCCAACCATAGATGCCGGCGGCAATTACACCATTCAGGTGACAAACATCGCAACCACTTGCGCCTCCTACGCCAGCCGTGTAGTGACCGCAGACACCGATTCGCCTGCGGCAAATGCCGGCCCGGCACAGACCATTTCTTGTGCCGCCCCGCAAGCCAATCTGCAAGGCAGCGGCTCTACCGGCTCAAACTTCAATTACCTCTGGACTGCCTCGAATGGCGGCAACATCGTGTCGGGCGGAACAACGCTCACGCCCCTCGTGGATGCGGCCGGCGATTACACCCTGAAAATCACCAACACCACCAACGGCTGCACCCAAACTTCGGCCACCAGCGTGACCGGCACGCCCGCGCCCGCGCTCGCCACCACCAGCGGCACGCTCAACTGCATCGTGTCGTCCATCACCCTCAGCACCACCACCAATGCCGCCAGCCCAACATTCTCTTGGACAGGGCCGAACGGCTATTCTTCCTCGCTGCAAAGCCCCGTGGTGAACACCTCCGGGTCTTACAACGTAGTCGTCACGGACAGCATCACCACCTGCACCAGCACCGCTACGGCCAACGTGACCTCCAACACAAATGCCCCCGGCGCATCGGCCACAGGCAATACCTTGACTTGCGTGATAAACAGCGTAGTCATCACCGCTACCACGCCCGACACCAACGCCACCTTTGCCTGGACGGGGCCGAACAACTTCGCGTCCAGCCTGCAAAACCCGAGCGTGAATGAGGCCGGAACCTACAACCTCGTTGTCACCGATACTTTGAACGGCTGCAGCTCCACGGCTTCCGCAGCCGTTGCGCTGAACAATGTGCCGCCAACCGCGTCGGCAGTTTCGCCCAGCAATTTGAACTGCAACACCGCGCAACTCCAACTCAACGGCACCGGCTCTTCGCAAGGCGCGAACATCAGTTACGCTTGGACGGCCTCCAACGGCGGCCACATCGTATCGGGCGAAAACACCCAAACCCCGCTCGTGGACGCGGTTGGCACTTATTCCATTTTGGTGACCAATGCCGAAAACGGCTGCACCCAAGCCGCTTCGGCCAATGTGGCCCAAAGCCTGACCGTAGCGGCAGCCATTGCCACCCAATCCAACGTGCTTTGCAACGGCGGCGCCAACGGCACAGCCACCGCAGCAGGCGGGGGCGGCAACGGCATCTACACCTACGCTTGGAGCAACGGCGCAAACGCGGCTTCCATTTCCGACCTCGTGGCTGGCACTTATGTAGTAGTAGTCACTGACGGCGAAAACTGCTCGGCCACCACCTCCGTCGCCATTGCACAGCCCGACGTTTTGCTTGCCAGCGCCAGTGCTACCGCGCAATCGGCCTTCGGCCAAAATGACGGAACGGCTACCGCCAACCCAACGGGCGGCACCAGCGGGTTTGCCTACGCTTGGGACAATGGCGGAAACACGCAAACCATCACCGGCCTCGCTCCGGGGAATTACAGCGTAATCGTCACCGATGCCAACGGATGCACCGCCGTGCAAACCGTGACCGTCAACTCCTTTGACTGTACGCTCTCCGCCAATATTGCCGGCACCAACGCCAGCTGCTACGGCGCAAGCAACGGCACAGCAGAAGTGATCATCGCCGCCGGGGCAAACCCCATGACCTTTGCTTGGAGCAATGGCGCAAGCACCGCAACGGTGAGCAACCTCGCCGCAGGGCTTTATACCGTGAACATCACCGACCGCAACAACTGCCCCGCAACGCTCAGCATCAACATCAATGAGCCAACGCTTTTGCTCGCCAATGCCACTGCCACAGCAGAATCTGCCATTGGCGCAAACAACGGCACCGCTACCGCAAACCCGACAGGCGGAACAGGAACTTACACTTATGAATGGAGCAACGGCGGTGCTACTCAAACCATCGCCGACCTTCTGCCGGGCACGTACACCGTGGTCGTCACCGATGAAAATGCTTGCAGCACCCAGCAGACGGTGGAAGTATCTTCCTTCCTCTGCGTCATTTCTTCTCAGAATACCATCGTGCACGTGACTTGTGCGGGCGAAGCCAACGGCGCAGTCACCGTGTCGCTCACGGGCGGCACCGCACCGTTCACCTACGAATGGAGCAATGGCGGCAATACCGCAACCATTTCCAACCTTGCCGGCGGCACCTACTCGGTGAATGTTTTGGATGCGAACGGCTGCGATTTCAGCACCAGCGCATCGGTGGTCGAGCCTTTGCCTTATGCTGCCTGGGAAGTTCAAACCCTGAACCCGCTTTGCCCGAACGACGCGACAGGCTCAGCAACCGCCTCCATTTCGGGCGGCACGGAGCCATATTCCTTCCTGTGGAGCAACGGCGCGACGGGCAACACTCTTTCCAATGTGCCGGCGGGCAACTACACTGTGCAGGTGACCGACGCGAACGGCTGCCAATCCAGCACTTCCGTAGCGCTTGTTTCTTCTGACAATGAAGCCCCCACAGTTTCGGCGCAAAACGCCACGCTCGCGCTCGACAACAATGGCTCGGTGCAAGTGACGCTGGCCGCGCTCGCCGCCCAATTTGGCGACAACTGTGGTATTGCCAGCACGGTCATCAGCCCGCAAAATTTTGACTGCTCGAAAATCGGACAGCAAATGGTGACGGTGACGGTGACCGACCTTTCGGGCCTTTCGGCTTCGACGACGGTGGTGGCGAACATTGTGGACAACATCGTTCCGGTGCTTACTTGCCCTGCCGACATGGTGGCTTGCTCTTACGACAATACGGTGGATTACGCATCGGCTGTGGCAGAAGACAACTGCCTGTTGGCCGGCAACGGCCATTGGGCCTTGGAAAGCGGCCTGCCGAGCGGCTCGGTATTCCCCGAAGGGGTCACGAATGTGACCTACACGTACACCGACGCGAGCGGCAACACGGGCATTTGTTCCTTCAGCGTGACCGTGACGGACGCGGTAATGTTCAGCAATGTTGCGGTCAACAACGACCTCAACGGGCAGCACGTCGGCTCCATTGACATCACGGTAGCCGGCGGCACAGGGCCATTTGTGTATGAATGGACAGACGAAAACGGCAACTTGGTGGCCGACACGGAAGACGTGACGGGTCTCGGCGAGAGCATCTACAAGGTGCAAATCACCGACGCCAACGGCTGCGTGTACGCACAAGCGGACATCAAGTTGGACAATACGGTAGCAGCGAAAGAACCCACCTGGCTCACGGGCGTAAGCCTCCAGCCCAACCCGACGAGCGGTTTCACCAGCATCGTGTTCAGCCGCCCGGTGGCTTCCACGCTGGAAATCGCGGTGATTGACGCGACGGGACGCACGCTCTTCACGGACATCAGCGAGCAGGAAAGCGTGGTCACGATTGACTGCACGAACCTGCCCAGCGGGGTGTACTCGCTCCGATTCCGCACCGGCCAAGAGGTAGGTGTGCGGAAGTTGGTCGTGAGCAAATAGGGGGGAGTTGCAAGTTTTCAAGTTGCAAGTTTCAAGTCAAACGCCCGCCCGGAGAGATTCCGGGCGGGCGTTTTTTAGGTGAATTCTGCTTGCGTTAGGAGGCAAAAGATGAGTCATCTTGGATCCCTCAAAAAACATAGTTCACCGAAAGGTTGAACCGATAGCCAGGCAGTACAACCCCTGGCGTATGCACCTTGATTTTGTCGCCGTCAATGGCGGCGGAAAGTTTTGAGCCGATGAGCGGAATGTCTCCCACTGCTTCTTGCACTTCGTCGCGGAAAGCAGCCACTTCGTTGTTCGGGTCGTTGGTGGAATAGCTGAGCGTTCCGCGCAGCCATTTGACATCAATGCCGACAAAGGTCGCGTCCATGGTGACGTGGTCACCGAGGCGGAACTGAACGCCCATCGCACCGCCAAGCCCGATGCCGTTTATTGCTCCTTTGAATGTGGTGGAATATTGGTTTTCATCGTCTTGCGCCGTTCGCGCCAGCGAAAAATGGTTGTAACGAGCGTAGGGCGCGAGGTAAAAACCGCGCGGCGCGCGGCTGCCCAGATAGAAGCGGTTTTCGAGCGTTGCGCCAAAAGACGAGTAGCGGTTTTTCACCGTCTTGCCTTCGCCGCTCAGGTCGAAGGAGTTCTCCAAAAGGTTGGGCATCTTGGTCGGGCGCGGAATGCCTACGAGCAGCGACAGCGATTTGTTGGAGGCGTAGGCCCATTCGCCGCGCACGTTGACTTTGCCGCTGGGAAGCAGCATGCTAAAGGGCGCGAGGCCGACGCTCCACTTTTGTTCGGGCGCGTCGTCGGCCCGACGGGAGCGGTTGTTTTGAGAAAAAATGGAGGAAAGGGAAAATGCGCAAAGCGCGAGGGTGAGCAGGATTGGTTGGAACTTCATGTTGAAAAATTTTGAGGGTAAAACGCTGCGCGGCTGTTAGGGATTGGTGAAGGCGCGTTAAGGGGAGCGTAAACTTCGAACCTGCCGGTTTTGGGCAAGCCCGACAGGGATGAAAACATTTTCCCAAATTGCGCAAAACCGCGCTGTGCTGCCGTGTGCGCATATTTTTAGCGAAATGCGGCAACAACGGCCGATGCCATTGCTGCCGCATTCCTCCACGCCAAAACAGATTAGTCCTTCCCGCCATCGCCCACGAAATAGTCCTCCTTGTTTTTGAAAAGGACGTTGAACGTGGTCATGCTGCCGTAGCAGCGCGTGATGTATTGCTGGAGGTTCACCTTATCTTCGTCGTCGAGTTTTTTGTGGGCATTGATGCCCTGCTCGAGCACGCGCAAGCGGTCGCGCATCATCACTATTTTGTGGAAAAAAATTTCGATGGGTACTTCTTTTGGCTGAATACCGTCGGCTTTCAGAACCATCTTGCCGCCCTTCCAGCGCTCGCCGAGCGGCACGGTTTCGAGGCTGAAGCCCGACCATGCCCGCAGGATGCGCACGAGGGATTGCTCGGCTTCGGTGAACGACACGGCTTCGTCGGGCGCAATGCGCTCCACCACTTGCCAGCCGGCGTATTCTTTGCCCACCATTTTGAGGCCGAATTGGATAAAACAAACTTCGTAAGCCGCCACGTGGAGGCGGACGATGACCCCGTCGCCAAAGGCGGGGTGCTTGACGCGAGAACCGATACCGAGGAGTTCCATGATTGTGTTAGACTTTGGACATGGTGTGCGGCATTTTGAGCAGGATTTGGACGCTCGAAATATCGCCGTTTAAAGTTCAGATGAATAGAAAAAATGAAGGGGCAAACTTACTGCTTGCCCGTCAAGACAAGCCTCTACTTCCCCCAATTAAAAACATCCCAAGCAAACCGCGCCACAATGCCCGCCACCACCACGATAAAAACCTTGCGGATAAAAGCGTTGCCGCGCAGCACGGCCATGCGGCTGCCGAGGTACGAACCTGCCACATTGCAGGCCATCATCGGCAGCGCGAGATGAAACAGGATGTGCTTGTTCATGAAGAAAAAAATGAGGGAAGAAACATCGGCCACCACATTGACCATTTTAGAAATGGCGGAGGCCGAAAGGAAATTGTAGCCGATGACGCTGACAAAGCCAAACACCAGCAAACTCCCCGTGCCGGGCCCCACAAACCCGTTGTAAAAACCCAGCACCGCGCCAATGCCTGCCGCCCACCAGCCCAGCCTTTCGGGCGCGACGCGAAACGCCTCATTTTGCCCAAGATCCTTTTTCCAGTAGGTGTAAACGGCGATGGCGACGATGAGAAAAAGGATGATGGGCTTCAGCACCGAAGAGGGCAAAAGGCTTTGCACCGTAGCACCGAGGTAAGAAAACACCGCCGCCGATGCCCCGGCGCACAGCACCGTTTTCCAAGGGATTTTTACGCTCTGGGCGTAATTCCACGCCGCCACAGAAGTGCCTACCGCCGAAGCCAAGCGGTTGGTCCCGATAATGTTTGGCACCGAAAGTTGAGGGTAAAGCACAAAGAACGCCGGTACTTGCACGAGCCCGCCGCCGCCCACTATGCTGTCAATAAACCCGGCGAGAAAAGCAACGGCGCAAAGGAGGTAGAGTTCCATTTAAAAAACGAGAAAGAGGCAAGAGCCGCTTTGAAGCCATCACAACTCCAGCCCTTTGTCCTGCGTGTACTCCTCGATGTATTCGTCAATGACGGCCACGAGCAAGTCTTTGAGGAACGCATTTTCGAGGCGGGCGATGGCCTTGAGTTTCTCCAATTTAGGGCGGTCAACCGACACAGTGAGGCGTTTTTTCCCAGAGTTTTCGTCTGTTGAAATTTCCTGCACGTCAATCGTTTGGCGGATAAGCGCGTCCAAGCCGTTGCGCGTATGAGCGCGGAGTGCGTCGGGGTTGGTAGCCTTCGTTTTCGCGCTGGCCGTCACCGAGTCGGGCTGATTGGCCTCAAAGCGTTCGAGGCTCTCGTCGAGGGCTTCTTGCAAGAGCGAGTCCAGGTCGGTTATGAAAGATTTGTGCGTATGCTTGCGCTCCACCACTGCCGTGGGCGCAAACATCGCCGCAGCATTGCCAAACAGCTCCCCGTGGCTTGCGTGGCTGCTGTTGAACAGGTCGTCCAGACCTTCCGAAAAACGTTTTTTGCTCATCCAACTTTGTGTTGAACGATAAACGATGAACGATGAACGATGAGCGGCACAGCTCATAGTTCATAGTTCATAGTTCATCGTTAGGTTGTGCGTTGCAAGATTTCTTTTGTCAGTTCGAGATAGTCGTGCGAGCCGGGGCTTTTGGGGCTGTAATCAAAAATGTCTTTTCGTTGGGCAGGCGCTTCGGCCAGCGCCACATTGTCGCGGATATAAGTCTTGAACACCTGCTCGCCAAAATACTTGTGTATCGTGTCCACCACATCGCGGTTCAGCACCCGGCGGCTGTCGTACATCGTGGCAATCACGCCGCCCATGTCAAGTTGTTTGTTCAGCCGCATCTTCACCTTGTCTATCACCTGCTTTATTTTAGCAAGACCCTGAACGGCCAAAAATTCGGTCTGGAGCGGAATGAGGACATAGCGGCTGCTCGTCAGCGCGTTCAGCGTCAGCAAGCCGAGCGAAGGCGGGCAGTCAATCAGCACATAATCGTAATCGTCGGTCACCTGCGTCAGCAGTTCGCGGAGGATGTACTCCCGGCCCGCCTCGTTGATGAGTTCCATTTCCGCGCCCGAAAGGTCGAGCGAAGAAGTTATCACGTCCATGCCCGGTTTGTGGGTGTAAGGCACCAATTCGCCCTCGCCGCGCAGGGCTTCGTAGATGGTGGTTTTTTGGCGCGGAATGCCCAGCGAGATGGTCAGGTTGGCCTGCGGGTCGAGGTCAATGAGCAGCACACGCTTGCCCAATTCGACCATCGCTGCGCCGATGTTGATGGCGCTGGTGGTCTTGCCGACCCCGCCTTTGTGGTTGAGGAGTGAAATAACGATTCCCATAAGTTGTGGTCAAAAGTACGGCGAGCAGATTTTTTCGATTGATTCGATTGGTTCGATTAGGCCGATTGATTCGATTCGAGGTGGCGGGAGTTCTTTTCTTTTTGAAGGAAGGAGGAGTTGTCCATCCACAACCAATCAAATCAATCGAATAATCGAATCAATCGGCTCAATCGAATAATTGACCCAATCTCCAAACAAATGCCCGCAAGCCGCCCCCTTTCAGTCGCCCATTGCCCATTTGTTTGAAAAAATTTTCGAGTCAAAAACTGCGCAAATATCTGATTTCCAAATCAAAAAAAGAGCCGTTGAAAAAAATATGCCTTTGGCAGGAAAAAAATCTTTGACATTTTTTGTTTTTAAAAACTCTTTGTTTGAAATTTGCAGCACCAAATCAGGAAAGACCAAGTGGAACAGACTTTGGAAACTGGACTTTAAAGCCTTGGGTATTTGACACTAAGTACGTCGCCAAAATTAGTTTATCCTAAAATATGCGGCATCTTGGTGGGAATTGGCACATTAGCAGATTGGCTAATTATCACATTCTGCCTATCCTAACTTTCAAAGTCCGATGCCCACGGTTCAACATCCACATTTTTCATCACCTCTAAAACTTGCATCCCATGATAAAGGAAGATAGGATAGACCTGAACAAACGCTTTATCCAAGCCTTCAAACTCTTGGAAGACCGTGGTGCCATTGTCAAAAACGACCGTGGCGGCAAAGGCGTGGGCGACGTGGCCGACCGTGTGCTCGGCAACAAAGCCTACGGTCACATCATCCGCGCATTCCTCAACCCCGAAAGCAAACGGGTGATTGACTACGGCCAAGCCTCCTCGTTCTGCCGCGCATTCGACATCAATGAGGCGTGGCTGCTGCACGGCATCGGCAATCCCTTTGGCTTCGATGCTCCGGGCGACGCGCTGGCCGGCGAGCGCATGATGGGCGGAAATGGGGGAAACATCCTTTTCACCACCGTCAGGGCATTTGCCGGGGCTACCCTTGGTGCCGAAAGCTCCGAAGACAACACCTTCTTCTCCATCCCCGGCGTGTCTGGCACAGGCCTCGTCGCCTTCCAAATCGAAGGCAATTCGATGGACCCCGTAATTCGCAACAGCGATATTGTGGTGTGCAAATCCATCGAAAACCTCAACGACGTGCGCGACAACGAAATCTACGCAGTGCGATCCAATGGCAGCGTGTGGGTGAAATACGTCAAGACGATCCCCAACAATCGGGGCCGGGTGGTGCGCCTCAAAATGATTTCGGCCAACTACTTCGACAACGACCCCTTCGAGGAAGAAGTGAACGAAACCACCCGACTCTACAAAGTGGTGCGGAAGATCAGCAACGTTTGAAACGATGAACTATGAACGAGGAACTATGAACACCGAGCGCGACAAACGTTCCTCGTTCCTCGTTCATAGTTAGTTCCTCGTTTCAAGAAACTATCCTGCTGTTTATTGTTTTCGGAGCCTCCCGGCGTAAGTCGGTGAGGCTTTTTTGTCTTTTGAAAATCCGGGCACTCAATACTGCTTGATTCCCGTCACGTAGTACATATCCATCATGCCCTTGTTCTTGGCGGCGATTTTGCCCCGGTGCTGCCACTCGAACTCGTACTTGGCGAGCCAATAAGCATCTTCGCTGACGTTGACGCGACCCGTTTCGCACTGCTCCTCGAGGCGGGCGGCTGTGTTCACCGTATCGCCCCAAATGTCGTAGGCAAACTTCTTGGCGCCTACCACGCCCGCCACCACTGGGCCGGTGTGTATGCCCACGCGCGCATCGAAGTGGGGCAAGCCTTGGCCCATGCGCTGGGCTTTGAGGCCGAGCAGAAAGTCTTGGATTTCGAGCGCGGCCTTCACCATATCGGAAGGGCTGGCGTTCATGTCAGAGAGGCCGCTGGCGCAGATGTAGGCATCGCCGACGGTCTTGATTTTCTCGATTCGGTATTTGCTGATGATGTTGTCGAAGTTGGAAAAACAGAGGTCGAGTTCTTCCACCAGCCGCTCGGGGCTGAGGGCTTCGGCCACGTTGGTGAAGCCTTTGAAGTCCACGAACATCACGGTGGCCTGGTCGTATTTGCGGGCGGCCACCTTGTTGCGGGTTTTCAATTCTTCTGCAATGGCGGGCGGAAGGATATTGAGCAAGAGGTTGTTGGAGCGTTTTTGCTCCTCTTCGATAAGGGCGTTTTTGGCCACCAGTTCGTTGGCAGTGCGCTTTTTGGCGCGGAAACGGGCATAAAAAAGCAGCGCGAGGAAGAACACGAAAAGGGCCACCAGCCCAAGGATGTTGCGCATATTGTCGCTTTGCTCCCGCAAGAGTTCGGCTTCGGCGAGGCGGGTTTTTTGGGTTTGCAACTCGCGCTCCTGCTGTGCCTGCACGATGGAGTCTATCATCTGTTCCTCGGTCATGTTTTTTAGCCGCAGCGAACTGACGCGGGCGGCTGAATCTGCCCGAAGCGCAATTTGAGAAGCTTGGCTGAGCTCCACGTCTTTTTCGGTGAGTTGGAATTGGGTTTTTTCCTCCACCTCTTTGAGTTGGCTTTGGTAGGTGTTTTCCAACACCTGCGATTGGCCCGTGGCGGATGCGAGTTGTTCGCGCAAGGCACGGTTGTCAGACTCCGCAGAAGCCAACTGGTTTTCGAGTTTCCGCAGTGATTCGCCGCCGCCGCGTGCTCCGCCGCCCGATTCTTTGAGGTACTTCACCGTCTCGCTGCTCCATTTGAGGGCTTCGCGCAGGTCGTTTTGCTTCAGCGCGATGTCTTGCAATTTTTCCGCGCTGCTCAGCACCAGGTCGCGGAAACCGTAGTTGCGGGCCGTGTTCCAAGCGCGGTTGAAACGCCCAGCCGCTTCTTTGTAGTTGCGCAGGCGGTATTCTGCTTCGGCGGCGAGGCTGGCAGCGTCGGCTTCCTTGCGCTTGTCGCCGATTTCGACGGCCAGCTGGTTGGCTCTCAAGGCATAAGTGGAAGTTTTTTTCGCATTGGTGGCAAGCGATTTTTCGGCAATTTGGTAGGCATAGTTCATCCGCTCGTTCTTGGAAGTAGAGCGGTTGAAACGGGCCTCCAGTTCGGCTACCGATTGTGCAGAAACTGCGTTCAGGCCCAAAAGAAGAAAGAGGGCGGCAAAGGCGGAGTAAAATTTCATCGTTGCGGATTCAGGCTTTTTGGGGGCTGCGGCTACAAACGAAGGGGTGGCAAAGTTGTTTTGGAGGCTTGGCGGTCGGCTGGCAAATGTCTGATTTTCTGTGGGATAATTGGTATAGCCAGTTTAGGGTGGTTTGAAAGTTTAGATGCCTGCCTGCCGGCCCGCCTCCCGGAGGGCAGGTAGCCAGGGTTTAGGGAGGTTGGGTTTCACGCAGTCGAACGACTTCTTTGTTCAAAACCACTTATAGCGCGGCCTGAAACGCTGCTTTCGTTTCACACCACTATGGAGGCTACTACACCTTCTTTCAATCTTGTTTCCAAAACATCTTCTGGTTGCACTTCTGAGGGCGACATGATGGCTTTCCCATTTTTGGAGGTGATGCTGTAGCCCCGCCCCAGCACGTTTTCGGGGTGCAGGTTTTGGCAAATAGCTTCCATTTTTTCCAATTCGCGGTAATGTTCGCGCAAAGCCTGGGAAGCGAGCGCGGGGATTTTTTCCTCCAAAAAACCGAGATGGCGAGCGGCGGATTGCAGTTGCTCGCGGGCAGCAAAGTGGGCAATCGTTTCGGCGCGTTCGAGTTCCAGGTGTTTGAACTTCACGATGTTTTGCGCCATGTTTTCCATGCCTTGCGCTGCTTCCAAGATTTTCCCTTCAAAAAAAAGATTGTGCTGCACGAGGAAATCGGCGACAGCGGTGGGGGTTTTCAGGGAGCGGTGCGCCACGAGGTCGAGCACCGTTTCATCTATGTCGTGGCCGATGCCGGCCAGAATTGGCAGGGGCATTTTCGCCGCCGTTTGGCAGAGCGCCAGCCCATCGAACGCCATCAGGTCGAGCCGCGCCCCGCCTCCGCGCACGATGACCGCGCAGTCAAATGCTTGGGGCCTTCGGCCAATTTTTTCCAATGCTCCGATGATTTCGCCTTCGGCACTCTTGCCTTGCACCGCCGCCGCAAAAAGTTGAACGTCAAAAGCGTAGCCAAACGAATTGCCCTGCAATTGCTCCAGAAAATCCTGTTTGCCCGCCGCGTTTTCGCTGCTCACCAAGGCTATGCGCTGCAACACCAAGGGCAGGGCGAGCGAGCGGTTCAGGTCGAACAATCCTTGCTGGCGCAGCGTCTGGATGGTCTGTCGGCGCAAGAGTTCGAGTTGGCCAAACGTGTGCGCCGGGTCAATGTCCGTGATGTGGAGTTTGAAGCCGTAGCGTTCGTGGTATTCGGGGCGCACCTGCATCCGCAGCTCCAGCCCTTCGCGCAGAATAGGGGCGAGGCCGAAGGGGAACCGGGCGTTTATCTGGCGGAATTCGGAAGCCCACAGTGCCGCCTGCGCTTGTGCCAGCACCTCGCCGCCCTCGCCTTTTTGCACCAAATCGAGGTAGCGGTGGCCGCGCGATTCGCCCAATTGGGCAATCTCGGCCACAATCCACACCGGCTGCTGAAAATTGAGCGCCAGCACTCGGCGGATGTGTTCGTTGAGCTCGAAAAGACTGTGCGTGTGCATCGGAGCGAAGGTAGGTTTTTGAAAATTATGGCAAGCGGATGTTCTTTGCCCCAAAAAGTTTTCGCGTTTAGGTTCCTGAAAATCAAATCTTTGAACCCCATTTCAAAAATAAACGCAGCCTTACCCGCCGGTTTTACAATATGAACAGGGCTCGCCCGTCATGCCCAATATAAACGCGGCAAAACTTGGAAATCGAATTGGCAACCCA
>JBJXFT010000254.1:0-4892 GCA_046155725.1 Saprospiraceae bacterium
TGAAACAGCCGTCGGGTTGCTCCCCGCACTACATTTTCAGAGACCCCGCGATATTGCAGGAATTGCAGTCCTTTGCCTCGAAAATGTTTTGCAAACACACATTCTATGAAAAAGCCACTACCCTTCATGCTTGCTCTCGCACTCTCCACCCTCTTCGCTTTTATTTCCTGCAAGGGCGACGACCCCGCACCTGGAAACAGCGAAATCGTTTTTTACAACGGAAAAATCTATACCGTCAACCCTGCCAAGCCCTGGGCTGACGCAATTTATGTGAAAGACGGCGTGATAAAATACGTCGGCACCAATGAAGAAGCCAAAAACATGGCCTCTGAAGATGCCGAATTCATTGACCTGCAGGGCGGTTTTTTGATGCCAGGCATCCACGACGTACACCTGCACCCGCTCGAAGCCGCATCCGAGAACTTTAAATTCATACTCGAAGACAGCGAAACCGACCCTGAAAACTACGCCGACAACGTGGCAACTGCCAACAGTGCCAACCCCGGCTCTGGTTGGTTGCTCGGCTGGGGCCATTTGTTGGAAACGATATTGGAAGCCAACCGATCACCCAAAGAAATCATTGACGATGTAGTGTCCAACCGCCCGGTAGGCATCATGGAGCAAACCTCGCATTCTCTTTGGTGCAACTCAAAAGCCTTGGAACTGCTGGGATTCAACGCCAACTCGCCCAACCCTACGGGCGGCATAATCATGAAGGATGCCAACGGTCAGCCGAACGGTATCTTGATTGACAATGCTGGTGAACTTCTGATGCAATTGGCACTCGCCCCGAGCCCCCAAAGCATGGACAACGATTACAATGGTTTGGTGGATTTTGCCCTGCCTGAATTGGCGAAATACGGCATCACCTCCATCTCGGAGGCCCGCACTTTTTGGAAAAGAAACCAGCAGGACACCTGGAAGAAAATCGAAGCCGACGGCAAACTGACCTGTCGGGTCAACCTTGGTCTCTGGGCCTATCCAGCAGAAAACGATGCTGCCCAAATCGCCGCAATCAAAGCATTGTACAGCAACAACCCAAACAGCCTGCTCCGAATCAACCAGATAAAAGTGTACGCTGACGGGATTATCCACAACACCACCGCCGCGATGAATGACAATTATCTGGTGGATTACTTTGGGTTGGCGACCAACAATGGCCTGAATTACTTCACCGAATCGCGGCTTGCCCAATACATCGGGCAGCATCGGTTTGGTCGAGCCTGTCAACCCTCCGTACTTCGAGGTCAGTTTCCCAGAGATGTTCGTGGGCGATTGCGTTGATGTTGACCAGGCTTTCCCGGGGCTTTTCGCTACCGATTCATACGAATTTGGGGCGCTCTCCGGCAATGTGCTCCTCAGTTATTGGGACGGGACGGAGATTTGGGTCTCTTTCCCCGACGGGCAGCAAAACGCCTCATTCGAAATCACTGCTTCCGAGCCCCAAGACACACCGTTCGGGATCTATCAAAAAGTGACCGGGCGGGCAAGTTGCCGGGTTTTCAATTTCGCGGGAGAGAGCAAGAAAATGGAGGACGTAAAATTTGTAATGTCCTTCAGCAAGGATTGACCTTGTAGCCGTCCTCAAAAAAAAGCCCTTCCCCCAAGCCAACGGCCTGAGAGAAGGGCTTTTTTTTAACCTTTGCTGGCTGCGCCTAATCCTCCTCGCTGCGCAGATAATCCCACAGATCCTCCTCTCCCGGCATTTCGAGCAACTCCATTTCCACCATTATTTCAAAGGATTCCAGTTCGCTCGGTGTGTGCCGCTGAATCATCCGCACCAATTGGGTGAGTATGGTGGCGTAGTCGGGCGCCGTGGCGTAGCCCGCTTTGGCCACCTCTTGCAAGAAACGCACCGGGTCGGCGGCATGGACGAGGGCGGTGGCGTAGCGTTTGTTTTCGAGGAAAAACTGCGCGTGGTCTTTGAAACTCCCCGCCGGGCTGTCGTACTTGCGGAACCAATCGCGCACTACATATTTCCAACGGTTGCGCTTCTCGTTCCAGGTCACCGAAAGCACTTCCGGGAACAGGTGCTTTTGGTCGGAGGTTTTGAGGTACTCGGTGGTCACGAGCAGTTGGCCTTTGCCCGTTGTGCCTTTGGCGGTGTCTTTTATGCCAAAAAACATATTGCCGACGGCGCGGTCGCCCCAGCCGCTTTCGAGGGCGGCTTGCGCCAGAATGGCGGCGGCGTGTATGCCAGTGGCGGTTTGGGCTTCTTTGGCAAAGGGCAGATAGGTGGGAACAAAATCTTTGGGTAACATAGGTGGAAGGTGGGTTTTAAAATTTGAGCAAAGAAAAAGACCGCGCAGTCAATCGGCAATAAAATTTGTGAAAAACATCAAGACAACCTCAGCTCAGCCCACGACTTCAATACGGCTTTTTGCAATCCCGATTCTCGGGACGGGATGACTCATTTTAGATTCAACGCATCTCAAATCTTGACAAACCTCCCCTCGTGCAGCAGTATTCCAAGCCTGAACTGCACCCGGTAAGCCCCTGCCGGCCATTGGCCGAGCTCGAGCGGGAACGAAAACTCGGGGCTGGATTTTGTGGCGCGGTAACTGCCCACGCGCTGGCCCGCTTGATTCCACACGGTGATTTCCGCTTCGCCATTTTGCTCGTTCTGGAGCGTCAGTACGGTGCGCTCGCTGGCCGGGCTGGGCGAGCATTGGAGCGAAAGCATGCGGAAGCCAACGGTGTGCGTGCCGCTGATGCCGAACTCGTAGCAGCCACGGTCAGGCAATCCGAGGTGCGGGTTGCCGAGCAGGTCGGTAGTGGGCGCGCCGTCGGCCACGCCGCCATCTACTGCCGGGCCGCCCGTGAGGCGGTAGTCATCGTCGTCGGGGCTGGCAAAAACGGTTATCAGGTTGTGCGCGTCCTTGCTGGCCATCAAGTCAGCCTCGAGCGAGAGGTCGCTGCTCTGGTTTCCGTTGAGAGAAATGACCGTTGGCTCGCCCTCTTCGATGGCATAGTTCTCGCCGTTGGGGTTTTGGAAAAGGCAGTTTTGGAGCAAAAGTTCGGCATTGCCGAGCGGGGCTTCCCATTGGGCGATACCCGCGCCGATGGGAGCTTCGTTGTCGGCGAACGTACAGTTGATGGCTTTCACCGTGCTGTTGAGGCTGTCAGAGGCATTGATGGAAATGGCGCCGCCCGCGCCGCTGCCGACATTGATGTTTCGGGCAAAGAGGCAGTTCGTCAGCGTGGCGTTGGCCTGGTTGAGGTTCAGCGCGCCGCCCTGCATGGCCGCAAAATTGTCACGGAAAATGGTGTTCTCGATGGTCAGCACACTGTCGCCAGACGCTTGGATGGCGCCGCCAAAATTGCCGGTGTTCAAAACGAACTCGCTGTTGCGGATGCTGGCTGCTATGTTCTCGTTGATGAAAATGGCTGCCCCGTTGCCCGTTGTGATGTTCTCGCGGAACAAGCAGTTTTCGACCCGCAGGCGGGTGGTGTCGTTTTGGGTAAAAATGGCTCCGCCGAACGATGCCGTGTTAGCGATGAACGCGCAGTTTTTGTACAGCACGTCGGCTTTGAACCCATTGCTCACCGCGCCCCCGCCTTGAGTGGCCGTGTTGTTTTGGAACGTGCAGCCATCAAAGGTGCCGTTGCAGCCGATGCCGTAGTTGGCCACGGCGGCGGCATAATTGCCGGTGTTGCGTTCAATCAGGCAATTGGTGATGGTGAACACCGTGGTGTCGCCGTGGTAGAGCGCCGCGCCGGAACTGGGCGCCACGTTTTCGCGGAAAATCGAATTGCTCAGCGTGTAGTTCGTGCGGTTGTGGTAGATGGCGGTGCCCCCGTAGCCCGTGGCAATGTTCCGCTCAAAGAGGCAGCTGTCTATGCTGAACTGGCTGTCGAACTCTCGCCCGTTGAAGTACATGGCTGCCGCGTTGGGCGCGTAGTTGTCGCGGAAAATGGTGTTTTTGACCGCCATGGTAGCCTGCCAGCCGTAGATGCCCGAGCCGCCAAAAGCCGTGGTCGTGTCCCGCTCGAACAGACAATTGTTCACCGTCGCAAAATGGCCGCCGTCGCGGTCGTCAATATAAATCCCGGCGGCGTTGGAGGCTTTGTTTTTCCTGAAAATGCTGTTGGTCAGCGTCCAACTGGCTTGAAAGGAGAACATGGCGCCGCCAAAATTGGCGCCCGCGTTGTTGCCCTCGAACAAGCAACTGTCAATGGCGATTGCGATGGTGGATGTTGGGTAGAGCGTCCCCCGGTTGGTCAGGTTGTTTCTGAAAACGCAGTTGTTCACCTCGCCCGTGGGCGTTTGGCGCAGCAAGAGGATGGCTTGTTCGGTAGCCTTGTTCGCTTCGAACACGCAGTTGTCCACCACGATTCCGTCGCTCGCCGTGCCGATGGCCGCGATGCCTGCTCCCGATTCGGCAAAGTTGTCGTTGAACCGGCAATTGCGCACCGTCGCTTTTGCGCCTACCAAAATGCCCGCGCCTCGGCGCGTCAGATCGGCGTTGGGGTTTCCCACGAGCGTGTGGCCGCCGCGCAGCGCAAAGCCGTCCACCACGGCCCTGTTCGTGGAGGTATTGGCAAATACCGTGACTACGTGCTGCACATTGTCCGTGCGGTTTACGTCAAAGTTGCCCACAAGGTCATTGCCAGCGATGTCGCCGCTGAGCGTGGTGACGTTCAGGAGCGCGTTGCGCTGACTGAGCGCAGTCTCCGTGCCGGCAAAACCGCCGTAGAGCGCCACGCCGGTCTGCACGAGGAACGAGTTGTTGGGCGCAACGCCGACGGGCTTGTAAGTGCCGGCGGCCACCCACAGCGCCGTGCCCGGCGCAGCAACAGAGAGCGCGGCATCCAGCGTGGTGTAGGCATCGGCCCAAGAAGTGCCGTTGTTCGCGCCGGCAGCATTGGCTTTCACGAAAATGGTTTGGGCG